>NZ_JAJSOZ010000001.1:0-411992 GCF_021282335.1 Bacillus sp. G16 | reverse complement strand
ACAATGCTTTATAATATAAATCTTTATGTGAAAATAAGTATAATAATTCTTCCGAAGCATTATTAAATAATCGCTTAAGATATAAGTAAATCAGTGTTTGTTTCTTTTTTTCAATATCACTGCGTTTTCCGGATAAAAGAACATGATAGTCTCCAGAAATTTGAGCTATAATCCCTTTATAGTAGGAATATCTTTCAACTGTTTCATTATATTCTCCTGTAGCCAATAAAACACCTGCTACATTTGCTAGTGCAATCAGACTTCCACATTTTAATCTAATTACTTCTAAACTTTCATCTTCTGTTTTAGATTTATTAGTGATATCGTCATGTTGACCTTGCATGGCCTCGTTTACGTATCTTAAAACATATTTAAAAATTAAAGGATTGATATTTAATGAATAAATACTCGTTAATCCTACTGTATACAAGGAAAGTGCTGCATTTAAAGACTCTGAGCGATTAATTTTCATCCATAATGCATGGTGATTATCTTCATCTTCAAGATCATCCATAATATCTGATGAAAGAATAAGAATTTCTATTCCCGCGCCTAGCCTTGTTGCAACATCTAAATTCTCCCCTCCAAAAACAACATAATGTAAGATTGCGGATTCAGCAAAGGAGAATGTTTCTTTAGAATCAATAAATGAGTAAAGAAGTTGCGACAAATCTTCGTTAAATATGTTTTGCTTAACAATCTCCTTCATTATCTCCTTGATTCGGACAGAATCTAAACATATCTGCTCAATAACGACTTCCCCCCTCCCCTTCCATTTTACTAAATGGGCTATCCAAAGGACAGCAGGTTTTTCGTTATTTAACAATCATATAATACTTTATCCATTTATTGTATGGGTAGAACGAAAAAAAAGACTTGTTTCCAAGTCTTTTTTACGAAATTTTCATTGCGTAATTGTATTTATCGAGCTGATCAATGCTTTTGTTAATGTTTCGTAATGAATCTGTTGTTTCTTTAATATCAAGTTCGAGTCGGAATAACAATTGTTTTACTTCTTCAAGTTTCTTTTCCATCGTTTCCACACTCCTTTTTTTGAAAGATCAATGAATTGTGTATGGTGAACGAGTCCTAGGTATTTGATCTGTTACTAATAGTGTATCTGCTTTTGGCTTATTTTTCACCGAAAAGTATACAAAAAAGTCCTGCGTGACACCGCAAATATCAATGGGTCCTTGTGCTCAAAGGGATCACAATGAGAACAGGACTATATTTCTATGCAGAGGAGCGTTTCTTTCCCCTGAAATTGAGAAAGATTCTTAATTCCCTTGATTTTAACGTGTTTCGCATTTTCACTAAGCAAGACTATAGTCCTTCATACCGTATTTTCAAAATTAAATATGCGATTCTTGGCGTATCCTGACCGACAAACACCGAAAAGACCGCAACGCTAAAGTTGTGGCCTTTTCGCTTTGTCATATTCGGCTATTTGAGATCTATACATATAGAAACATCCTTTTGTGTGAGGTGCTCCCATGAGATATCATTATCCTTGGTTTTACGCCTATCCGTATGAGATTCGCCGCCCGCCTGCTCCCGCTGTCCAAACAGATACCTTTATCCGTTCAGCGAGAGAGGCCGCAGGGCTGTTCGCCGATGCCCAGCTCGTTTTAGGCCGCATTGCGGGCTCGCGGGAGCTCTCGCGCCGCATCCTGACCGCAGCCGAGCAGTCAGATAAACAAACTGTAAAGCGCCTGATCAAACAAATGGGCGTCCGGCATGAAGTGGACGCGGTCTTTAATCCCGACGGCATCTACATCAGCCTCATCGGGACGCAAAGCCGAATGATTCTTGCTTTGCGGTGGTCAGAAGACCGCAATCACTTTGCGTCCATAAGCTTATGACACCACTCCAGAGCCTCAAGATAACATTCATACGCTTCTTCTTTGTCCAGTTCTTTTCCTAATTCTGTGCAGGTGTCCCAGTTGTTGCTTTCAATTAATTTCACAAGCTCAAGCATTTGGTAGTAGTCGTTTTGATGGCCTAATAACGCTTGCCCGACTTCATCTTTTAAAGGCAATTCTTGAATAATATCCTCTATTTCTCTGTGCAGCAGGGTGTCTATGAGAGAAAACATTCCGATCAGCATATAAGAAGCAGGCTGCGGCCGGGCTGTTTTTCTCGCCAGCAGTTCACAAAGCTTAGCTCTCATCAAAGAAATCTTAATGATTTCGTGCTTGCTGGAATTCCCTTTTCTGCTTAAATCCTTAAAGGAAAGAATGTATATCCACCGTTTGATTTCATTAAACCCAAGCAGCATAATGGCCTGTTGAATGCTTTCAATTTTCTGGCTCAGTCGGCTGTGGGATGAGTTTAAAAATTTTAAGATTTGATAGGACAGGGATAAATCCCGCTCTATGTACTCTGTCACACGTTTTATGTTAGGCTGTTCTTTGCTCAATTCGTTAAGCAGTTCATAATAAGAATAGAAATGAGTCGACAGATCATGCCCGCTGATAATGCGCGGCTCGCTGAAAAAGTAGCCCTGGAATAATTGAAATCCGTCTTGGGCTGCCTGTTTATATTCTTTTCGGGTCTCTACTTTTTCCGCTAAAAAAATCAAACCGCTGCAGCCGTAGGTTTGCAAAATTTTTCTGCGTTCCATTCGTGTTGTTTTGAGAAAATCAATTTTCAATATATCAATATAGCTCATGAGCTTTTCCAGTAAGTCTTCATTTTGCGGATTTATGGCATAAAAATCATCGAGCGCCAGCATATACCCCATTTTTTTCAGCTCTCTGCATCTTGAGATGAGGGCCGGCGTGATCGGTATATCTTCAAGGATCTCAATGACAAGCTGTTTCGGATTGAAGGAGGTGGGAAGATTCGAGAACATCAGGCTTTCCGTAAAATTAACAAAACAGCGTTTCCCTTCCGTCAGTTTCTCAATACCGATGTTTAAAAAGCTGTTGATCACCAAATCTGTTGTTGCCTGATCGCCGTCTTTAGCGCTATACACATTCTCTTCACTCTCTCTATACAGCAGTTCATAAGCAACAACCTGTTCTTTTCTATTAAAAATAGGCTGTCTTGCAACAAACACCCTCATTGGTTTATCCCCCTTACAATGCGCGCGGCTTTCACCCCTAAGTATATCAAATAATTTGACGAAAATTGTCTAAACATGAAAAATAATATATTCACAAAGAAAAACTGGCCTCTTCGCGAACGAATGGCCAGTTTTCTTTATTCTTCTTCAAGCTCTTCATCAAGTCTGCTTTTCACTTCGTGGATCCGCTGCATTTTATTGCTCCAGCAGTCCTCGCTTAAATCAACCGGGTATTCCTCCGGCTTGCTGATTCTCTTATATTCCTCCCACAGCAGGCTGAGGTTATCCTGCACATACTGCTGTATGTCTGAGATCTCAGGGTTTTGATAGCAAAGAATACCCTTTTCAAAAATCAGCTCATGAAGATCCTTCGCATAAAAATTCGTGACAAATTTGCTGATGAATGTATGAACCGGGTGGAACATTCTGAGCCGCTTCTGATCATTCACCTGCTCATCATAAAGCGCAATATAGTCGCCTTCAGAATGATGATTGGACTGATTGATAATGCGGTATACTTTCTTTCTGCCCGGTGTCGTCACTTTTTCAGGATTGGACGAAATTTTAATCGTGTCGACCATTTTCCCGTCTTCTTCAATGGCAACGAGCTTGTAAACTGCGCCGAGAGCCGGCTGGTCATAGGCGGTAATCAGCTTCGTACCGACACCCCAGACATCAATGCGCGCTCCCTGAGCCTTTAAATTCATAATGGTGTGCTCATCCAAATCACTTGAAGCAATGACTTTCGCGTCTGTAAACCCTGCTTCATCAAGCATTTTCCGGGCTTTTTTTGACAGGTACGCCAAATCGCCGCTGTCCAGGCGGATGCCAATGAAGTTGATGCGGTCTCCGAATTCCTTAGCAACTCTAATCGCATTCGGCATGCCTGAACGAAGCGTGTCATACGTGTCGACTAAGAAGACACAATCCTTATGCGTTTCCGCGTATTTTTTGAAAGCTGTATATTCATCGCGGTAAGCCTGCACAAGCGCATGCGCATGCGTGCCGGATACCGGGATATTAAAGCGCTTTCCAGCTCTTACATTGCTTGTTGCGCTGAAGCCGCCGATTAAGGCTGCTCTCGCTCCCCACATAGCCGCATCCATTTCATGCGCCCGTCTTGTTCCAAATTCAAGTGCGACTTCATCGCCGATGACGCCTTTAATCCGGGCAGCCTTTGTTGCGATTAATGTTTGGTAGTTCACAATGTTGAGCAAAGCCGTTTCAATCAGCTGTGCTTCTACCAAGGGGGCCTCCACCCTCATAATCGGCTCATTGTTAAAGACGAGCTCTCCTTCTTTCATGGAGTAAAGAGAACCTGTAAAAGATAAACCGCGCAAATATTCAATAAAATCTTCATGATACCCGAGTTCATCCTGTAAATAATTCAGGTCGCTATCCGTAAACTTGAAATTTTCCAAGTATTCGATTGCTTTTTCCAAGCCCGCAAAAACCGCATAGCCATTTTCAAACGGAAGCCTTCTGAAAAAAAGCTCAAAAATCGCTTTCTTTTCATGAATGCCGTCTCTCCAGTAAGTTTCTGCCATGTTGATTTGATAAAGGTCTGTATGTAATGACAGGCTGTCATCTTTAAATCCGTACTCTAACACTGTTTTTCCCCTTCCTTACTCTGCCACTTGCGCTCCGATGCTGTTTGCAAAATGGGAAAGAGCCCATGCGTGCCCCTCCTGATTAAAGCTGGCAACAGCCTGTTTATGCACAACAATCCGGAAACCTTTGTTGTATGCGTCAACCGCTGTATGCAACACACAAATATCTGTGCAGACGCCGGCAAGATGCAGCTCGCCAATCTGCCGCTCTCTGAGTTTGAGCTCTAAATCAGTACCCGCAAAAGCAGAATATCTCGTTTTTTCCATGTAGTAAACATTTGGTTCATGTTCATGTTTCTGATATAGAGGCAAAAGCTTTCCGTACAGATCTTTTCCTTCCGTGTCTTTTATGTTATGCGGAGGAAAAAGACGGGTTTCAGGGTGATATTGATCCCCTTCATCATGAGAATCTACTGCTAATACGACGTAATCACCGTTTGTGATGAATTCTTCGGTCAAATTGACGATCGCCTCTTCAATCATTCTGCCGGGCTCCCCGCAGGTCAATTTTCCGTCACTCGCCACAAAATCATTCGTATAATCAATACAAATAAGTGCTTTTTTCATAGCCGGCCTCCCCGCCATCAGTATGAGAACATTATATCTTATCTCCAGTTGTAAGTGAATTGCCATGAACAAAAAGACAAACGATCCGTTTGTCTCTTAAGGTTTCAGCACTGACCGGTTAAAAATGTCGTCCTGAACATATATCAATTCACGATTCATAGCGATATCAGCCGCAATCACAAGGCCTAAAGGCGTATGAAACTGAAGATCAGATACGATCTTGAAGTTCACTCCGTTCCGGTTCGCCATTTGGATATAGGGAGAGTAAGACTGGTACTGAAGCTCTCCATTAATCAAAAGAGTGATGTTTTTGCTGTTTTTGAGTGCGTGTTCCGCTTCTTCATACGGTTTGCTTCTGAGCACCTGTCCTTTCGTCAGTGCCAAAAGGACTCTTTCCCTTAATGAGCCTAAAAACAAATGGCGCTCGTCTGGCTTTGTCTCCAAGGGCCCATACATTCCTTGCTGCAAATAGAGATCCATTTTATCATCACTCAAAAGCTCGTCCTCCCGTCTTGTTTGTCTTCATTATCACCTGATCAGGCAGGAGCTAAACTTTCAATGGCCGTTTACATTTCTGTTACCCAATGAATGATTTTTTTGGCCAGCTCACCAGCCGGGTCTTCCTCTGTATGCCGGCGCAAAGAAGCTTCCAGCCGTTCAGGCAGAGATGCTTTATCTTCTTCATAAGAAATGATCGTGCTCCACTCCAGCTGCGGAACCGCTACAAGCGTGCGCAGTTCTTTTCTGTTTTCATGCAGATACACGTCCGTGATCATTCCGGTTTCCGTATTGATATTCGCTTTTCTGATTTTCATAACATAACCTCACTATTCAAAGACTAACCATATTATACAATAAAAAAAGCAACAGCCTCTCCGAAAAGGCTGTTACCCGTTAAACGACACTGTTTCATCAATGATATCGGCATCTTTGAGGATGGTTTTACTGTGTTCATTATTGATCTTTATATAATCACCTAATTGAAACGCACCCGATCCCGCTCCGGTATGATCAACGCTTTTCGGCGAAATCGCAAACACATCTCCAAAGCTGGCCGCTGCATCACCTGATATGGACATAATATAAATCGGACCTACAATCGCAGGCATTTCCCCACCTCCGCATTGACTTACAGCATCATATGCAAAGAGGCGCAAATGGTGACCGCCTATTCAGCGGGCTTTGCGTTTTCTTCAAGGCGTGACCGCTGACGCAGTTTGATTAAGCGGACAATATTCAGGAAGAATGCCTTCACTACCGCGTAGACCGGCACCGCTAAAATCATGCCGAGAATTCCGCCGAAGCTTCCGGCTCCGATCAACAGCAAAATAATTGTAAGCGGGTGCGTATTCAGCCGCTTTCCAATCACAAGAGGAGACAGCAGGTTCCCGTCAAGCTGCTGAACAACGACAACCACAATAATCGCAAACAGCGCTTTGGCCGGCGAATCCATAAAACCGACAATGACAGCCGGCGCAGCACCAAGAAAAGGCCCGACATAAGGAATGATATTGGTAATCGCCATGACAATCCCAAGAATCAGGGCATACGGCAGCCCGGCTATTAAGTAGCCGATAAAACACGCTGTTCCGACAAAAAGACAGATTAACAGCTGTCCCTGAAAATAAGCCGCAAGCGTATCGGATAAATCTTTAAAAATCTTCAAGCCTTCTGTCCGATATGAAGCCGGAAGAATTTTCACTGCCAAGTTCGGAAAGCGGTGTCCGTCTTTCAGCATATAAAAAAGGATAAATGGAACAGTGATAATAACAAGCGTGATGTTTGTCACGACGCCAAACACCGCAGATAAACTGGACGTGATATTTTGCGGCAGGTTTTGGAGAAAGCTTGTCAACGACTGTTCAATTTTTGATATCGATACATAATCCTGATTCATCATCCAGGTAAACCATTGGGAATGGGACAAATCTTTTGTCAGCGCCTGAATCTGTTTTATATAATCAGGAAGATTGTTAAACAGCCCGGTAACCTGCGATGTAATAACAGGTCCGACCGACGCTGAAACGAAGGCAAGCAAACCGATAAAGAGTAAGTAGATCAATAGAATGGATAATGTCCGCGGAATTTTTTTCTCAAGCAGGCGGACGACCGGATTAAAAATGAAATACAAAATTCCCGCAATCAGCATCGGGAAAAACAGTGTCGAGATAAAAACAATAAACGGCTGAAATACAAATGAAACTTTTGTTGCTACGTAAATAATCAGCAAAACAAATAAAATCTGCAATGTCCAAAAATGGACTTTTGATTTCAACAAGCTTTGTTCCTCCTAGTTTTTCTTTATGTGTCAGATAAAAGGACTTATACCCCATCATTGTAACAAAAATGAACTCATATCAGAACTCTTAATATGATGAAAGGAGTGTTGGTGATGCAGGCTGTGACATACGATAAAGATTCCGGACTGGTTTATATCCATCTTCTTCATCCGAAAGAGAGCAGAAATGTACGGTCAGAGGAGCTTAAAGTCATTGATTGTATCCTGCTGGATATCGGCCAAAACGGCAAAATTGCCGGATTCGAATGTTTTGGTGAGGCAGCACTGCTCTGTGCCCCGTTTGCCGGGAAATCACGGCTATATGTAAAAGATGCAGACGGCTATCACTTTCGTATTCGTCAACAGGCTTCAGTCCGTTCCAGCTATACAGTGTACGGTGTCACTTTTTGTTTTTCAGATAGCGGCTATCAGGAATTTGCCGGTTTTGACCTTGACGAATCGATGTATCACAGTGCGTTTTTGCAGCGCTTAACTGAAAAATAGGACGTCCCGATGTACGCCTATTTTTCATGCGCAAGCACTGTTAAACCCGCTCACTGTAATCTGGCGTGACGGAAATCATGTGCTGGATTCTAATCAAACAAACAGATTTTCGGGCTCCTTCAATTGTGATATGGTCAGGGTTTACATCGATCAGTCTGCCTCTGACCGTATCTCGTACTGTCTGTATAACGAACCTTGAGCCGATGAGCTTTTTAATGGTCTGATAGACATAAGGATCGACTAAAGAGACCAGTTGCGGGCTACCTTGGTTGACCATACTTCAATCCCCTTTTTATGTTTTATCTCAGCTTATGCCGCAATTATGGATAATGACACAGGCTTCCCTGATAAAACGAGGGGTGCGGGGATTTTAGGAGAAAATGTTTGGAAGCGGGTGTAAAGGAAATGGTGATGAAGCGGAGACAGCGTAGAAAGCTGGCGCTGTTCCGTGTAAAAAGCGGGACTTATACTTGCTTTATCATGGATGCCTGGGCTTGGTCGATTAATTGGTCCAGCTTTTCTATTTTTTGACGTGCAGTTGAAGGATCAATTTGACGGTAATGATGGTGGCCGCCCGGCTCTTCATCAAGTTCGTCCGCTTTTTTGACAATCTGCTGCAGCGTGTTTTTATCTAACTCACCTTCAGGCAAATAGGAATCGGTATGAAGCAAAATGGCAAGAGCAATTTCTTTTGCCGCTTTCGGTTCCTCGCCAAGCCGAATCAGAAGCTTATGCGCCCGTTCCGCCCCTTTGATGGCATGGATGTCATTTCGTTTGTATTTCTCATAATCCCACTCACCGTCCGTATACCATTCATAATGGCCGATGTCATGCAGCAGCGCCGCTTTTGCAGCTAAATCAGGGTTGATGCCAGCCTTTACAGACAGCCTGTATGCATGATAAGCGCAAGCAATCGCATGTGCCACGCCTGAGCGCTGCATATATTTTTGTGCAATTGGATGGGTGAAAACATCCATTAATGTAACCTTTCTCATGGAAACCCCTCCTTTAGATATTTTTAGAATCCTAACATAATTTGCAGAGAAACTCAATTCTTATGTCACATCATTTTATCTTCTTATCATCATTGTTATACCCTAAAAGCAGAGTTTCAGTCAGTATATGCGGCGTTCAACAAAGTGCGCGGACTGTTGCCTTTTTATAAAAAAAGAGCAGAAAATCTCTGCTCTACAAAAACTCTTTTATATCATAAATGCGGCCGTTTTCCGCGCCTGTTTCTAATAAAGAAAGCAGTGTATCGGCAATAAAGGCCGGACTGCGAAGGCTTCCTGTTTCATTTAATTTCCGGAATCGTTCAATGTCGTGGAAATCCTTTTTCGATGAAGAACGGATGACGGCTTGCATCTCAGTGTCCATAACACCCGGTGAGAAAGAAATCATGTTCACCGGCAGTTCTTCATCCTCCTGTTCAAATCCGAAAGTCCTCGTAAACATGTCAAGCCCTGCTTTTGAGCTGCAATACGCGCTCCATCCCTTGTATGGGTTTTTGGCGGCGCCTGACGTAATGTTGACAACCGTTTTTTTGCCGCTGTATGAAGCAAACCGTCTTGTAAACATCTGACTCAAAAGCACGGGCGCTGTCAGGTTCAGCTGATAATGGCGCTGCAGTTCATCAAGAGACGCTTCGCCGGCGCGTTTGATCGGTGTTACCATTCCAGCGTTATTGATCAGGGTAATAGCTGAATAACGATCTGGATTGATGGATGAAAGCAATGATTCAAATTGCTGTTCAGCTTCTTCGAGATTGATAAGGTCTATTTGATGCTGCGTCAGTTTTTCATGTGAGACATCAGCTTTTGTCCTGGATAAGGCATGGACTTCATGGCCCTTCTCTAAAGCCTGCAATGCGATGGCTTCACCCAGTCCTTTTGACGCTCCGGTAATGATATAAAGTTCCATTGGAAACCTCCTCCTTCCGTTCCTATTGTACGTACCGCTTTTACTCAACACAAGCACGGGAGCCTATGCCTTTTTGTTCTCCTGCGCTGTGACTTTTGGGATGAGGAACACAATGCCTGCTATTCCGAGCAGGATCAGCACGACATAGATAATCGGAAGCAGCAGAGAAGATGTTTCTTGTTCTTCTTCTGTTTCCGTGGATGATGCCTTTGTGATTGGTTTTTCAGCAAAGGTAATCCCAAGCTGTTTCGATTGAGCCGCAATCGTGTTGGATTCCTCGGCATTTGTTGATGTAAACAAATCTTTTAACAGCTCTGCATCCTTATCCTCCGGCTTATCAAAGGTGATATCCTTCTGTTCTTCAGGCAGTTCTGTTTTTTCTTCATAGTAGGTATCTTCATGCAAATAATTCGTATCGATTTCAATGTCTTTTTTCTCATATTGGTTTGGCGCGACATCTGTATTTTCTTCGGTTTCGGCAGCGGCGGCAGAGGGTATGAAAAGGGAAAAGGAGAGCATACAAATCATGATCCCCTTTTCCATGCTGCGATTACGCTTCATACGTTTCATCGCTTTCTGCTGTTTTTTCTGCCATCAGCCGGATAATAAGCGGCAGAGCCGCGGCAATCACCGTAATGATCAGCAGAACCGATATTCCCATTGCAAACAAATGCCCAGTGCCATACTGGATGTCGATATATACTTTCGATACCGGATCTTCAAATGTAAAGTTCGGCATAATCAAATCAATAAGCGGTGCGACGTAGAATAGAATCATTGCTGCCGAAGCCACCCATCCAGGGATCGATCCGAATCTGAATGCCGCACGGATGAAGGCTGAGCTTGCGACCAGCAGTAGAATCGTAAACACTGACCACTTAATCGTTTGATCGTCCGGCAATGAATAAATATTCAAACCGAACAAGCTGATCATCAATCCGACAAGGATATTCAGAATTCCGAATAGCGCTCCTTTGACGAGAAGCGGCGCGTTTTGGTAATACGAGCTGAAATAGCCGATTAACAGACTGCTGATCAACACAATGACAAGGATGACAACCGGCGGCACCGTTTGAGTTTTTTCTTCCGGAACCTCTCCGCTGATCTTAAGCGGATTCGCCAAGTAATCATATACATAGCCGTTGTTTTGCCCATCTACTAATGTATTTCCCAATATGCCGTATACGTCATTGCGCACGAGTTTCGTTGAGGCGACATTTTTCCCCCAGTTGTTGTTTAAGGTGTCAGCTTTCGTCTGTACATCATTGACGCTTTGCTGCATGTTGGTTGTGTAATCGATAATGCCTGACTGGCGGTCAGATAATGAACCCATCATGTCTGACATTTGCAGCACTTCCTGGCCGACCGTATCTTGGACACTCAGCGCCATTGTGCCAGACAGCCCGTCGTTACTGAACGTCGCAGATTCCTGTGTTGCGCCCGTTACCAGCTGTTCTGACGCTTTTGCGGCACTTTCAGAGATTTTCGTCAGCTCATCGAGAACACCTGCTTGAGAGTCACGGATAAAACCGCTGTATTCGTCCGCAAATTTGGTCATGCCGTCGATAAAGCTGTTAATGTCTTCATCAGTTTGCATCGTGTTGTTTTTGAGAGCTTCCCAGCTGGCTGATTCTTCAGGTGAGAGAGCCAGTACGGATTTGACGTTGCCTTGCTGACCGTCAATGGCATTGGTTTTTGCAGTGCTGTCGATAGTTCCGGATAATACAGAGTCATAAACAGATAAATATTTATAGTATCTCATTAAAGCGGAGATGCTTTCTGTATTAATTTCTCCCGTGAATTGAAGCTGATCTTTATTTTCAAGCTCGCGAATCGCGCTGTAAATCCCTTCGAACTCCCTCTTCCGTTTCGCTTCAAGATTTTCAAGTTTACCTTCTAGCTTCTTTACTTGGTCTTTCAAGTCATCAATTTCATCATTAAGACCATCCATTTGCTCTTTTAGTTCTTCTAATTTCTTTTTCAGCTCTTCATTATGGGCAGTTTCTTTTTCTTTGAGCTCTTCTTCAATTTGCTTGATTCGCTCAGACGCTTTGCTGAGCTGTTCTTTTGCTTTTGCGATATCAGAAATCTCATCGTTTCCTGTTTGATCTTCGTCCTCAGGCTGAGTCGTGCCGCCGTCGCCTCCGGTATCTCCTGAATCGCCGGTTCCGTCTTCATTTGCCAGCTGGATAAATTGAAGGGCAGAATCTGATGAAGCGGTCTGTTCAGCAGATGTGCCTGTTTCGGTTTGTCCGCTATCTGACTCACCATTAGAGGCATCTCCGTTCTGCTCCTGACCGTCTGTTCCCTGCTGCTGGTCTTGATCCTGAGTATTGCCGTCCGTTTGTCCGTCATTCCCGGTATCACTGCTGTTATCATCGTTTCCGGTGTCTCCCTGTGTATCATCGGGATTGGTGCTGCCTCCGTCATCTGGATTATCCGGCTTGTCAGTGGACGGCTCGTCTGTTCCCGGTTTTTCAGTTCCAGGGTTCTCTGGCGTCGGCTCCTCTTTTTCAGGCTCTTTTAGATTGTCCGAAATGTCCTGAATGTCTGCAGCGATGTTTTTCAGTTCTTCACGCTGTTTTTCAAGATCTATTTTCAGTTCTTCAGGGTTTTCTTCCTTTGGATCTTTATCTTCATCATCTGAACCATCATCTCCATCAGGCTCCGGATCGCCTTTCGCAACAGTAAGCGCTGCGCGAGACTCAACAAGGAGTCCGTATACTTGGTTTAATGCAGCCTGTCTAGAAGCGGCCTGATATTGATCGATTAAGTCACTTTGGATTTTTGCCATGCCAAGTTCCTGCTGAGGCACCTGGCCTTCCCTGATTTGCTGTGCGGCTGCCAGAACTGTGCTGGTTTGCCCAAGCTGTGTTTTCACTTGGTTTATCCCTGTTGCCAGTCCGCTCATGCGTTCGCTGAACTGATTCGCCTTTTGCTGAGCTTGGATGGCATCCAGGCCTGTGTGGATTTGCTGCTGAGTTGAATCCTGGGCTGCCAAAAGCAGTTTTTTCTGATTTTCTTGATATTCTTTGTATCTTTCAACTGTATCAATGAAATCTTTCAGCGTGTTTTTGGCTTCCTCCGCTGTTGAAGCTTTTTCTTTTGTCGTGCCCTGCGCTTCATTCATTGATTTCTTCAGCTCATCGATTAAGTCTTTTTGCTGTTTGATTTCACCTGCTAAATCATTAGAGCTTGGTTTGTAAAAGTTGTACATGACATTCTGGAATTCAGATTCTTTATTGACGATTTTGTCAAATTCTCCTCTGATGTTGTCCACTTTTTGCGAAACAAAGTTCCAGTATAAGGCCGACATTTTTTTGTTCATTGTCTTTTGGGCATCCTCAAGCTCACGCTGAACTTTTTCTTTGTTGACCGCATTCAGGTTATCTTGAATGCTGAATTCGAGCGTTGCTTTTCGAGGATGATCTTTGTCATAACTCAAAATGTTTTTTGAGAAATCTGAGGGAATGTAGACGATCGCATCGTATTTCTTTGACGCGAGACCAGTCTCGGCCGCGCTTCGGTTTACGACCGTCCACGAATAATCGGGACGTTCACCCAGAACGGCCGCTACTTCCTTGCCGAAATGGGCGGATTTGTCCTCTTCATCAGACTTCACCTCATCACTCAATACGCCTGTGTCTTCATTCACCACCGCGATTTGCCGCGTGGAATTGACTGCTTTTTTCGTCGGATCGTCTCCGATAAAGCGGAAAAACAAAACCGGCAGCAGCAAAATGATGATGACGGCGGATATTAACTTGATCAAGCTTTTTCGTTGTTCTGTCATCTAGCACTCTCCCTTTCAGCAGAACATAAAGGAATTTGAACTTTTTGCTCCTTCCCGTTTTCCACAACATATCCGAAGCCCGGCTGAATCTCAGGCTCCTGTCTTTGGTACGGGAGAGGAATGACATTTTGCTCAGATTTTTTCATCAGCAGAATCGCATGGCGAATTTGCTTCATCTCTGTCGTCAAGGAGTCATAGCCTTTTGAGAATTCGCTGTGGTTTCCGCCCGGGATAAAGCTGAAGCCAAGATGCGCGTATGATTTCATGAAGTTTGCCAGACGGTCTTGTATTCTCGTATCAATCGTCTGCTGGAATCTCGTAATCCCGTCAATCATCAGCACTACTTGTGAGAATCGCAGGTTTTGCGCATCTCCCTGGCGGACGGCTTCTACATACATGGCTTCTCTTGTTTTAAAAATATCTTCTGCTGTTTCGATCCACTGCTCAATATCTTCTTTCGTTTCCAAATATGAGACGTCTGATTCCTTCGCATATTGGGACAAGCCGCGGTCAATCGAGTCAAACAGGCCGATCATTTCGGTTTCATCATCAATCAGATGTTCAAGCATTACTTTTAAGACGTTTGTTTTCCCGCGCTGGGTCTGGCCTAAAATCAGGCAGTGCTTATGCTTGCCCAAATCAAAATAGACTGGGCTGACTGTTTCTTCATGAAGCCCGATCGGTACAGATAAAGGCTTGCGTTCCAGCTTGAAGCGGAGAGAAAATTCTCTTGTCGACAGACTCTCAGGCAGCATCGGAATCGGTGCCGGCTGCTCCATTGAAGCAAAGCGCTCCTGAAGATGCTGAACGTCTGATTTCAGTCCGTTAAACATGCTGATATCATCGTCCGCGTCAACAGGCAGGAACATTTGTGCGAAATAAAGCTCTTCCTTTTGAATGATGACGCGTCCCGGAATCGGTTCAAGATTGAACTTCGGCCGTCCGTAAATGGAATATCCCTCAGATTGATCCATGAGATAATGGACAACCTTTGTTTTCAGGTTATTTAACAATGACTGGCGGACTGCATTCACACGCGTTGCTGTCAGCATGAAGTAGATACCCAAGCTCTGTCCGTCTCTGGAAAGCTGGACAAATTCCGATTCAAGCTCATGCATCTCATCCTTGACGATGTCAAAGTTGTCAATGGTGATGAAAATGAACGGAAGCTCTTCCTCGCTCAGCGCATTGTACATTTTGATGTGGCTGATTTCTTTTTCCCTGAACAGACGTTTACGGCGGTCAATTTCTTCTTTGATTCGAATCATGAACTTTTCAATTTTTCTTGACTGGTCCATCAGGAAGTAGTCCGCTGTATGAGGCAGCTTCGCTAATGGCAGAAGCGTTCCGTTTCCGAAATCAAAGATATAGACATGAAGTTCTTCTGGTGTGTATACGTCCGCAAAGCTCATCAGGAACGTTGCAGCTGCAATCGATTTTCCGTATCCGGAAGAGCCGAATATGCCGATATTTCCGTCTTCCATCATCTTATAAGCAATCGGCGCCTGTCTTTGCAGATCAGGTTCGTCGACATACGCGAAGTGGAAATGGTCTTTTTCTTCTGAAGGAAAAAGAGTGCGCGGGATACGTTCCGCAAGCGGCGGCAGCCAAGGGCTTGGCAGCTTCTCGATTCCCATTTCATCTTGGATGCGTTCAATTTCGTCAACTACTGCTTCGATTTCTGTTTGAACGTCTTTTTTCGCGATATCTTCGGTATCAACTTCGGAAAGCGGGATCAGACCCGTATCCGTGACGATCGCGATTTCATCCTCTGTTCCGTAGACTTCCTCTAGGTAAGGCGCACCGCTCCAGGCTGATTGAAACAGCTCATACACTTCATTGTTGCCGACCTGCAAATACCCGCGTCCTGTCACGGTAATGTTTGCGGCATCGCTGTTTTTCAAAATTTCTTTACTGTCGGTGGCATCCTGAACCTTCAGCGCTACTTTAAAGCGCGAGTTGCTCCAAATCTGGTCGTCAATGATGCCGCCCGGCTTCTGTGTCGCCAAAATCAAATGAACGCCGAGGCTTCGCCCGATACGCGCGGCACTGACAAGCTCTCTGATAAAATCCGGCTCCTCGCTTTTCAGCTCGGCGAATTCATCAGAAATTAAGAACAAGTGAGGCATCGCCACTTCTGCTTTCCCCTGCTTGTACAGCTTTGTATAGTCATTGATGTGATTGACTTGATACTGGTCAAACAGGCGCTGCCTTTTTTTCAGCTCGCTTTTTATGGAAGCAAGCGCACGCATACTGAAGTTTTTGCTGCCTTCAATATTTGTGATCGTGCCGAGCAGATGAGGAATGTTGCGAAACGGCTGTGCCATCCCTCCGCCCTTATAGTCAATTAATAAGAAAGCCGCTTCATGCGGGTGAAAATGCACCGCAAGTGACAAAATGTAGGTCTGGAGAAATTCACTTTTCCCTGACCCCGTTGTCCCTGCAAGCAATCCATGCGGACCGTGGGCTTTTTCGTGAAGGTTCAGGTACACAATGTCATCTTTTCCTTTATAGCCGATCGGCACTGACAGTGACTTCGCCGATTCACTCGTCAGCCATCTTTGCTGAATGCCGATTTCCTTTACTTCCTTCGCATGAAAAAGCTCCAGGAACGATACCGTTTCCGGAATGGAATTCGTAATGCCGACCTGGTGATTCAGCGTCCGCAGCGTGCGTGAGAACCGTTCGTTGTCCCCGCGCTGATGATGATCCAGGCTGAACGGAATTCTTACCGCTTTTTTCTTCTGTATTAAAATGTCGCCTTCATGCTCATTGATGTAGCGGACAAGAGTCGTAATGTTTTCCGACAAGCTTTCCTTTGTTTCTGCGGCAACAATTGTAGAGATGCCCAGATGCTCGTGCTGTCCTTCTAAATATTCGAGAATGACGTGCTCTGAGATCAGCTGCTGATTCGTGATGACAAATACAAAATGCGGTTTGAACTGCAGTTTTTCTTTGTCATCTTCAAGATCGCGCTCTCTGATCAATTCATAAAGTGAGGACAGGAGCTGATCTCGGGTTTGCTCATTATATATAAAACCTTTCGCATAAATATGGGGCATTTGAAATTGCGGAAGCCACTTCATCCACTCCCAGTCTTTATACTCTTCTTCATGAAAAATAAAAACGAAACGCAAATCGTGATAGCTGTTGAAGAACGACAGCTGTCCGATCAGCTGGTGAATCTCATTTTTCACAATTTGTGATTTACCGACAAGCCCCATCGGACCTTCCGCCAAATCGACTGTAACCGGCGCATTGCGGATGTCCTTATAGACACGCTGCATGTGCTGGGACTTCTCCATGAGGTCATCGATATCACGATTGGCCAAGTCCCCGCCGCTCATATTGATTTCATAGCTTGAAGGGACTGTTCCCGTCCCAAGCCGCAGCTGGAGATAATCCTTGCTTTCAAGCGATTTTTCCCAGATCCGGTCACTGATTTCACTTGTTAAGTATTTCATTTGTTCAAATGAAGGAAAATGAAATTCAAGAACCTGCTTTTGCTTTTCAGCAAGCGCCTGAAGTTCTTTCCGCTTATTGTCTAGGTAAAGCTTATACACGCGCTCCCGCTTTTCCTCACGTTTTTTCCGCTGGTTTTTATCCCGGAAATATTGCACCGTCGAGGTAATGAGGGTCATCATAAACATCGCCAGAGAAACGAGTATGAATATGCCGCGCGGCTGAATGATGGCGACAACGCCCATCACGATCAGCATCACAAGCGGAGGCAGAATGACGAGCCATAGCCCTCTATTGGTTTGATCGCTCTCCTGAGAGGGAAAACTGAAGGAAACGCGGTCATCCGGCAGGTCGTACACCATTCGCGGCGTTCTTCTGTACTGCGGATATTTTTTCTGCATCTCTGTGCTCGGTTTGACCGTTTCTGTTAATGCCGTTTCAAAAGGGGCAAAATGAACAATTTCTAAAAGGTCTTGTTCCGTCACTCTCATTTGCGTAAAGTTCCAGAAAATTTCATCCCCCGGCTGGAGCGGTGTATTGTAGATGATCTTCTCTCCGTTCAAGAAGATCGTCCCGCTTTCAGGACGAACCGACCAGCTTCCGCCGACAAGAAGCAAAGAGAACGTGCTTTGTTCTGCAAAAGCAAACTCTTGCGGATTCAGATAAATATCTGCATTTTTCTTTTCTGAAGAGCATATGATTTCATCCCGATTCCCCGTAAAATAAACGGATTTATGAGGCTCACTGCCCGTCAATATCAAGCGTATATCCTGCTGATCCGTTTGGAGAGAAAATGATGTATCCGGCTCAATCGTGCCGAGACAATCATTTCCCAGGAAAACTTCGTATTGGCCGCCGGATTCCTTTCTTTGAAGGGAAATCACTCCGCTTTCAAACGGAATGGTGCCAATCGTAACGGAATCCTTCACATCAGGCCCTATGGTCACCGGATGGGACGACGGGAGGTCAGTCAGTTTCAGTTTTTGAACGTTATTTTGGTAAAAAACCCATAATAGACTCAAATGGCGAACCTCCTAACGGCCGAATAGCAGCATGCGATGACCTGCGCTTCATGTATCACGTTATTTGTCATCTTTTTTCTCATCTTTCTTTTCTGTTTCTTTTTCTTTCTTCGCTTGTTCTTCTTTTTTCGCTTTTTCCTCGGCTGCGGCTTTTTCTTCTGCCGCTTTCTCTTCAGCTTGTTGTTTTTCTTCGTCTGTTTGTTCTTCGGCTGTATCGACTAAAGACGTGTCAGTATTAGACTGTCCTTGATTGTCTTCATGTTCCTTTTTTGCTTTTTCAAGCTCACTATTTACTGAATCAAGTTCTTTTTGTATTTCTTCATCATTTGTGTCTTCAGATAAAAGCTGCTGTTTATATTTAGCAAGGCCAAAATAAATATAATCATTGTACTCAAGTTTACGGCCAATACTGATAGCTTCTTTGTAATTCCCTCGGCCATAATCAATCCAATACAAGAAATGCTGAGGGTCTGATTGCAGAGTGACTAAATTATTTTCAATATTTTTCGTTTTTGCACTCCCTAGATTTTCAACCTCAACATAAGACGTCGCCAGCTGATACTGCACCGATTCAGGCAGGCTTTCCGCATCGTATTTAGACAGTGTGCTGATAACCTCACTGTACTGCTTGTTTAGGAAAGCGCGGTTGCTGTCCACTATCGCCTGGTGCTTTGGCTGTGCGAAAAATAAAGCGTACATCGAATAAATAAGGGCCGGCACCAGCAAAACAATGAGCCCCAGGCCGATATATCGCTGGATGTTCCACTTTTTTCTCGGGATATGTATGTATGTTTTCGCTTTGGCTTCGAGCTCATCGATATGAGTTTGAATCTGTTCGAGCAGGTCATCATAGGTCGCCGCATCCAATATCGCTTTAGCCTCTGCGGAGAACGTCAGCGTATCATTGAATTTCAGGTAGTCTTCAAATGCAAACGCGCCGTCAACTGCCAAAGCCGCTGCCGCTTTCAGCTCCCGCCACACTCTTTCCTCATCACGCTCGTAAGGAGGAATGCTTTCTTTTACTCCATAATGGAGAAAATAAGGCGTTAGGCCTTTATCGAATACAATATTTTCAGGAGCGACAATCAAATTCAGCCTTGACAGATTGTGCTGCTGTACAGCTTGAACAAGCTGATAGGCAAACTGCCATTTGCTTTTTTTATCTTTAGCTTTCATTAAGCGGAATGCTTTATAGGAGGGAGGAGGTTGGATTGTGATGATTACTTCATCATCCGTCACATCGATCTCTTTATGAAAAAATGGATTTACATCTTTGATCACGTTGGCTTCGAGACCGTCCAGAAGCTTTATTTTTTCCCGCTGAAAGGTAAATGTATAGCCGGCATCTGTTTTCTCGGCAACGGCTTCTAATTGGTTTTCTAAATATGATTTTTGTTTATCCGACATTCAACCAGTTCCTTTCATAATATTTCAAGCCGGTCTCCGTTTGTAATGCCGCAATCAGACAGCTTGCATTCTCCGGAAAACACCGTATCCTTATTAACCACTCTGATCCAGTGCCCTTCGCGCGGAAGTATAGTTACGCTTTGAGCCTGCCAAGCAATATCAATTACTTTTTTCACCGGGTGGTAATCTGACAATCTGAGATCAAAGACACTGCCGTTATAATGTTTCAAATCTATTGTAATATCAATATACATTTTAGGATCACCCTTACATAGAAAGAGCGCCGTCTTCTCGTGAATCAGGCGCTCCTTCCCTTTCATACTGTTATCCGCGGATTTGATTTGCGATGTCTTGGTCAGTAGACTCAAGTGTATTTGCTGTTTGATCAAGCTGCTGATTCACATCTTGAAGCAAATCTGACATTTTGATAAATGAAGGTTTGAGCTGCTCGTATTGATCTGCGAACGCTTCGCTTGAAGCACCTTCCCACATGCTTTTCAAATCAGAAATCATTCGGTTTAAACGATCAACCTGATTCAATACTTCTTGGCTTTCAACGCCGTATTGCTTCGCCATCGCTCTTAGCTCTTCGGGTGTGACACGAATTAATCCTGCCATATTCCTCATTACCTCCTGTGCCATCAGCCTAAATATGGGCTAATTCACTTATTTTTAGAACGTCATTATTATAAAAACAGTTTTTCGGTACAGTCAAACAAATATGTTTTAATTTTACAAAATGAGTCCAATGGTTTACCCCAAATCGCTTAAAAATGACATAAATTGTTAAATAGGTAGGTTCATTTTCTCAATCTTCTCTTCATCCTCCGAATAATCCAAAAGACCCAAATGATTCTCCAACTCCCAAAAAAAACCTTTCAGAAAATTTGATGCTAGAGCACCATTTCTGAAAGGTTCAGTTTTTTCTTTCCTTAATCAGTCTCGCCCCCGATGACTTTCTTAGAAGAATAATAGGATAAGCTTTCGTATCATATAAGGCATACAACTGTACTGCAAAGAGGCGGATGCACCGCCAATCATATATAAGACGTTTCTCTCAGTATGCCATGTAATTGTTTTTTTGGCTTCCGCTCTTTGTTGTTGATTTTCACAAACAACAACAATCATAATAAAAGGAAGGGGATGAGATGTCAAAGAGAAATCAAGCATGAAAAGTAGGGAGATTTATGACCATGCCGAATGATCCGTTTAAATACAGTTTTGACAGACTTGAAGATGTGGCTGATCATATCAGCGACGTTCTGCGTTGCCCGATTACTATAGAGGATTTCAACCACAAGCTGCTTGCCTACAGCACACACAGCGACTGCACAGATCCTGCCCGAACGTCTACAATCATTGGCAGAAGAGTACCAGAGAAGGTCATTAACAAGTTGTGGAAAGACGGGACGATTCCAGCTCTTTTAAAAACAGACCAGCCGATCAGAGTAAAGCAAATAGATGAAGTCGGACTGAGCAATCGCGTTGCAATTTCCATTTGGAAAAACAACCAAGTGCTGGGCTTCATATGGGCGCTTGAGATCCAAAAAACATTGTCTGACGATGATCTGATGACACTGCAAATGGCGGCTAAAGCAGTGAGAAACAAGCTTCTCAAACTCCAAATCAGAAAAACGAAAAATGAAGAACGCAGCCAAGAGTTTTTCTGGAAAATGCTGACTGGACACATTTATCAGGAGCAAGACATGGCGGATGGGTTCCACAAGCTTGGAATGGTCGCCCCTTCTGAGTTTTCCGTTATGATCATCCGGATAAACGGCGAGCTGACTGAAAAAATCGAACAGCAGCTGCAATATTTGCAGGAAACAACCCAGCAGGTTCATGTTCTGCTGACAACAGTAGATTCCAATGAACTCATTATTTTAACCGCTCCTAAAACAGATCACCCTTTTCAAGATTTAAAGCAGTTTGCTTTCAGTACGCAAAAACAGCTGAAGGAACGTTATAAAATAGAAGACGTTTCGATCGCTTTTGGCGGAATATACAATACTATTTCTTTTGTCTCCCGCTCCTATCAGGAAGCATTATCTGTCTTAAAAGCCAAGGAACGGTTCGCAGAAGAGACAAAACATCTTTTCAGTTTTTCTGAGCTAGGCATTTATCAATACTTGGATGTCCTAGATGAAAAACGGAAACAGACGGGATATTTTAATTATTCGCTTTCCAAACTGGAACAGTATGACCGCGATCACCAGTCTAATATGGTAGAAACGCTAGAGCGTTTTATTGAAGCAGACAGCAACGTGAATACCGCTTCCAAGGTTTTGAATATACACGTTAATACGTTGAATTACCGTCTCAAGCGCATCAGCCAGATCGCTGAAATCGATTTAAAAAATGTGAATCAAAAATTCACTATCTATTTAGATATCAAGCTTCGGCACATGGATTTGTGAAATTTCACAAATCCATGTTTTTTTATTTTCTTATTCAAACAAAGAATTTTCCAAAAAATCAAGCTACACTAAAAACATCACAGATACAGGAGGAGACAGATATGATCATAGGGGTTCCTAAAGAGATAAAAAACAATGAAAACCGCGTCGCACTAACACCTGGGGGCGTTTCTCAGCTCGTTTCAAACGGCCACCGGGTACTGGTTGAAACAGGCGCGGGCCTTGGAAGCGGATTTGAAAATGAAGCCTATGAATCAGCAGGAGCGGAAATCATTGCTGATCCAAAACAGGTCTGGGACGCCGAAATGGTCATGAAGGTCAAAGAACCGCTGCCGGAAGAATATATCTACTTCCGCGAAGGACTTGTGCTGTTTACGTACCTTCATTTAGCAGCTGAGCCTGAGCTTGCACAGGCCTTGAAGGATAAAGGGGTTACGGCCATCGCCTATGAAACGGTTAGTGACGGCCGGACATTGCCGCTTCTGACGCCAATGTCCGAGGTTGCAGGCAGAATGGCAGCGCAAATCGGAGCTCAATTCTTAGAGAAACCTAAAGGCGGAAAAGGCATTCTGCTTGCCGGAGTGCCTGGCGTTTCCCGCGGAAAAGTAACGATTATCGGAGGAGGCGTTGTCGGCACAAACGCGGCCAAAATGGCTGTCGGCCTCGGTG
Source organism: Bacillus sp. G16 (assembly GCF_021282335.1). NCBI lineage: Bacteria > Bacillati > Bacillota > Bacilli > Caryophanales > Bacillaceae > Bacillus > Bacillus sp. G16. Next base: position 389,276 of record NZ_JAJSOZ010000001.1, on the reverse strand, counting down.
CAGATGTGACCATCATCGACTTAAACGCAGACCGCCTGCGCCAGCTTGATGACATCTTCGGCCATCAGATTAAAACGCTAATTTCTAATCCGGTCAATATCGCAGATGCTGTGGCAGAAGCGGATCTTCTCATTTGCGCAGTATTAATTCCGGGTGCTAAAGCTCCGACTCTTGTGACTGAGGAAATGGTAAAACAAATGAAACCAGGTTCAGTGATTGTTGATGTTGCGATCGATCAAGGCGGCATTGTCGAAACTGTCGACCATATTACTACCCATGATCAGCCGACATATGAAAAACACGGTGTTCTCCACTATGCTGTAGCAAACATGCCGGGTGCTGTCCCTCGTACATCAACAATCGCCCTGACTAACGTTACTGTTCCATACGCGCTGCAAATCGCTAACAAAGGGGCAGCAAAAGCGCTAACAGACAATGCGGCACTGAGAGCTGGTTTAAACACAGCAAACGGACACGTGACCTATGAGGCTGTGGCAAAGGATTTAGGATATGAGTATGTGCCTGCCGAGAAAGCTTTACAGGATGAGTCATCTGTGGCGGGTGCTTAATTCACATTGAGCTTGCAGAAAGATTTCTGCAGGCTTTTTTTATCTTTTAAAAGGAAAAAAGAGACCATTTCACGAACTAAAACTATGAAGTTGATCATAAAGGAGGATTCATATGGCTGTTCAGCAATATGGCGTGTTAAAAGGCATTGTCTTAGACATGAAGCGTGAAACCGATGATGACAGTCCTCATTTCCAAGTCAAAGTGCTCGGTGAAGAGAATACGTATTACAGGTGCGCCATCAATGTGATGTCCAGTTCTGAGGAATCTGAAGTATTGTATTTGGCTGACGATCAGTTTGATTCAAGCTCGATTACCATCCTTCCGAACATGCCGTATGGATATACAAGGATCAATGAGGCAAACCGTGAAGTGGCGCTGGATTATGTGCGGGGCAATTTGTTTGACCCGCGGAAAATGAAGCCCTTGCCGCATGAAATCACGGGGCCAGATAATGATTTAAATGATTTTATTGAAACGTATATGAAGAAAGCGAAAGACGAGAAAGCGCCGGTTTATATATTCGGTTCAAAATTTGGGCCGGAACAGGCTCCGGATAAAATATTCGGTTTTACTCCGACCAACGGCATGCACAATATCCATATGAATCAAGGGAATGCAATGGATACCCGCTGGAAAAAAGACAACGGCTCTTGGCATGACGGAGGCATTCTGATTCAATTTGCCGACGATCAGTGGGCCGCTGTGTTTTTAGCGTTTTTATCCCAATCGTGGTGTACAGATGAAAATGGAAACCCGGTCAGAGACTGTGATCATACCCAAACGTCTGCATAAGATAGAAAAAGAGACTGCGGCTGCAGTCTCTTTTTTATGCGATTACACATTTTCAACAGGCTTTAAGCTATTTGGCCTCATATCGCTCCAATGCGATTGGATATAGTCCAGACAAGCTTCACGCCCTTTTTGTTCATGAACGACTGTCCAGCCGCTCGGCACATCTATAAAACCGGGCCATAGGGAATACTGGCCCTCTTCATTGATCAGCACCAAATATGTGCCATCCGCATTTTCAAAAGGATTTGCCATCTATTGCTTCCCCCTTATTTATTCATCTCTTCCAGTTTGACAGCGAGAACCTTGCCGATTTGAGCAAGCGGTTCCGGCTGACAAAGATCTTTATGACGGCAGTCGATGTCGATTTGTTCAATTTGTCCGTGAATATAAGGCTTCCACGAATCAGGTTCAATCGGATCAAACCAATCAGGAATGATTGTTGATCTGAAAAACAAGACATTTCCACGGAAGGGTTTCGGCTTATAGGAGCCTAAAATGCCGACAGAATTGACATACGTATTTTTCAGATTTAAAATGACCGATTCATCCAGGCTCGCAAGCGCGCTGCCGTCACGGCGAAGAATCTCGATCGCTGTTTCAAAATCAAGCGGTTTGTCCCCTAAGCTGTCCGGGTCGTAGCCGCCTAACGCCAGAAGGGCAATAAGCGCTTCCTCATCATCCGGCGCCTCTTTTATAGGAAGGAAGTGGTTCGGATAGGCGTCCAGCATCACCAATAGGGATACTTCTTCTCCTTGATTTTGCAGCTGGGTGGCCATCGCTTGAACGACATTCCCACCTAGGGACCAGCCTAGCAAATGATACGGGCCTTTCGGCTGAATTGTTCTGATTTGTTCAATGTAATCGGCAGCCATGTCGTCAAGTGTTTTTGGAAGCTCATCCCGCTGTCCGATTCCGCGTGCTTGCAAGCCGTAGATCGGATAATCTGTTCCTAAATTGGTCATCAAACCAGCATAGCACCAGCTGAGTCCGCCTGCCGGATGTACACAGAATAAAGGAAGCTTGTCTCCGCTTGTTCGAAGCGGCAGCAGAACGTCGAGTGCGCTTTGGCTTGAACCCATCTCAAGTCTTTCAGCAAGCCCGGCCACAGTCGGCGCTTCGAATAGGTTGCCGATGCTAAGTTCAACGCCGAGCGCTTCACGAATACGGCTCATCAGCTGAACAGCAAGCAAGGAATGTCCGCCTAAATCAAAGAAACGGTCATCAATGCCGACACGCGGCAAGTGAAGCACCTCCATAAACAGGTCACAGAGGATTTCTTCCTGCGGCGTTCTCGGTCCGCGTCCTGTTACTGCCGCTGCGAAATCCGGAGCAGGCAGCGCTTTACGGTCAAGCTTTCCGTTCGGTGTCAGCGGCAATTCTTTCATCATCACAAAGGCAGAAGGCACCATGTAATCCGGCAGTCTCTCAGCAGCATATTTGCGCAGTTCCGCCGTATCAAGCGTTTCTTCTGAAGAAGGTATGACATAAGCTGCCAAACGTTTATCTCCCGGCTGGTCCTCACGCACGATTACTGCCGCATCTTCAAGCTGCGAATGCTGAACGAGCGCGGCTTCAATTTCTCCCAGTTCAATCCGGAAGCCCCGAATTTTCACTTGGTGATCGGCACGGCCGACATAGTCGAGAGAGCCGTCAGCGCGGAGGCGGGCCACATCCCCAGTGCGATACATCCGAGTGCCCGGAGGACCGAACGGATCAGCTATGAAGCGTTCTGCTGTTAATCCAGCCCGGCCTAAATAACCTCGTGCCAACCCAGCTCCTGATACATACAGCTCTCCGGCAACACCCGGCGGGACCGGCTGCAAGCGCTCATCCAGCACATATACGCCAAGATCCGGAATGCCGCAGCCGATCAAGCTGTTTGCCCGTAAAGCTGCAATGCTTCGGTCTAATTCGATATAACTCACATGAACCGTCGTTTCTGTAATGCCATACATATTGATCAGCTGCGGTCTATTTTCAGGATGGCGGTTATACCAATCCTCTAGACGGCTGAGTTCAAGCGCTTCTCCGCCAAAAATGACACAGCGAAGGCTGAGCGCCTGTCCGAGATCCGGCTGCTCCCGTTCCGCCTGCATAAACTGATAGAAAGCGGACGGTGTCTGATTCAGAACGGTTACACCCTCTTTTACCAGCAGGCGCAGAAACGCTTCTGGCGATCTGCTGACGTGATGAGGCACGATGACAAGACGTCCGCCATGCAGCAGAGGACCCCAAATCTCCCACACAGAAAAGTCAAACGCATAGGAATGGAACATGGTCCAAATATCGTCTGAGCTGAAATGGAACCAGTGATCAGTTGCTGCAAATAAACGTGTTACGTTTTGGTGAGGAATCATCACACCTTTTGGAACACCCGTTGAACCGGATGTATAAATGACATACGCCGTATTCAAAGGAGAAAGCGGCTGAATTCTATCCGCATTATTCGGATTCTCAGCAGGGTATGTGTTTAGTTTCTCTGACAGTTCGGGATCATCCAGCACAATTTTCGGCACGTTTTCCGCTGGCGGAATGTGTTCTGCAGCTTTTGTGTTCGTCATGATAAACGCAGGCTGCGCATCTTCCAGCATAAAAGCGATTCGGTCAGCCGGATAGTCCGGATCGAGTGGCAGATAAGCCGCGCCAGCTTTCAGCACCGCTAATAGCCCGACAGCCATTCCCAATGACCGAGGCAGTGCCAAGGCCACAAATTGCTCTGGACCGACGCCTTCGCTGATTAGCATTCGGGCAAGCCGATTTGCTCTTTCATTCAGCTCTGCATAGCTCAGTGACTGATCTTCGTAAACAACGGCAATGGCATCAGGGCTTAAAGCAGCCTGCTTCTCAAACTGCTCCGGCAAACTTGCGTGCGGAATCTTTTCAGAAACATTTTGCCAATCTGTCGCCATGTTGCTGCGCTCCTCCGGTGCAAGGATGTCCAGATTTCCGATTTGCTGGTCAGGATCAGACTCAGCAGCCTCCAGCAGGCGCATCAGACGGTCAGCAAGAGCCTGAGCAGTTTCCCGCTTGAAAAGATCAGTGCTGTATTCTAGCAGTCCTTCCAATCCGTTTGGTGTCCCGTCAGCAAGACGGTTTTCACTGATTTCCAGCGTCAAATCAAACTTGGCAGAACCGACACTGTGGATCCGCAGGCTGCTTTCCATGTCAGGAAGATGCAGTTCAGCGTCTGGTGTGTTTTGGAACGCAAGCATGATTTGGAATAAAGGATGCGTCGCCCGTGAGCGAGCCGGATTGAGCACCTCTACAAGTCTCTCAAACGGCAGATCTTGGTTTTCATAGGCTGCCAGATTCACTTCCCGCACTCTGTCAAGAAGCTCACGGAAGCTTGGGTCACCAGACGTATCGGTTCTGAGCACCAATGTATTGATAAACAGTCCCACAAGATCGCCTAGCGCATCATCATTCCGACCCGCGATCGGACTGCCGATCGGAATGTCAGTGCCCGCTCCCAGTCTTGTCAATAAAGCGGCGAGACCGGATTGAAGCACCATAAACAGGCTCACCCTATTTGCGCGAGCCAGCTGCTGCAATCGCTTGTGAAGCTCGGGCTCAATACGGAAATGAATCGTATCCCCATCATGACTCGGCTCAGCCGGACGTGAATAATCGGTTGGCAATTCAAGCTGATCAGGCAGATTCTTCAAGGTTTCTTTCCAGAAAGCAAGCTGTCCGGCAATCAAACTATTTGGATCATCCCCGCTCCCAAGCAGTTCTTGCTGCCAAAGCGCATAGTCTGCATACTGCACAGCAAGGGGCGCCCATTCAGGAGCTTTTCCGTGACAGCGAGCCTCATAAGCCGCCCCAAGGTCACGGGTCAGCGGCGTTAAGGACCAGCCGTCCCCGACAATATGATGCACGAGGAGAAGAAGCACGTACTCGTCAGGCCCGATGACAAATAGCTCGGCACGAAAAGCAGGTTCAGCTGCAAGATCAAAGCTGTAACGCACAGCTTCAGCAAACCGCTCAGATAGCTCCTTCTCAGTAATCTCAGTAACATGTAAATCAGGCCGTGCTTGATCAGCCTCTAAAATATGCTGATAGGATGTCCCCTGTGATTCAGGGAAGATCGTCCGAAGGCTTTCATGGCGGCAGACGAGATCATATAGTGCAGCTTGCAGCACTCCTTGGTCCAGTTCACCCGACAGACGGATAGCAACCGGTATATTATAAGTAGGGCTCGGCCCTTCAAGACAATGGAGGAACCATAGCCGGCGCTGAGCAAAAGATAGCGGAATTCTTTCAGGCCGCTCAGCTCTCTGCAATGCGGGACGTGCACTCTGCGCCTGATCAAGATGGGCAGCGAGTCCGGCTACTGTCGGTTCGTCAAAGAGCTTGGCAATACCAAGTTCGGCTCCCATTACCTCGCGAATGCGGCTCATCAGACGGGCTGCAAGAAGAGAGTGACCGCCCAGCTCGAAGAAACTGTCATCGATGCCGACCCGCGCCAAACCGAGAACCTCGGCAAACAAGTCACACAATATCTCTTCCTGAGGAGTTCGCGGTCCCCTATCGCTGACAGATGTGCTTAAATCAGGCGCCGGCAATGCTTTCCGATCGAGCTTGCCATTAGGTGTCAATGGCAGTTCGTCCATCTCTACAAATGCCGCCGGCACCATATAATCAGGAAGACTGGCACCCACATAACGGCGAAGCTCGGCAGTATCAACAGCTGAAGCAGCGACTACATATGCCACCAATCTTTTGTCTCCCGGCTGATCTTCCCGAACGACAACCGCGGCCTGTTCGATGTCCGGATGCTTGGCAAGCACGGCATCAATTTCTCCAAGTTCGATTCGGAATCCGCGAATTTTGATCTGATGATCCGCCCGCCCGATATAATCCAAAGACCCATCAGCGCGCCAGCGGGCCTGATCTCCGGTTCGATACATCCGAGCTCCCGGCGGTCCGTATGGATCTGCAACAAAACGCTCAGCCGTTAAATCAGGGCGGCGGAAATAACCTCTAGCCAAGCCGGTTCCTGCAATATAAAGCTCTCCGACAACTCCCGGCGGCACCGGCTGCAAACCGTTATCAAGAACATACACCTGCGTATTCCAAATCGGTTTGCCAATTGGCGGAACGCCCTTCAGTCCTTCTTCAAGAAAAGCTGCAGCAGACCAAATCGTTGTTTCAGTCGGACCGTATAAATTCGTGACTGGACAATGAAGCTCATGAAGCGCCTGTAAAAGTCCGCTTGGCAGCGCCTCGCCTCCGACAAGCACTCTAAGCCCCCGAAGTTTCTCAGGTTCATTCGTCACCAAGGCATGCCACAGTGTCGGTGTCGCCTGCATGATATTGATATCGAAATATTCAATCATTTGAGCTAATGCCTGTGGCTCACGGATCGTTTCTTTCTGTGCGATCACGATTTGCGCCCCGCTGATAAGCGGAAGATATAACTCCAATGCTGAAATATCAAAAGCGACAGTCGTCACAGCCAACAGCCTGTCTTCTTCTCCTAGAGAAAATGCCTCCTGCATGGACAGCAGGAAATTGCTTAAGCTTTTAAGTGTAACAACGACACCCTTCGGTCTTCCTGTTGATCCTGAGGTATAGATGATGTACGCAGGATGGGCAAGAGAAACCGATACATTCGGATTGTCAGGCGAATAGCGTTTTACAACCTCCTGTGTAACAGCCTGGTCAAGCACAAGCTGCGGAACAGCCAGGTCATCAGGCAGACGGGCTGCTATTTCCTCAGTCGTTATGATGCATGATGGGTTTGCATCCTCCAGCATGTAGGAAATTCGGTCGGCCGGAAACTCCGGATCTAACGGAAGATACGCCGCACCAGTCTTCAGTACAGCAAGCATCGAAGCTACCATCTCTGGAGAACGCGGCAGCGCCAAAGCGACAAACTGCTCCGGACCAAGGCCTTTTTCGATCAACAGATGCGCGAGGCGGTTTGCCTCTTCATTCAGCTCTTGATAGTTTACTTGAACATCATCACATATGAGAGCGATACGTTCTGGCGTAAGAACTGCCTGCTTCTCGAACATGTCCTGAAGGCTGAGCAGGTTCTCAGGCTTTGCCGTCTCATTCCATTCACTAATGACTTGTTTTTTCTCCTCTGGCAATAGGAGCTCCATTTGCCCAATCAGCATGTCCTCCCCTGCTGAAGCCATTTGCAGCAGCTGCAAAATACGCTGCTGATGAAGCTTAATATCAGACTCGCTGTATACCTCAGGATTCGCGTCTACATCAATTCGCAGCCCGCTGCCATCCGTTCTGTCATATACATTGATTGATAGATCATCGACAGGACCGGCTGAAAGATTATGCGTTGTACCCCGGGCCCCGGCAAAGTCGAGACCGTAATCAAACGGCATGAGATTGATTTGAGGGCCAAATAATCTATGGTTTTCTCCTATCAATTTCAGATCGCGCCGAAGCTCTTCATGGCGATACTTATGATGTCGCCGAATACTGCGGATTTCCCGGGAAATTTGCTGAATAAGTTCTGAAAAGCTCATCGAAGAGCTTACAGACAGCCGAAGCGGGAGAAGGTTCATCACCATAGCCGGTACATTCAGTGATGCGGACCCTATCCGTCCCATCATGGGCAGACCGAGCACAACATCCTCAGAGCCGGTCATTCGGTGCACATAAACAGCTGACACCGCAATCACGACTTCATGCCAGCTTCCTGAGAAATAGCGCGCCGCTTCTTTTAACGCGTTTACATCAGATAGAGGCAGATACGCCGTATGACGAAGAAAACTGTTAGATGTTCTTGGCGCCCGGTCTGCCAAACTTACAACCTCAGGTCCATCAGCAAAACGGTCCAGCCAGAATTGACGATCCTTCTCATACTGCTCTGATGCGCGATAATCTGTATCCTCCTCCAAAATGGCCTGAAGAGACCCAAAGGAACGATCTTTAGCTGATTGTCCTTTCACAAGCGCGGCATACGTACTTGCCACACGCTGAGCAATCAGGGAAAAACCGAAGCCGTCGATCGCAATATGGTGAATGCGCTGATACCAAAAGAAACGATCAGGCCCGGCTATAAACAGAGCTTCATTGAACAAAGGGTCATATCCTAAATCGACCGGCTTTGCCAAATCTGCTTTCATCCAGTCTAATGCTGTTTTTTCCGGATCAGGCTCAGAGCTGACGTCAATGACGTGCAGCTGGACATCCGGAGACGGGTTTATCATCTGCCAAGGCCCGTCCATATTTTCACCGAAGCGGACATGCAGCGATTCCGCTTCCTTTATCACATGCCGCAAAGCTTCTTCAAATAGAGCAATATTGATTGGTCCATTGATTTCTATATATTCCGCTGTATTGTAGATTGGATTGTCCGGATCAAGCTGCTGAGCAAACCATATGCCGGTTTGCGCTCCGGTCAAAGAATATTGAAGGTCTTTTGTATCAGGCATCCGTTTGTTTACCCTCCTTTTATAAATAATCCGCGTTTGGCAGCACTTGCTGGCTGCGGGTTGTAAGCAATTTCTGCCATTCTTCGATCGTCGGGCGTTCAGCCAGTTCCACGAATGTTACCTCGGCTCCTTCACGGCGCCATTGTTCTACTAATGTCATGATCCTTACCGAATCAAGCCCCCGGTCGAGCAAATCCTCTTGATCTGTAATGTCTTCAGGTGTTTCTTGAAGAAGCTCAGCAATTTGTTTACGGATACTCTCACATGTAAACACTTCTCTGCCAGTAGTCATTGACGTTTTCTGAGCAGCAGCAGGCACCTGCTTCAGCTGGTCGAGAAGACTGTCAGTCATTATGGTAAACGCACAGCGCCCAGCTGCATAATCCAGCGCCATTTGATGTTTTTCTAATGAAAAATCAGCAACTGCATCTCCCACAAAAAATGCTTCGATATCCTCCATAAATGCTTCACATGCTGTAACGAGACAGCCGATATGGGCGTAAATTCCGGAAATGATCAGCTGATCACGTCCCTCTTTGCGCATAATCTCAAGCAGATTCGTTCTCTTAAACGCGCTGTATCTCCATTTTGTCAGCACGAGATCATCATCTTCCGGTGCCAGCTCAGTTACAATTTTCTCCTCATAAGGGCCGCTGTTCAATCCCGGACCCCAAAAGTCTGTCAGCAGCGCCCGGTCTGCCGGATTTTGACTTCCAGGCTGTGCAGTATAGACGACAGGTATTCCAAGCTGGGCACATTGATCCTTCAGCTTGCGTATATTCGCCGAAAGCTCTGTTACCGGAGAAGCTCCAGCTGTGAAAGCATCGACAAAATAGTTTTGCATATCGTGTATTAATAGGACCGCCCGATTTGGATCAGGCACCCATGAGACTTTGTTTTGCGGCATATCAGACGCTGTTGGCATTTGATACGGCTGAATGGCAGGTATAGCCATTTGAACACTTCCTCTCAAATTGTTGTTTTATTTTTTTGATCCTGCAAGAAGCTTCTCGGAAATGGCTTCACGGAGCGCTTTTTTGCTGACTTTTCCTACCCCTGTCTGCGGGAAGGACTCGACAAATTCAATCCGGTCAGGGATTTTATATGCCGCCAGTCCGCGCTCTCTCAAAAACGCTTTAAGCTCTGCGGCTTTCGGGGCTTCATCCCGGGGAATAATGAACACACAAGATCTTTCGCCAAGAAATTGGTCAGGCATAGAGACCATTGCGGCATCATGGACAGCCGGATGCGCCAGCAGATGATTTTCCACCTCTTCAGCCGCCACTTTTTCTCCTCCGCGGTTAATTTGATCCTTCGCCCGGCCTTCAACGACGATATAGCCGTCTGATGTCAGTCTGACGATATCACCCGTGCGGTAAAAACCATCCTCAGTAAATGAAGCAGCGTTATGCTCTTCTGCCTTATAGTAACCCCGAATTGTATACGGTCCCCGTGTCAGCAGATGTCCTGTTTCACCAGGTTTTACGTCACGATCCTGATCATCCCAAACACGTACCTCATCATATGGGGACATCGGTTTTCCTTGGGTGTTGACAATGACCTCTTCAGGGTCATCCAATCTCGTATAATTGACAAGCCCCTCTGCCATTCCGAACACCTGCTGCAGCGTGCAGCCGAAAACAGCGTTTACCCTGCGCGCAGCTTCAGCACTGAACTTGGCGCCGCCAACCTGCAGCACTTGAAGACTGGATAGATCGTCTTGGCGTGAGGATGCCGCGTCCATCCATACCATCGCAAGGGGCGGAACAAGAGCGGTAATCGTGACTTGTTCCCGTTCAATCAAAGGAAATGCGTCATCAGGACTTGGAGAAGGAGATAACACCACTCTTCCTCCGGCGTATAATACGCCGAGAACCCCAGGCGAGCTCAGCGGATAATTGTGCGCCATCGGCAATGCTGCCAAGTACACTGTACTGTGGTCGAGCCAGCAAACCTCCGCACTCAGCTTCAGGCTGTAAATGTAGTCATCGTGCGTCCGCGGAATCAGTTTTGATAAGCCGGTGCTTCCTCCAGAAAGCTGAAGGAACGCCACATCTGAAGATTTGACTTCAGGCAGTTTTACAGGTTCTGTATGCAAATCCTCCAGGGGCAGAAATTCCTCTGCCTCACCTGCGACAATGACGTGTTTCAAAGACGGTAGCTTGCTTTGTACCTGTCTGGCGAGTGAACGGTAGTCAAAACCGGAATAGGTGTCGGGAATGATATAAGCAGCCGCTTCAGCAAATTCGCAAAAATATGTAATTTCACTGCTTCGATGAGAAGGCAGTGCAAAGACCGGGAGTGCCCCCAGACGGAAGAGTGCGAAAATGACTTCAAAAAACTCTGCGATATTCGGCAGCTGCACCACAACACGATCCATCTGTTTAAGGCCGAGCTTCTGAAATCCGGCAGCCAGACGATCAACCCTCGTATCAAGCTCTTGATAGCTCCAATGGGTGTTTCCGCAAGTAATTGCGATGCGGTCGCCATGTTTGGCTGCCCGGTCCCTTAACAAATCTCCAAACGTCTCGCCGGCCCAGCAGCCGTTCTTTCGATATATCTCAGCTAACTCATCAGGCCAAGGAGTAAATCCATTCAGCATGTTGTATCCCTCCAGCAATTCATTCTGATCATATGTGATTCACGCCCATTGCCCGCAGCATTGTCCGAAACTTCGCGGATGTCTCCTGAAGCTCGTCCTCAGCTTTTGATCCAGCAACAACACCGGCTCCTGCATACAGGCGGAGTGAGCGTTCTTCTGCCTCTGCGCAACGGATCGTCACGACCCATTCTCCGTCACCCGCATCGTCACACCAGCCGACCATGCCGGTAAAGAAACCGCGGTCAAACGGTTCAATGCTGAGAATCGCTTCTCTTGCAAGATCAGTCGGTGTTCCGCAGACGGCCGGCGTCGGGTGGAGCGCCGCCGCCAATTCCAGTGCGGTCACGGACGGATCGGAAAGCTCTCCCTTAATCACGCTGGACAGATGCCACATCGTCTCCGTTTTGATCAGTGAAGGCTTTTCCGGGACATCCAGCGTCCGGCAGAAAGGCCGCAGCGCTGCGGCAACCGCGTCAGCCACAACCGCATGCTCATGGAGATCCTTTGCGGAAGAAAGCAATTCAGCAGCACGGCGCTGGTCTTCAGCAGGATCGTCACTGCGAGGCCTTGAGCCGGCTAATGGATTGGAAACGACCTGAGTGCCCATTCTTGAAACGAGAAGCTCCGGACTTGCACCGAGCAATGTTCGGCGGGAAGACGTTTCCGCTTCGCTGGACACGTCCGCGGCAAACGTGTAGCCGTGCGTGTTGTGCTGCGCTAGATGGCGAAGCAGTTCATCCGTCTGAATCGGTTCAGACGATGTCAAATGCAGCGATCTGGACAGGACGATCTTGCTGAGTGTCCCATCGGCAATGCGTGCCAGTCCTTGTTCCACACCATTTTTATAATCCTCTGGTGCAGGAACAGGCTCTATGTGGTATGTATGCTCAGACTGCTGTTCCTTCTCCGCATGATCAAATTGAAGCGGTCCTGACCAGCGCACTTCTTCAGGAACAACGAGCCGAGCTGCTTTTACAGGATCAAAAGGAACGGCACCGACAACAAGCGGACGGCTTTGCCCCGATTGCTTTGCTTGCTTCAGCGTCTCTGCAATACGGCCGGAAAGGGTTTCTATTTGGTTTTGCCCGTCTGCCTCCGGTACGATTTCACTAATTCCTTTCGCTAACAGTACACGATGAGGAGAAGCTAAGAAAAAAGCACCCGGCTCATACTCATGAAGCAATTGCTCCGCCTTTGTTTGTGATATAACGTTTTGTTCCGACATTCTCATGAACCTCCTTTAAATTGAGTTACACGCCTAAGGTCGCGCCGCCATCTACGCATAAATTATGCATCGTAATATGCCCTGCCTGGCCAGAAACCAAAAAGAGCACGGCATTTGCAATATCTGAAGGCTGAGCCAGTTTTTTGAGCGGGATCCCTGTTTTAAATGTCTCAAGTGATCCTTTTATGACTTGCTCCGCTCCATTTTCATCGGCCCATAATGACCACTGCATGTCTGTTTCCGTTGATCCGGGAGATACAATATTGCAGCGGATATTATATTCTGCAAGCTCAAGGCCAAGGCATTTCGTAAACATCACTGCCGCTGCCTTTGAAGAGGCATATGCCGCCATAGATGTCCTTGGCACCCCCGCAGCATTCGATCCGACCGTTACAATCGAACCCGATCTCCGGTCCATCATATATTTGCTGACTGAACGCGAGGCGTTAAAAACGCCGGTCGAATTCACTGAGAACGTGGCTTCCCATTCCTCATCGCTGAGTGAATGGATCAGTCCCGGGCGAAGGACACCCGCTACATTCACCAAAATATCGATCGGCCCCATTTCACGTTCGATGCGCGCCGTGATCCCGTCAATCGCTGCGCTGTCTCTTACATCCGCGGGAAAGGCTTCCGCATGGCAGCCTTCCGCTTTGAGGCTGCTCACAACCTTTTCCAGCTTTTCAGGATTATAATCAACTGCCGCAATGTGTGTGCCTTGACTGGCAAGCGTCCGCGCAACAGCTTCACCTATCCCTTGGGCAGCTCCTGTTATAAAAGCAATTTTGCCCTTTATACCCATTGCATTCATATCATCAATTCCTTTCTTCACTCAGATGCCGAACGGACATCCAGCGAAAAAGACTACTGCGCCTCGAAAAGAAAAAGCGCAATCTATTGATAATGATTATCATTATCAATTATAAAAATAATCATATCCAAATGTCATGTGACAGTCAAATATAATTTCAGTGACGTTTTTAGAACCAAGGCTGAGAATGTCTCAGCCCATTGAAATATGCGGTCCGTCAGGGTGAAGCGCAAAACGCAGCGCCCGGCTGACCAATACAGGAAGAACCGAAATATGTCCTTCTCCTGAAAACTCGCAAAATTCTGCCCGTATGCCTTGTTCAGATAAAACGGCCAGCCTCTCGTAAAGCTCCCTCGCATTATCGTTCATCCGGCTTTTATGATGCTGCTCCAATTCTCCTGCTGCAAGCAGGATATTGATAGACTGATTGTTTTTCTTGAAGCGGGAGGCGAAATGGTCCGCTTTCTCGAGAATAAATGGTTTATTCCAATGAATCGACGGACTTCCCGCGACATACGTTTGAAACGCATCCGGCTTCGTTAACAGCACCTGCAGCACGAACAGCCCGCCAAGCGAGTGTCCAAAGATCGTTTGTCTGTTTCTGTCAATCTGGTAATCTCGTTCTATCTCCGGTTTTAGATCCTCCTCAATAAATCTGAAAAAGCCCTCTGCTCCGCCATGCTCCGGCCATTCTTTGCCGTCGGGTCTTACAGGAAGATTCGATTGAGCTGTCGGCATAGTAAAATCCCGGTGGCGCGCTGAGGAGAACGGCTCTGCCGTCGCATAGCCAATGCCCACGATCACAGCAGGGATCACCCCGGTTTTTTCAGGACGGCGCCCCTGTATTCGAACGGCTTCCGCCATCGTTCCGAAGACAGAATTGGCATCCAGCAGATAAATAACCGGATAACCAGCGGGCGGCGGAGGCGTACTCGGCTTCGAGATAAAAATTTGATAGGCACGATTTTCATTCCGTGAAGACAACATACGCACTTCTGTACCAGGAATGGTAAATGCGTTTTGTGTCCCGCCTTTCACCCGGTCTGTTGTATTCTCATTCATGCAGTACGACATTCCTCTCCTTAAACTAAACCGCAATGTATGATAATGATTTTCACTATCAACTAGACAACTCAAATAATAGGTTTTCTTCCAGAGAAAGTCAACTTTTTCCCGAATAAAAAAGGCACCTTCATCAAATAAGGTACCTGAAGACTATCGATATGGAAATAAAAACCTGATAAAGATGCGGATGGTCCTGCTTAAAATAGAACCTTAATCCCATGTAAATCTTTGATTTTGCCAAGGATCGCCTCTCATGTGATAGCCGTTCTGCTCCCAAAAGCCGGGGTGATTTTCTTTCGTAAATTGGATGCCGCGCAGCCACTTGGCACTTTTCCAAAAATACAGATGCGGAAACACGCCCCGCAGCGGGAAGCCGTGTTCAGGCGTTAAAGGCTTGCCATGATGCGCATAAGCAAGAAGTGAGGTTTCTGCCAAAAAATCATCAAGCGGCAGATTGGTCGTCCAGCCCTCTTCCGCATGTAAAATGACGTAGCCCGCTTCTTTTTTTACACCCGCTTTTTCCGCTATATCACGTGCCCGCACACCTTGCCACACATTATCAAGCCTTGACCAGCCAGTGACGCAATGGATGTCATTTTTCGATTCGTACTGAGGAAAGGCTTTAACATCTTCAAAGCTTAGCAGCATCGGATGGTCAACCAATCCGTATACTTGCAGATTCCATTTGGCCATATCTTCGTAATACGGGACATTTCCCGTATGAAGCACAGGAAATGAGGTTGTGACGTTTTGATTTGGCGGCACTCTCCCAGATTGGTCAGATTGTTTTGTTTTTCCGAAATACATATAGAACCCTCCTTTTTGTTAACCTCATTCCAATTTATGTTGACAATCCATTTGTACTTTATTACTCTATGATTGTGTATGTAAACCTAAGGGGGAACAACTATGAAACAACGTAAACTTCGTGCGGCAGATATGGCACTGATCGGCATGTTCGCCGCACTTATGGCTGTCGGCGCCAACATTACATCAGTAGCACCCTTTTTACAAGTAGCAGGCATTCCGCTGTCGATGCAGCCGTT
This sequence comes from Bacillus sp. G16, assembly GCF_021282335.1. Lineage (NCBI taxonomy): Bacteria > Bacillati > Bacillota > Bacilli > Caryophanales > Bacillaceae > Bacillus > Bacillus sp. G16. Next base: position 373,759 of record NZ_JAJSOZ010000001.1, on the reverse strand, counting down.
TTTCTGTCTCTTGGCAGCCTTGCTTCTCGGCAGCAAACGAGCAGGTATTGCCATGATTGTATATGCACTTGTCGGATTGGCCGGAGCGCCTGTTTTTGCTCAATTTTCAGCAGGCTTCGCACCGTTTGCGGGAAAAAGCGGCGGGTTTATTATCTCATACATCCCGGCAGCATTTGCAGCTGGATGGTTCTTAGAACGCAAAATTAAGCCAAGCAAAATCCGGTTTCTAATTGCTTCTCTTATCGGAACGGCCATCATGTATATCATCGGGACTACTTATATGTATCTTGCACTGAATCTGTGGATTCATACGCCGGTGAGATATGGTACGGCTTGGGGATTTATGGCTTGGTTTATGGTAAAAGACACGGCGCTGGCTGTGATTCTGGCGTTTATCGCCCCTGCGATCTACCGCTCTATTCATAAAGCAACCGGCTTTAACCGAAATCACATATCGTCCACGTAAAAACCGTTCTATTGGACGGTTTTTTTATCATAATGAGAAAAGGCTCCCCAGTAAAGGGGAGCCTTTTTCCTATAAAACAAGCGCTGCAATCCAGCCAAAGATAACAAGCGGAATATTATAAAATATAAATGTCGGTACACAAGTGTCCCAAATGTGGTGATGCTGGCCGTCCGCACTCAAACCTGAAGTCGGCCCAAGTGTACTGTCGCTTGCAGGTGAACCTGCATCGCCAAGCGCAGCAGCCGCTCCGATAATCGCAATCGTTGCCATCGGGCTGAAACCGAGCTGCATGCATAGAGGCACAAAAATGGTTGTGATAACAGGAATCGTCGCAAAAGAAGAGCCGATTCCCATTGTAATTAACAAGCCGACAATGAGCATCAGCAATGCGCCCAATGACTGACTGTGTCCGATAAAACCAGCTGACGTTTTGACCAGTGACTCGACATCTCCGGTTTTCGTCAATACATTTGAAAATCCGGCTGCAACGAGCATAACGAAACCGATAAAGGCCATTAGGACCATTCCATCAGTAATCAGTGAGTCCGCTTCATCACGCTTCATCACACCGCTGACAAACAGAATAATCAGACCTGCCAGCGCCCCCATAATCATCCCTTCTACTCCCAAAGTCTGAGATAAGTAGAGCTGGACGCCGAGTGACACTAAGATGGCAAGCACCGCGATAGCCAGGCTTTTTTTCGTATAAGGCGATGCCTCTGCACCTGAGATGTCTTTTGTTTCGTATTGTTTAGGTTTACGGAATACGATCACTGATAAAATAAGGCCGACAACCATACCTGCAACAGGGATGATCATTGCATATGGTATGTCAGCAAGCGGAACGTTTAACCCGGCATCCGCCATATTGTCCTTGAGCATCCCCTGGAAGATTTGGCCGAAACCGACCGGCAGTAAAATATAAGGCGCCGTTAAACCGAATGTAATCACACACGCAATCAGACGGCGGTCCATTTCAAGTTCATTAAAGATTTTCAAAAGCGGCGGAATCAGCACCGGAATAAATGCGATGTGAACCGGAACCACGTTTTGCGAAAAACAAGATACAATTAAAATAATCAGCACAATCAGAACTTTAGACAGTGCTTTTTTGCGAGAATCTTCTTTATTTCCGATTAATTTAACAGAGGCTTCCACCATTGCGTCTGGTAGACCCGTTTTCGTTAAAGCCGCAGCAAACGCGCCAAGCATGGCATAGCTGACTGCAACGGTGGCATTTCCGCCGAGTCCGTCTGTAAAAGCTTTAACCGTTTCGCCAAGACCGAGCCCGCCTGTTAATCCGCCGGCCAGAGCGCCTATAATTAATGCGATAACAATATTGACACGCAGCAGGCTTAAGACAAGCATAAGCAGCACCGCGATGACGACTGCATTCATGATACCCCTCCAAAAAATCCTTTAGTTTGCTAATGTAGTAGATAAATAAAGTACGAACGTATCGTATCATAATTGATACACTTTAGTCAACTAAAGATTTTGGAAGAAAAAATCCCCGCCGCATACTGCAGCAGGGATTCATCATTATTCGCTTTTATCTTCTTCCAATGTAAATCGTTCCGCAAGTGTGGCCAGTGTTCTGGCCATAACACCGGTGGCCCCGGACGGCCCGAAGCAGGTTGCTTTATTGGAAGTTGCAGTGCCCGCAATATCAAGATGCACCCAAGGTGTTGCTTCAGCAAATTCACCAAGAAACGTTCCTGCCATAATCGCATGTCCTTCGCGCCCCGGCGAATTGCTGAGATCCGCCATTTGGCTGCTTTTCACACGCTTTTTATCCTTCTCTGTTATCGGCAGCTGCCAGATCGCCTCGCCGCACTCTTCCGCAGCATCAGCTACCTGCTGATAAAAGCCTTGATCATTTGTCATAGCGCCGGTCGTTTCTGTTCCTAATGCCACAACGACACCGCCGGTAAGCGTAGCCACATCAACAAGAACTGAGGCGCCATGCTGTTTCGCGTATGTAATGCCATCAGCAAGCACAAGCCTTCCTTCAGCATCCGTATTGAGAATTTCAATTGTTTTTCCGCTTAATGATACGATCACATCATCAGGCTTCATCGCCCCGCCGGAGATCATGTTGTCGGTTGACGGAATGACAGCCAGCACGTTTTGCTCGGGACGAAGCTCTCCGATCGTTTCCATCGCACCGAGAACCGCAGCTGCTCCTCCCATATCAGATTTCATGCCGACAATTCCAGATTTCGTTTTAATGGAGTAGCCGCCTGTGTCAAAGGTAATCCCTTTTCCGACAAGTCCGACGACGTCTTCCCAATCCTTTTTGCCCTGATACTTCAAAACAATCATTTTCGGCGGTTCGGCAGAGCCTTGGTTTACCGCAAGTATTCCGCCCATGCCGAGCTCTTCCATCTCTGACTTCTCCAATATCTCACACTCAAAATCATATTTAGCCGCAAGCTCCTCTGCATAAGAAGCGAGGTCAGTCGCTGTCAGCATATTTCCGGGCATATTCACAAGCGTTCTTGCCGAATTTGTCCCTTGCCCGTATGCCTGGCCGACGCGAAGTCCCGCCTGCACTTCCTGTGTATCTTCATCTGTGACGGCGTACACGGTTTCAATTTGTTTGTCCGGCTCATTTGATTTGTGCTTATAATCCTGCACCTCATAGGAAGCAAGCAGGCAGCTCTCAGCTAAAGCATGAGCGGCATCGGCTGGAGGCACGTCTTCCGCAATAAATGTGTCAAGCAGGACAGCTGCTTCTTGTTTTCGGTCTTTATGAATGGCTTGAAAAACATGGGCAAACCGTTCCTTCGCCTGTTCAAACGAATAATTTGATTCTCTTCCCAAACCAACGAAATAAATCCGTTTCATACCCGCAGAAGACGGAGGGAATACTTTTGATACTTGATTCGGTTTCGAAGAGACATCACCATCTTTCAAAAGCTGTGTCAGATGGCCTTCCAGCATTTCATCAATTTCCAATGCTTTGCCTGTCAGCTGGCTTTTTTGAAAAAGTCCGACCACAAGGGTTTCTGTATGCTCTAATTGCTGAACCGCATAAAACATAAGGCTTACACTCCTAACGTAATGGGTATTTGTAATGAACAATGGTATAATAGGAAAAACATTCTTTCCATTACACTTATTTTATCAAACAACAGTCTAAGACTTGCTTTTTTCTTTTGAAACACGAAGGATTTTTTAAATAGAAAGGATGTCGCCGATGGAACTTTTAACGAATTTTCCTTTATTATCAAGCCTGGCCGCGATTATTTTTGCCCAGGTCATCAAAGTGCCCATACAGTTTATCGTGTCCAGAAAACTGGACTGGTCGCTGGTCACAAGCACAGGCGGCATGCCGAGCTCTCACTCCGCAGCGGTCACTGCGCTTTCTACGGGCGTAGCCTTGGAGCATGGATTAGGCTCCTCTCTCTTTGCGGTTTCTGCCATTTTTGCCGTCATTACCATGTTTGACGCAACTGGCGTCAGACGTCACGCCGGTGAGCAGGCAACAGTCATCAATAAGCTTGTCGTTGATTTTAACCGCTTCGTACATGAAGCAAAGGACTTCCCGAAGGCCAAAGATAAAGAAAAGCAAAAAAAGCTGAAGGAGCTTCTCGGACATCAGCCGATCGAGGTCTTTTTCGGAGGCTTAACAGGTATTTTACTGACACTGATACTCGCTTACTTTTTCATGTAAAAAACGCTCCAGCAGTTGCTGGAGCGTTTTATTCTTTCACAGTTTTATATTGATTTCTGAACACCTGCAAAGACTTTGTTTCATTGAGCTTCTCAAGCTCATCCTCGGTGATCTTTCCCGTCCCCTTTTTAATCACATATACATCAAGGCTTTTTTTGCCCCATTCATTGTACACATCTTTGACGGTTTCAAAGTACAGATCAAGGCGGTTTCCCTTAATCGCTGATCCCGTGTCGGCCACAACTCCGAGACCGTAGTTCGGGATGAATAAAATCGTGCCGATCGGGAAAACGGACGGATCAGCGGCAACCGTGGAGTATAAATCCCGTTTCACTTTCACACCTGAATATGTAAGCCCGTATAATGGATCGCCGGGCTTCTTTCCCGTCGATTCAGCTCCTGCTGTGTAGCCTGTTGCGGTTACTCTTTGGACCGGATACTCGTCCCAGTCAAATGCTTCTTCTAACGGTTTTGTTTTATCCTTGGCCGCTGACATGGTTTGTGTTTTTTTCTGCTGCAATGCTTTTAATGTCAGTCCTGCATGCTTCAAGTGCTTTTCTTGATGTTCCTGCACCCATTTTGACAAGTCCTTCGCTTCGATTCCTGACACTGATAAAAATGTCGTGCCAAATGCAAGCAGAAATAAACAGGTCATCAGCAAACGTCTGATCATATTCAACATCATTCACCTCTCCTCCGGATCATTGTTCCCAATTGGAGAGAGCAATATTCAAAATGGTGAATGAGCTGAAAGCACAAAAAAAGCTTTCTTTAGAAGAAAGCGACATTTAAAACATTTGATATCCTCTTTTTCTGAGCATGTTGATCGCTATACCGGACACGATGGCGCCAGCCAAACCGCTGGCCAAAATCAGCACATCGGCAGCCGCTAATGATACGACACGATGAAACAGGCCGGCAAAGGATTCTCCCGGCGACTGGACATAGCTGATCAGCTTTTCCTTGCTGATAATGAAAAGGCATACAATCGGATAAATCACAGCCATAATCCAAGACATTCTCAGCAGCATGTTTAATAAGAAACCGATTCCAAAAAACAAGACAAAAAACAAAACAATTGAGATGATTACGACTGGCAGACTAATCAACCTATCCCACCCCCTGCGTTGTTTTTAGTGTAACGCGGGGGCTGAAATAAAGTCAACGGCTGGAAAAAGAATGACTGTCTTTTCCTGTCCCCTGGCAAGACGGACAAGTCTCTGAACCGCCGAGGATCAATTGAAAATACCCTTTCCCTGAGCAAAATGGGCATGTATGCGAAGCGGTTGTCGTTGCAGTTTTCATCTGATCATCACCCTTTTTTCTTAATTTTCTGATAATATAACATATCGAGCTGTCAACAATAAAGTCAGATCATGTGACAAATCTTTCGATGTAAGCGGAAACATACTTGTTTTCCTCTCGTTCTCTTTTTATTTTGGCGTTTTTTAATAAAGAAAACCCGCTTCCGCGGGTTTTTAGAAAAACTTGAACTTGCCCTTTTTCAGCGTTAGTCCGAGTCCGCCGATCAAAAACAGCGAGCGATTATCGATGACTTTTTTCATAAACGAAGCCGGCGTGCCTTTCAGCTTTCTGCCATAAACGACTCCAACCGCGTTATGCTCGCCAAGAGAAGCCACCGTTCCTTTAATGTCGGGCTTGAATTCCTCAAGCTCCCCGCCTTTAATGAGCCTGCCAAGGTTTTTAGCAACCGTTATCCCCTGCTGCATCGCAATTTGCGCAGTCGGCGGATACGGGCGCTCTGTATCCTCATTCATAAACAGCGAGCTGTCACCGAGTATAAAGACGTTGTCATGTCCGGGTGCACGAAGATCCGGATTCACTTTGACCCGGCCGCGCATATTTTCAAAACCGGCTTCCTCCACAATCGGATGGCCGCGGACACCTGCCGCCCATACAACGGTTTGCGATTTGATCTGCTCTGGTTCTTCATCTTTTTTGCCGACTCTGACTCCTTCCGGTGTACATTCTTGCACAGCCGTTCCGATCTTAAACTCAATTCCGTTTTCCTCAAGATAATGAACCGCATAATCGACAAGCTCAGGATCAAATCCCGGCAAAACGGTCGGTGCCGCTTCCACACAAATAATGCGCACGAGGCTTCTGTCAACGTCATACTCCTTGCAGAGCTCAGGCACGCGGGCTGCCAGCTCGCCAAGAAATTCAATCCCCGTAAATCCGGCTCCGCCTACAACAATGGTTAACCTGTCCGGCCGTTTTTCCGCTTCCGTATTGTAAGTCGCAAACTGCAGCTCAATATGTTCCCTCAGCAGGCGCGACGTGTTGATGTTGGCAATCGGAAACGCATATTCTTTCAATCCTTTAATGCCGAACGTTTCGGGCACCGCGCCGAGTCCGATGACTAAATAATCGTACTGCAGCTCTCCATTCGCAAGCACAACTTTTTTCTCATCTATTTTGATTGCCTTTACGGTATCCTGTACAAAATTAACCCGCGACTGGTTGATTACATCTTTTATCTGATAACGGCAGCGGTCATGATGGAGCGTACCCGCACTCGCTTCATGCATCCATGTCGTTTCATAATGATAATTGTGTTTATTCACAAGCGTAATATCAGCATCATTCGGCCCGACAAACTTTGTCAGCCTAGTTACCGTCATCAATCCGCCATATCCTGCACCTAAAATCACGATTTTGGGCTTATTCAATGCCATCACATCCACCTTCTCTTTTTTTGCTTTTGTTAGACGCATAATAAAATCATCATTTGTGTTAGCTTCAGCTTATTGGCGGGATTTTATGAAATATATTGAAAAGTTTTTTGTGAAGTCCTCACGCATAGCACTACTATCATATTTATCCGGCTGGCCCAAGAAACATTCAGAAAAAGATCAATTCATTTGGTTATCATCGTATCGGCCGGCGGAAATATTTTCAAGAACGGATGCTCACGCCATACACTTAGGATTTTTTCTGCTGACTCGTCAATTTAAACGGCAATATGGTATAATTAATAACAATTTTCATTTAGGAGGCAATTTTCGTATGCGAGAGGATACAAAGGTTTATGATATTACAATTATAGGCGGGGGACCGGTCGGCTTATTCACCGCTTTTTACGGAGGCATGAGACAGGCAAGCGTCAAAATTATCGAAAGCCTGCCTCAGCTCGGCGGACAGCTTAGCGCCCTTTACCCTGAGAAATATATATACGATGTAGCGGGCTTCCCGAAAATCCGCGCACAAGAACTTATCAATAACCTAAAAGAGCAAATGGCGAAATTCGACCAAACCATTTGTCTGGAGCAAGCGGTTGAATCTGTTGAGAAACAAGCGGACGGCGTGTTTAAGCTCGTGACAAATGAAGAAACCCACTACTCTAAAACAGTCATCATTACTGCAGGAAACGGCGCATTCAAACCGAGAAAGCTGGAACTTGAAAATGCCGAGCAGTATGAAGGCAAAAACCTTCACTACTTCGTTGACGATTTGCAAAAATTCGCCGGCAGACGCGTTGCGATCCTTGGCGGTGGAGATTCAGCAGTTGACTGGGCGCTTATGCTTGAACCAATCGCAAAAGAAGTATCCATCATTCACCGCCGCGATAAGTTCCGCGCGCACGAGCACAGTGTGGAAAACCTTCATGCGTCGAAGGTTAATGTCCTGACACCATTCGTCCCTGCGGAGCTGATCGGGGAAGACAAAATTGAACAGCTTGTGCTTGAAGAAGTGAAAGGCGATCGCAAAGAGATTTTAGAAATCGATGACTTAATCGTCAACTACGGTTTCGTTTCATCTCTTGGACCGATCAAAAACTGGGGTCTGGACATCGAGAAAAATTCCATTGTCGTGAAATCAACAATGGAAACAAACATCGAAGGCTTCTTTGCAGCAGGTGACATTTGCACATATGAAGGAAAAGTCAACCTGATTGCCAGCGGCTTCGGCGAGGCGCCGACAGCAGTGAACAACGCCAAAGCTTACATGGATCCGAAAGCCCGCGTACAGCCTCTTCACTCAACAAGTCTTTTTGAAAATAAATAATAAAAAAAGGAGTTTGTGTCAACGACACAGCTCCTTTTTTTATTTGAAGATATTTATATAATTCATCGCAGTTCCAAGAACCAGCGCAATCACAAGGGCTGCGACGATCCAGATCATTGCCATAATAATGCGGTCTTGGATCTTTTGGGATTTCGGTGTTTTTTCTTCATTTTGCGTCATCTCATTCGCTCCTTTCACATGTCCATGTCATAAAGAAAGCCTGGTGCTGAACGACCAAGCTTTGCTGAACGTATATCATTCGCGTTTTGATCCGCTCTCTAAGACTTTTCGTTAAGACTATGATACCCAAACTCACTGAGCATGACAAGCTTCGGCACTTGTACATACGTGCCAGCAAATAATAATGTTTGACATCCTAAATAAAACAGAGTACATTATAGAAGGCGAACATTTCATATAATATCATTTTAAATATTCGTTTTTAGGAGTGAAAATGATGGAAAATGTATTTGATTACGAAGATATTCAGCTAATTCCTGCAAAATGCATTGTAAATAGCCGTTCAGAATGTGATACATCCGTACGTTTAGGCGGACGTACATTTAAATTGCCCGTCGTCCCTGCCAATATGCAGACGATTATAGATGAAAAACTAGCGATTTCATTAGCCGAAAATGGCTACTTTTATGTGATGCACCGATTTGAACCTGAAAAACGGATTGATTTTATTAAAGATATGAACGCACGCGGGTTATTCTCTTCTATCAGCGTGGGCGTCAAAGATGAGGAGTATGAATTTGTCCGCCAGCTGGCAGAAGAAAATCTGACTCCTGAATACGTGACAATTGACATTGCTCACGGGCACTCAAATGCTGTCATTGAAATGATCCAGCACCTTAAAAAACATTTGCCGGACAGCTTTGTTATTGCTGGCAATGTCGGAACGCCGGAAGCGGTCAGAGAACTTGAAAATGCGGGAGCGGATGCCACTAAAGTCGGCATCGGACCGGGAAAAGTATGTATTACGAAAATCAAAACCGGCTTCGGCACAGGCGGCTGGCAATTAGCGGCGCTACGCTGGTGTGCCAAAGCAGCCAGCAAACCGATTATCGCGGATGGCGGCATCCGTACACATGGCGACATCGCAAAATCAATCAGATTTGGCGCAACGATGGTCATGATCGGTTCACTATTCGCCGGACACGAAGAATCACCAGGCCAAACGATCGAAAAAGACGGAAAGCTCTACAAAGAGTACTTCGGCTCAGCCTCTGAATACCAAAAAGGCGAAAAGAAAAATGTAGAAGGCAAAAAAATGCACGTGGCGCATAAAGGCTCAATTAAGGATACGCTGATTGAAATGGAACAGGATCTGCAATCTTCTATTTCTTATGCAGGCGGAACAAAGCTTGATGCGATCCGAAATGTGGATTATGTGATTGTGAAGAATTCGATTTTTAATGGAGATAAATATTAATAATAATAAAACGCCAAGTCAGCGGTTTGCCGCTTGACTTGGCGTTTTCTGTTATTAGCACCTTCAGGCCCACTGGCATACGGAGGGTTTCATAAAAGTGGGTTTATATTTGCTTTTTGAATCTCTTTCCCATCAATTCTGCCATTTGTTTTGAATTTAGATTTCCTTCATTTTGTAATTCTTTAATGATGTTCGTATAATCCGTTTCATCTCGGTTCTGGCTTAATTTATATGCCGCCTGAATGTCTCCTACCTTAATCTTAAATCCAACTATACCTTTCAATTCACTTTCTAAAAGTGTTGGAGAAAGTTTATCCCATAAAACTGGATTTTCTCGATGTTTTTCGTATTTTTCCAACATTATTGTTAATTCTTCAATTAATTCATCTTTCTCTAAAATGCTTGCTTTACCATACATGTGGACAGCCTGATAATTCCACGTCGGAACATTTTCGCGGGAATACCAAGAAGAAGAAATATAAGCGTGCGGTCCCTGAAACATCACGAGCACATCTTCACATGCTGCAAATGTTCTCCACTGAGGATTTCCATAAGCCATATGCCCAGTAATATAGCAATCATCACCTTTTTTATTGAATCCTAAGGGCAAATGAGTGGCAATTGGTTTCCCTTGTTTTGTTGTGACAATCGTGCCAAAAGAGTTATTTTGAACAAAATCAACAATTTCATCAACATTTGTGACCTTATAATACTTTGGAATATATATGTTAATCCCCCTTTTCAACAAGTTATAGGAGTGTTTTGGTCATGATATAGTCTATTTGTTCTTCATCGCCCATATAAAAAGAGTGGGCTCCAATTTGAACAAACCCCATTTTCTTATAAAAAGCAATGGCATTTTCATTTTTTTCCCATACACCCAGCCAGACTTTCTTTTTATTACGTTGCAAGGCAATTTCCATAGCTTTGTTTAATAGATGTTTGCCAAGCCCATGTTTTTGAAATTTGTTCTTTATATAAATCCTCTCTATTTCAAGTGATTCTTTACCCATTTCTTCAGACTGAGCATTATCGGTGTTGATCTTTAAATATCCAGCGACTTCATGATTAAAATAAACAAAAAAGAACTGCGAAGAAGTATTGGATAATTCCTTTTCCAACTGTTTAGCGTTAAATGCACTTTCCAAATAGGCTTTCATATTTTCAGGTGAATTCTGGTCTTTAAATGTATCGTTGAATGTTTCAATACTAATTTCTTGAAGTATTTTTAAGTCTTCTTGGCTGCACTTTTTTATATTTATGGTCATTTAAATATGTCGCTCCTTTATATAATCAATAATTTCTCGTGTTTTTCCTAAATTTCTAGTCCTTTTCTATACTTTTTCTTTTTATAAATGGAAATACATTTTCCTTTCTCTGTTGGAAAATGTTTTTTGTTCGATCTACTTTTATCCTTTCGGCTAACTTTTCTTAAAGATTCCTGGGTTTGTACATATTCGGACAAGGTTCAGATACGGCCCTTGCTGCCACTCCAATTTCACAAAGAATCTCCCTCACCATCAACTCCTCAAATGTATTTTTTGTTGTAAATGCAATAAAAATACCGTACATCAAATATAACTCAACTTTGTTGCATTTACAATATAAATGAAGATGAAGGAGGTCGCGTAAAGTGAATTTTGTCTATTTAAGCCATAATAAAAACGCCTCCCTTAACGATGATTTATCGCTAAGAAAAGCGTCATGAACAATCTAACGGTTATTCGTGGGACGCAATCACGCAATCCTCCGAAACTGGTGTGATGATTGATTCATATCTCGAAATATCGGGGCACCTAGCACTCTTCAGGCTTACCTGCATTCGTTGCTGTTCTAAAAGAAGAACCGCAGCCGCATGAGGCGATGGCGTTTGGATTGTCGATGGTGAAGCCGCCGCCGAGCATGGATTGTTTATAGTCAATCACGGTGCCGTTCATGATATCAAGGCTTTCTTTGTCAACAAGAACCGTGATGCCGTGCTGATCAAACATACTGTCTTTTTCGCCCTTTTCATGCTCAAAGCCCATGCCGTAAGAAAGGCCGCTGCAGCCGCCGCCTTTGACGCCGACACGCAGAAACGCGTTTTCTTCTTCATGCTCTTTCATCATTTCTTTTATATGCAAAGCTGCTGCTTCTGTAATTGTTACCGGGTTGCTCATCTTTGTGAACCTCCTTTTAAAAACCGGATGCTGTCTTTTATTATAAACATGATCGGTTATATTCTCAAACAAGGTGTTTTACAAAAAATAGACACCTTCACAAACGGTCTCAGCCGGCCCTGTCATCATCACATGGCCGTTGTCCTTCCAGTTAATCACCAAGTCTCCGCCTGCTAAATGCACCGTGATGTCTTGATTTCGTTTTGATACGCCGTTTAACACTGATGCGACCGCCGCTGCACACGCTCCTGTCCCGCATGCCTGAGTAATGCCTGATCCCCGTTCCCAGACGCGGAAATGCAGTTCATGTTCATTCACGGTTTCGACGAATTCCACATTGATGCCTTCCGGAAATCTCGGATCTTTCTCAATCACCGGTCCCAGTGTCGTCAGGGGTGCCTGTTCAATGTCAGCGATCGGAAAAACGATATGCGGATTTCCCATTGAAACAGCAGTGCCTGTTAGTTCGGCTTCACCAAACGTCATCGTTTCATTGATCGTGTGCTCTTCCCCGCCGCCAAGCATTGGAAGCTCGGCTTTTGTCAGGCGCGGTTCGCCCATATCGACAGTGACCACATTCACTTTCCCGTTTTCAGCTTGAACCTCCGCTTTCACAAGCCCGGAGAGGGTTTCAATCAGAAAAGATGTTTCCTCAACCAGCTTATGCTCATACGCGTATTTTGCGACGCAGCGCAGGCCGTTGCCGCAGTTTTTCCCTTCAGACCCATCATTATTAAAAATCCGCATTTTGACAGGCGCTTGATCTGAAGGGCATATCAGGATCATTCCGTCAGAACCGATCCCAGTATAAACAGAAGAAACCTGAACGGCAATCTCAGACAGTTTTTCTTCCGGCAGCTGTTCTTCAAATTGATTCACATAGATATAGCTGTTTCCCAGGCCGTGCATTTTGGTAAATCGAAATGAGTTCATAGGTGCCTCCAACTTTTTTTCTTTTACTTAGTATAAAAGCTATTATAAACGGACACAATACAATTATCCCCCGTTTTTCATACATAAAAGCTCCTTGCACTGACGCAAGGAGCTTTTATCGTTTATATAAACATGCCGGCAATGGCTGCGCTGAGCAGATTGGCTAATGTTCCCGCTAGAACAGCCTTCAAGCCTAGGCGTGCGATATCTGAACGGCGGCTCGGCGCTAAACCGCCAAGTGTACCGAGCATAATCGCAATTGATGAAAAATTGGCGAATCCGCATAATGCGAAACTGATAATGGTAGCGGTTTTCTTAGAAAACTCGCCGATGTGCGGACCGAAGTTAGAATAAGCAACAAACTCATTCAGCACCAATTTCTGGCCGATATAGCTTCCTGCCTGCAACGCTTCATGCCAAGGCACGCCAATCAAAAAGGCGATTGGAGAAAACACATAGCCGAGGATAGATTCTAACGTGACGCCTTTTAAGCCGAACAAGCTGAAAACTCCGCCAAGAATACCGTTTACCACGGCGATTAATGCAACGAACGCAAGCAGCATCGCTCCAACGTTTAAAGCAATTTGCAGGCCTGTTGACGCTCCCTTTGCAGCTGCGTCAATGACATTGGCTGCGCCTTCGCCTTCATCCATTTTGAAATCGCTTTTTACGGTTTGGGGCTTTTCCGTTTCGGGTATAATCAATTTACCGAAGACAAGACCCGCGGGAGCAGCCATAAAGCTGGCCGCAAGCAAGTATTCAATCGGAATACCGAGAAGCGCGTACCCAAACAAGGTTGAACCCGCAACAGCCGATAGACCGCTCGTCATAATCGTGAACAATTCAGAGCGCGTCAGCCCTGCAATAAGGGGTCTGATCACTAACGGAGATTCAGATTGTCCTACAAAAATATTAGCAGCAGCTGCAAGAGATTCCGTTTTGCTTGTCCCAAGGAGCTTCGACAATCCGCCGCCAATGACACGGAAAATGAGCTGCATGATTTTTAAATGATATAAAACGGCGATCAGTGCTGAGAAGAAAATGATAACGGGCAGTACACTTAATGCAAATGCCGGACTGTCACCGACTTTCAGAAGCGGTCCAAAAATAAAACTGATGCCTTCATTCGCATAATCAATCAGAAGCTGTACACGGCTTGAAAACCATAAAAAAACAGCGCGTCCCGCTTCCCATTTCAACACGATGTATCCAAACGCCACCTGTGTGCATAAACCAATGATGACGGTTCTTATCTTAATATTGCTTTTCTTTTCTGAAAATAAAAACGCGATAGCAATGATCGCAACTGCGCCGAGCAGTCCCCACAGAACACTCATGAATACACCTACACCTCTTAACATTTTATTTAAAAAAATATCTTTTATACGATAACAATAATATTTTTTGATGTCTACACATTTCTTAGTTCTTTTGTACGACAAAATAAAAAAGGGCCTGTCCAGGCCCTTTTCTTCAAAACATTGGATTTTCTTCAATAAATGTATATATATTCTCAACAAGCTCAGCAGGCGTTTCACCCATGACGACTTCTCCGTTTACAAGAGCGAAAAGCGACTCCATGCATGTCCCGCAGTAGCTTAAGCAGCCGTATTCGAGAACATCCAGGTTTGGGTCCTTCTCCAAAATCGCCCGGGCTTCCTGAGAGCCGTGAGCCAGATTGCTGACACAAAATTCAATCATTGGATTCATGCGGTTTCACCTCACATATGTCCATTATCGCGAATTTTTTACCATTCGTCAAAGATAACAGATTCATCAAAATTTATTATCGTAACATATCATTCCTTGAATAACGTTTTACTAATTTGTGATTTAAGGCTAATTTGTAGGTTATTTTGAAACTATTATTGTGATTTTAGATCAAATTCGATATAATTCTAGATGTTATTTTACATAGTTCGTATTTTCTTCAATGTGTCTATCATACTCTTCGGATTAAAGGGGAATTCAAATGAAAAAATTGGTCTTGATCGGCGGAGGTTACGGGAACATGCGTGTTCTTCATCGCTTATTGCCAAACCAGCTGCCTGATGATGTTTCAATCACGTTAATTGACAGAAATCCTTATCACTGCTTGAAAACAGAATATTATGCCCTTGCTGCAGGCACAATTTCTGACCATCATATCAGAGTGTCATTCCCAGAGCACCCTCGCCTGGATGTCCAATACGGTGATATCTCATCAATTGATATTGCACAAAAACAAGTGCTGTTCCAAGATCGTGAACCGATTTCTTACGATGACGCCGTGATCGGGCTCGGCTGTGAGGATAAATATCACAACGTGCCGGGAGCGCCTGAATTCACCTACAGCATTCAAACCATCGACCAGTCCCGCGAAACCTATCAAAAGCTGAATAACCTGAGCGCTAATGCCACTGTCGCCATTGTCGGAGCGGGCCTTAGCGGCGTTGAGCTTGCAAGTGAATTGAGAGAAAGCCGTGATGACCTGAACATTATTTTGTTCGACCGCGGCAATCTCATTTTATCAAGCTTTCCCGAGCGCTTGAGCAAATATGTGCAAAAATGGTTCGAAGAGCACGGTGTCCGCATCATTAATAGGGCAAATATCACTAAAGTAGAAGAAGGCATTGTGTATAACCACGATGATCCGATTTCTGCAGATGCCATTGTATGGACAGCCGGCATCCAGCCCAACAAAGTCGTCAGAGACTTAGATGTGGAGAAGGACGCACAAGGGCGTATCGTATTAACGCCTCATCACAATATTCCTGGTGATGAACATCTGTACGTAGTCGGCGATTGCGCCAGCCTTCCTCATGCACCGAGCGCCCAGCTGGCAGAGGCTCAAGCAGAACAGATTGTCCAAATCTTGCAAAAACGCTGGAATGGAGAAGCCCTTCCAGAATCAATGCCGCAGTTCAAGCTGAAAGGCGTTCTCGGTTCACTCGGTAAAAAAGCCGGCTTCGGTCTTGTTGCTGACCGCCCGCTGATCGGCCGTGTTCCGCGTATGCTGAAATCCGGCTTGCTGTGGATGTACAAACACCATAACGGTTAATGATAGAGAAGAACCGCTGATCATATCAGCGGTTTTCTGCATACCCATGCTTCTCCATTTCCTCATAAACGTCTTTTAATTTCGGATTGCCTTCACCGACAATTTTGTCTTCTACGAGCACAAGCGGATAAAAATACTCGTCATTTCTGATTTTCTCCGCAAGCTCTTTCGCATGTTCATTGTCAGGCGGCTCATGAATATCGATGTATTGCATCATAAAAGGCTGATTTGGATATTTTCTTTTCAGCGCTGCCTCAAGCCATTCGTATGTATCCTTGGTCGTCGGCATATTGACACAGCTTGCACAAATGGTTTCTGCCCCGTACACGCTGAGCATGACTGGTTTTGTCACTGATAAACCCTCCTTCTCCTTTCTATTCAGTATACAGAGCCAAGAGACATTTTTATAGAAAAAAACCGTTTTTGTGTTCAAGTCTGAATGTGCTATAATAGGGAAAGCAACTTTGCAAACCAAACAATAGATTTTTATTGTTACACTGAATATAATGGTTTTATGACGACGAAAGGAGCGAATGTCATGACTGAAGTTGAAATGAAAGAACAGGTGCAGGAAGTACTGGACAAACTTCGTCCGTTTTTACTTCGTGACGGCGGTGACTGTGAGCTTGTAGACGTAGATGAAGGTATCGTAAAGCTTCGTCTTCTAGGCGCATGCGGCAGCTGCCCAAGTTCAACAATTACGCTGAAAGCCGGAATTGAACGCGCTCTTCTTGAAGAAGTGCCGGGTGTCGTTGAAGTAGAACAAGTCTTTTAATAAAGCAGCCAGGCTGATATTTCCATCAGCCTGGCTTTTTTTTTAGAGATATTGATCATACCATGAGCTGATATAATTCAGGCGCTTGATCCGCTGTCCCGGGTGACCGCTGCGTGACAAATTGTGCGATGCTTTCGGAAAACGGACGAACATGGTTTCCTTGCCCATTTTTTTTAAGGCAATAAATAGCTGCTCAGCCTGCTCGATCGGGCACCGGTCATCTCGCTCGCCATGCAGAATCAAAAGCGGTGTCTCGACATTTGCTGCGTACTTTATAGGGGAACGGTCCCAGAGCTTTTCTGTGTCTTCAAACACGTCATGCTCAAGCTGCCAGTCTGTGAAGAAGTAGCCGATATCACTGACGCCGTGAAAGCTGATCCAATTTGATATGGAGCGCTGGGTGACGGCAGCTTTAAAGCGGTTCGTCTGCCCTACGATCCAGTTGGTCATAAAGCCTCCGTAGCTTCCTCCCGTGACACCGAGCCGCTTCGGATCAATCTGCGGATCTCGTTTGATAGCCTCGTCCACAGCCTGCATCACATCCTCATAATCCTTTCCTCCATAATCTCCTCTGACGGCATTCACAAATTCCTGCCCGTAGCCGTGGCTTCCTCTCGGATTGATATAAACTACCGCGTACCCTTTCGCCGCCAGCACTTGAAATTCATGAAAATATGTATTCCCATACATCATGTGCGGTCCGCCGTGTATGTTGAGAATAAGAGGGTATGATGTCTCATCTTCCGCCTGTGCAGGCTTCATCAGCCAGCCGTTCACCGTCACGCCGTCTTCTGTGACAAATTGAATATCTTCAGGTATTGAAATCGCATGCTCGCCGACAAACTTGTCATTCGCGCCAGTCAGCCGTTTCTCTTCCTGCCCAAGCGGGATGCTGTATAGCTCGCTCGGTCTGTCCGGCTTTGTCACACTGGCAATAAAGTGTTGTTCGTCAGGTGAAATGGAAAAGCTATTGATGTACTCTTTTTCGAGACGAATCGGATACACAAGGCCTTCAATCGAAATATAATAGATTCCCGTGCTGCCTTGATCTGTGCCGATAACATAAAACCCTTGGCAGTCTTTCGTCCAAACCGGGTGCTGTTCGGCACCTCCGATCAATGAATCTCCAATCAGCGCATCCGCTAAATGAACGTCCAGCATCTCAGTCAGACATGTGAGGCGGTCTTGTTCGATATCATAGAGCCACGCCTTTTCGAGCGTTGCATTATGATATTCCTTTTCATGCCCAAGCAAAGCAAGATACCTTCCGTCCGGTGAAAATGAGCTTGGTCCGAATGAGCCGCGATGAGGTGTAATCTGTTTAAGATCTCCAGACTCCAGCGACATGATATAAACATCATGCGGCTTGCTGGCATCATCCGTCTCAGTCAAATTAGCTGAGAAAATAAGCCATTTGCCATCAGAAGAAAAAGCAGGGTCGCCATGATCGGCTTTGTGATTTGTCAGCTGCTTCACCTTACCAGACTTCACGCTGACAAGCACAAGCTGGGCATACGCACCTCTCGTCAGCCCTTTGCCGTCCCTTTTATAGGATAGACCCTGCACTTCAATGGGTTCAAAGCTGTCCGGCTCCGTTTTCTCTTGGTCATCAATACTTTCCCCCTCTCCCAAACTGACAGTGACAAGCACCGATTCGCCATCCGGGGACCATATTGGTTTTGACACGCCATACGGGATATCAGTCAGTTTTCTCGCTTCTCCGCCTTCAGCGCTCATGATATACAGCTGTGCCGCATCGCCTTCACGATCAGATATAAAGGCAAGCGTGCGCCCGTCCGGAGACCATCTTGGGGCAGTGCTCCGCTTTTTTCCGTGTGTCCAAGGAACAGATCTGCCCGTTTTCGTTTCATAGATCCATATATTTGATGTATACGAATCTTTCTCTTGGTTCACTTGTGACTTCACATAT
This sequence comes from Bacillus sp. G16, assembly GCF_021282335.1. Taxonomy (NCBI): domain Bacteria; kingdom Bacillati; phylum Bacillota; class Bacilli; order Caryophanales; family Bacillaceae; genus Bacillus; species Bacillus sp. G16. Next base: position 355,310 of record NZ_JAJSOZ010000001.1, on the reverse strand, counting down.
GCGGCACGGCTGCCGTCTGGGGCATATTGAGGATCGGTCACAGAGACAATCGCTGTGATGTCTTCTGCGGTTATCAGCTTTTTCATTTTCATCTCCTCCTTTTTACAAGTATTTCGTTTTTCTAAATAAAAACTCCTTTATCTCCATCAGAAAAAAAGCGCCCTCCGCTGACGCTGAGGAACGCTTGGCATGATCTATACACTTTTTACTTGATATAAAGGATTTCGCTCTATTATACTTCCCTCTTTCGGAACGGTCAAAGCGTCAACTTCACAATGAGGGAAATGAAGCGCGAGCTGTTCTTTCAGCTCTTCTCCCTTTCCTTTTTCAGTCATGACGAGAATTGTCGGGCCTGCCCCGCTGAGAGCCGTTCCATAGGCGCCCTTCATCTCGGCGACATGTTCTACCTTGGACAACTCAGGGACAAGCATCGCCCGGTACGGCTGATGAAACATATCCTTCTTCATGATTTTCCCGACGAGCGACCAATCCTTGGACATGATCGCAGCGATGAGTATATTGCTGACGGCGCTAGCTTTTACGGCGTCGGCATATGGAAACTCTTTCGGAAGCACGTCTCTTGCGTCTCTTGTCAGCACCTCGTAAAAAGGAATGACAACGACAACGTCAATGTCAGCATCCGGGACGCGGATCATTTGTGTCTCGTCTTCTTCATGCAGGCCAATGACAAGTCCGCCAACGAGAGAAGCGCCCGCATTGTCCGGATGTCCTTCTTCAAGACTGGCTAAATGCAGCTTGTCCGCTTCAGACAGCTTTAAGCTGCATAATTCATCAGCCAGTTCAATGGCCGCTACAATCGCCGCGGCGCTGCTGCCAAGGCCGCGTGCGAGCGGAATGTCGCTCCACACCTTCACATGGACAGGCGGCATTTCTTTGCCGTACAAATCTGCTGTCCGTTTTGCCACTTGATAGATCATATTATCTGTACCCGCCGGAATTCCGGCGACTGTTTCTGTTTCAGCTTCAAAAGACCATTTGTCGCTTTCAAAGACGGTCAGCTTCAAATATCTGCTGAGCGCCATTCCGACTGAATCAAAGCCGGGGCCTAGGTTAGCCGTGCTTCCGGGAACAGTGACAGTGAACAGCATGTCGGCTTCGTTCATACACGGGCCGCTCCTTTTACATATTCAAGGATGCTGTCTTCATCAGTCGGCAATGTGACAGGCTTGATTTCCGAAATGTCGACCGCTGTGTTCGGATCTTTCAGTCCGTTTCCTGTTAACACAGCAACGACCTTGCTGCCTTTCGGTATTTCTCCGGATTTCACCTGTTTCAGCACTCCTGCGATAGACGCGCAAGAACCCGGTTCTGCAAACACGCCTTCTTCACGGGCGATCAACTGATACGCGTGAAGAATTTCATCATCAGTGACTTCGTCAATTTTCCCATTGGATTCCTCAGCTGCTTTTACAGCTTTGTCCCAGCTTGCCGGGTTTCCGATACGAATGGCCGTTGCTATTGTTTCGGGATTTTCAATTACTTCATTGCGCACGATTGCTGCCGCGCCTTCCGCTTCAAAGCCGCGCATTTTCGGAAGGCCTGTGCCGTTTTTCTTATGATATTCCTTGAAGCCCTTCCAGTACGCAGTGATGTTTCCCGCGTTTCCGACCGGGATCGCTAACACATCCGGCGCTTCTCCCAGCTGCTCGCACACTTCGAAGGCAGCTGTTTTTTGGCCTTCTATGCGGTAAGGGTTAACTGAGTTGACAAGGGCAATCGGTGATTTCTCACAGATGGAACGGACAATTTTAAGCGCATCGTCAAAGTTTCCGTCAATTGCAATAATCTCGGCTCCGTACATGACAGCCTGAGCGAGTTTACCAAATGCGATTTTGCCGTTCGGGATGATGACGATGCATTTCATGTTAGCGCGGGCTGCATAAGCCGCCGCAGCAGCGGAAGTGTTTCCTGTTGACGCGCACATAATCGTGTCGTTGCCTTCTTCTTTTGCTTTCGCCACAGCCATGACCATTCCGCGATCTTTAAATGATCCCGTAGGATTGACGCCTTCTGTTTTGACATGAAGTTCAATTCCGAGCTGCTCAGACAGCTTCGGCAGGTGAATAAGAGGTGTGTTTCCTTCATGTAAAGTAAGCGCCGGTGTTTGATCTGTTACAGGTAAAAAATCTTTATATTGATGGATAAGTCCTTTCCACATTAGCTCCAACCGTTCCCTTCTACACGATATGTGCTTTTGACTTCTTGAACGACTTCCAAATCATTTAGGTTTTGCAGGATATCACTGAAATCAGCTTCAGATGTATGGTGTGTCACAATCACGATTTCTGCCAACTCATCATGGCCTTTAATCGGCAGCTGAAGGATCTTTTCAAAGCTCACGCCCCGTTCTGAGAACACAGACGTAATTTTCGAGAATGAACCGACCTCATCTTTTACATGAATTCTTAAAAACTGCTGTGCGTAAATGTCAGACGGCGATTTCATATTTTTCTCATATTGCGGCCCAACAAAGCTGTTGCCGGTTACGCCAAGGCGCATATTTTTCATGACAGCGACAAGGTCAGAAACAACAGAGGTCGCAGTCGGCATGCTTCCGGCTCCCGGTCCGTAGAACATCGTCTCACCGACAGCCTCGCCGTATACATAAACGGCGTTAAATTCATTATGAACAGCAGAAAGCGGGTGGTGGTCAGGAAGCAGTGTCGGCTGAACACTGACTTCAATTTTGCTGCCGTCACGCTGAGCAATCCCGATCAGCTTCATCGTATAGCCGAGGCGTTTGCTGAAGCTGATGTCCTCGTCTGTAATTTGGGAGATCCCCTTTACTTTGACGTCTTCCAGATCCACGTTCATTGAGAAGCCGAGGCGCGCCAATATCGCCATTTTCCGTGCGGCGTCAAGCCCTTCCACGTCTGAAGTCGGATCAGCTTCGGCAAAGCCGAGATCCTGCGCTTCCTTGAGCACTTCCTCGTAAGGGCTTTTTTCTTTAATCATTTTTGTTAAGATAAAGTTCGTTGTTCCGTTCACAATCCCCATCATTTTTGTAATCCGGTCTGATGAGAGACCTTCCTCTAACGTACGCAGAATCGGAATCCCGCCGGCAACACTGGCTTCAAAGTAGATATCACAGCCATTTTCCTTCGCTTCCGCAAGCAGCTCAGAGCCGTACACAGCCATTAAATCCTTGTTTGCTGTGACAACATGCTTTTTCGATCTCAGCGCGTCGAGCAAATATTGTTTTGTCTGTTCAACTCCGCCGATCACCTCGATGACGACATCAACATCTGGATCATCGATGACATCATACACTTCGGTCGTGAGCACTTCCTTTGGCAAATCTACTTCTCTCTTTTTCTCTAGATCTTTTACAAGCACTTTTTTTATCGTAACCGGACAGCCGACCTGATGCATCAGCTTATCCTGATGGTCTTGAATAATTTTAACGACACCGCTTCCGACGGTACCTAAACCTAAAAGCCCTACACGAATCGCTTTCAAAAAAACTCCACCTTTCTATTGATTGTCCTCTTGAAAAAGACAATTGTTAACTCAACACAGACATATAAGTTACAAACATTATATAAGCCCTCTCCTGTTTTGACAAGACAGCAATCGGCTGAATTTTACGAATGTAAACGCTTAACACATTGATATGACAAGATTCTTTATTTTCTAATTATTTTTGTCAGATTTTCTCCTCACCCTGGGCTGCCTTTGCCGAGCCAGCTCACGCGGGGAACAAATGGTTTCTGCGCCCGCATATTCATGAATTCCTGCGCTGTATTGAGAAATTGCTCATAGCGGCCGCAGTCGCTAAGAATGAAGTCAAGCTGCTCTTCATAATAATGCTTTTCTGATTCTGACGACATGTAGTAGCTCTCCACGATTTCAAAATAATGAAGCGGGAAGAGCAGGCGGCTGTACAGAAGACGTTTCGAAAACGAAGACAGCGGCGTGACCTGCCCGTATTCCTGTAAAAAGAGAAAGCCCTGCTGATTAAAATCCTGTCTGTGATGCAAAAACGTATGTCGCATATATTCAGCCAAATCGCGTGAGGCGTGGTCAAAAACCCAATCCGCCGGAATCCTAAGCAAGGATTCGGATGACCATGTATGTCTTTCCATCCGCTGATGGCATATCGTTCCTGAATCAGCGGCTTGGGGCTTGTCATCCAGCTCAGTGTCCACTAAATATTGTATCGCGTTTTCTGACAGACCTAAATAATATGGAAATGACTCGATCATTTTTTTATCGAATGGCTCGTGCGGAGGGGTATGAACCTTCCGCTGCCAAAACGCTTCCAGCTGATCAATGCGTTTTCCCCACAGATCCTTCCACTGGCCGATTCTTCCGGCTGCCTTCACTTCATACGGATACCCTCGGCCTTTTCGGTGAAATTCCGCCAGCTCCGCTCCAATGGAGAACGCCCGGTTTGAAACAGGGGGTGCCGCCTTCAGCAGAGCGTACGTTTTTCCTTCATGTTCAAACGTTAGCTCACCTTCTTTTGTAAAGATAAAAACCGAAACGTATGGGTCACTTTGTTCTTGTAAATACTGACTCATGTAATAAAGCTCCGCCAGTTCCGCATCTGAGAATTGGGAAACGGGGACAATCAGAAAGAATGAATTCGGCGTCTGAAAGCATTGATATGTGTGCTGGTACATGGAAAGCTGCCTGATATGAATACCGTATTTTTCTTTTATTGTACCTTTCACAATGATCACCTGCCTGTAGAATTAGGGCTCATCACATCGTAGTCATACACGTCCGGAATTATGAATACATATTTTAATCCGACGAAGGCGCAAGAAAAAGTCGTAAACATCTCAAACATTTTGTATAAACTAGTAAAAAAGATTGGGTGAAGCTGATGTCAGAAAACGAACAAATCAGTCAGATGGAAGCAAAAGCAAGAGCACGGATGAAGGAGCGCGGCGTTGAGGTGTCAGACATTGCCGAGCTTGTCTTTTTTCTGCAGAAAAAATATCATCCGGATTTAACCATTGATGAATGCACGTTGAACGTCAATCGCGTTCTCGCAAAACGCGAGGTGCAAAATGCGATTTTAACGGGCATTGAATTGGATGTTCTTGCTGAGCAGAAAAAACTGTCTGAACCGCTGCAAACGATGCTGGAAACAGATGAGAGCCTATATGGAGTAGATGAAGTTCTGGCATTTTCCATCGTGAACATTTACGGATCGATCGGGTTTACGAACTACGGCTACATCGACAAAGAAAAACCCGGAATCCTTACACATTTGAATGATAAATCAACCGGCGAATGCCATACCTTTCTAGATGACATCGTCGGTGCGATTTCCGCCGCGGCCTCAAGCAGGCTCGCACACCGCGCGCGGCACACAGAATAAGGGCACCCTTTTGGGGTGCCCTTTTTTAAATGTATGGAATCCATTCAGTCAGAGAGTCAATGGCATAAGTCGGTTTTTCCATATCGTCTGTCATATGCTCTCTTTTCGTTACGCCTGTGTGAACAAGCAGCGTATCCATACCGGCGTTAATGCCGGCCATAATGTCCGTCGCGTAGTTGTCGCCGACCATGAGTGTTTCCGACACATCTGTGCCGAGAACGCGCATCGCCTGCTCCATAATAATTGATTCCGGCTTGCCGATAAATACGGGCTGTACGCCTGTCGATACGGTTAATACAGATGTCAGTGAGCCGTTTCCAGGCAGAAGGCCTCTTTCAGTCGGTATCGCAATATCTCCGTTAGTGGAAATAAAGCGGGCGCCATTTCTGATTGCAAGGCAGCCGACAGCAAATTTTTCGTATGTAATGGACCGGTCAATACCAACAACGACAAAATCCGCGTTTTCCTCGCCAAACGTCAGGCCGTTTTCTTCAATCGCCTGGCGGATGCCTTCTTCCCCGATCACATACACAGACGCGTCTTTTTTCTGCTGGGCAATATGCTGGGCAGTCGCCATGCTTGTCGTAAAGACCTGCTCTTCTGTTGCCGGAATATCAAAAGACATAAGCTTGTCCGCCACCTGCTTCGGTGTGCGCGAAGAGTTGTTTGTCACGAAAAGATAAGGAACGCCGCGATCTTTCAGCGTTCTGACAAATTCACACGCTTCCTCGATTTTTTCCGTGCCATTGTACATTGTTCCGTCTAAATCAATTAAATACCCTTTATATGTTTTCATTTCCAACACTCCAGTTGTTATTTAAACGCGGAAACAGGACCAAGCTCTGTTTCCAAGTAGCTTCTGATTCGTTGCGGGAAGTCTTGCAGAGCTGTCTGATGTGCCGTAATCAGCCTGTAAAGCTCGGCGCTGTCAGCGAGCAGGTACTGCTGAACCAATGTTTTGCGGTAGGCGATCAATTTTTTGAGCTCAGTTCCCTCTTGTTCTGTGACAACTTTTTCATCAACAAGTATGTCCATAATGTCATCATAGCTGCCCGGGTCCCGCATAATAAAACCGTCAATCATGTCATTGCCTGTATCCAGAATGCATTCGATTAGCAAATGGCCTATACGCTGAAGCGCCAGTCCTCCGATTTCAGACTGCCAGTCTGTTTGTGAGTTAAAAAGCGCCAGCTGGTGCTCAAAGAACCCAAGTGTTTGCTCGATCTTGTTTCTGTCAACAAAATACATGACAGCATCCCCTTTGTGTATGTTTATTTTCTGATCCGTTTCAAGACAAAATACGCACAGCCGAAATTGCAGTATTCGTAAATGTATTCATCTAATGTACTGATTTTCGTTTCGAAGGTTGCCTTTTGATTCTGGTCGTCAAAGAAGCCCTTGAGCCTAAGCTGACCGTATCCCCAGTCTCCCACAATATAATCGTATTTATTTAAAATATCGGAGTAGCGGGCTTTAAAAGCCTCTTCGTTGAAGCCGTCTTTGAAATTGTGCACCAATTCAAATTCGGCATTTTGAATAAGAATCATGATCTCACCTCTTTTTCACTCATTCCTATCATAATTCATTGCCCCGTCCCCATCAATTGCTAAAGAATAAATCATGCGATTTGGCTACCCTACACATAAGGAGGGATTTATAAATGAAACCAACCGCTGTCAGCCTCTGCCTGTTGGCCGGTCTTTTATCCGGATGCGGAGGCGCAGGATTAGATAATGCCGAGCAAAATGTCCAAAACCAGACGCGGAATCAAACCAGGCCCATTCATGTGTCTGACCGCAACGAGGCTTTTAACCGGCATGATGAGAACGAACAATTTGGCTATGTCCGTTATCAAAAAGAACAATTTGACGGCGAACAGCAGGAAGCACCGGTGATGAATCGGGAAGAAACCGCTCACATCATATCAAGTTTAACGGTTCAGCTCCCTCATATTCAAGATGCTGCCACACTGGTGACCGATCGAGAAGCGCTTGTCGTGTACAAAACCGATTCCAAAAACCGCGGGCTGACCGCCGATCAGGTGAAGAAAACGGCGGCTTCTGTGATACCGCGATACTATCATGTCTATATTTCTGATAATCCAAACCATATGCAATCCATCGAAAATTACAGCAATCTCGGTTCCGGTTCAAGGGATATTAGAGAGATCATGTCGGGGACGATTCAAGAAATGAAAACCTCCCCTCAAGGAAGCCCTGTCTCAGAGAATGAAAATGCCAACGGAGAAACCCGTCAGGACATGAAAATCGATAGGAATGACAAAAACGCCAGATGATCTGGCGTTTTGGCATTATGCTTGTGCTTGACGCTTTTTAGATGCTTCGTTCACCTGTTCATCCGCATGGTAAGATGAACGGACAAGCGGACCGGCTTCGCAGTGGCTGAAGCCTTTTTGCATTGCGATTTCCTTTAATTCTGCAAATTCATCAGGGTGATAGTATTTTTGGACTTTTAAGTGTTTCTTTGTCGGCTGCAAATATTGGCCGATTGCCATAATATCCACGTTGTTTGCCAAGAGGTCGTCCATGACTTCAATAATCTCTTCTTTCGTTTCGCCGAGTCCGATCATGATGCTTGATTTTGTCGGAATGTCAGGCTGCATTTCTTTCGCACGGCGCAAAAATTCCAACGAACGGTCGTACGTCGCACGCGCGCGAACTCTTGGCGTCAAGCGGCGAACCGTTTCGATATTGTGATTCAGGATGTCTGGACGTGTATCCATTAAGGTTTTCAGGTTATCATAATTTCCGCCCATATCAGACGGCAGCACCTCAATTGTTGTGAACGGGCTTTTTCTGCGGATCGCACGGACAGTTTCCGCGAAAATGCCTGCTCCGCCGTCTTTCTGGTCGTCACGCGCAACAGCCGTAATGACCGCGTGTTTCAGATTCATAAGCGCGACAGAATCCGCTACGCGTTCCGGCTCTTGCAGATCAAGCTCAGTCGGAAGGCCCGTTTTGACAGCACAGAAACGGCATGCTCTTGTACAAACAGAACCTAAAATCATAAATGTCGCTGTACGTCTGACCGCCCAGCATTCATGAATATTCGGACATTTTGCTTCTTCGCATACGGTATGCAGGTTGTTTTCCCGCATGAGTTTTTTGAGGCCTGTATAGTTTTCATTTGTATTTAATTTGATTTTGAGCCATTCGGGCTTTCTGAGGTGTTCGTCTTTCTTTGCCAATTCCCATCATCTCCAATATCCAATATACTCAATTTCTGACACGAAACATTCTGAAAACGAGAAAGGTATTTCTGCAACAAAAATAATGTTTTTCTAACTAAAGAAAGTCTTTTCTCTAGACACTTTAACATAGGAAAAATTTCTCGACAAGGGAAGATGATTACTGACATTTTTAAGCCGGCTTGCCGCAAACTATGTGTATTCAATATGAAAGGAGATTATTTTGTGAAAGTTTTGTTAACCGCTCTTCTTCTCCTTTTGTTTGCGCTTGAGCCTTATGCGTCTGGAAAAGAGCTTTCAGATCCAGTGCTGTCGAAACGGATGGAATTATATCATAAAGTCGAGGCTGTGACGCAGATTCCTTGGTATGCGCTCGCCGCTGTAGATCAATACGAGGAAAATGTGCGGAGCAACCGAAAAGATCTGCCTGACAAAGCGGGAATCATCAGCATCTATATACCGGATGAAATTTGGAGCGGGCCTGAAAACCCGAATCCGAAAGACGATGCGCCGTTAAGCATTAAAGTGTTTGACGGAATCGGAATGGATGGTGACGGAGACGGGAAAGCCGAGGTCAGCAATGATGAAGATATTTTGTATACGTTCAGCCAATACTTGCTGTCGTATGGCACAGATGAGGACAACATCCGCATTGGGCTTTGGGATTATTACCGGCGTGATCAGACAGTGGGGATCATATCTGAATTCATGAAGCTGTTTAAAGCCTACGGCCATATTGATCTAGGCGAGCATGCGTTTCCGCTTCCGATCAGAACCGATTACAGCTATCGCAGCACGTGGGGAGATGCCCGGGGCTTCGGGGGGAGACGGATTCATGAAGGCACGGATATCTTTGCCCATTACGGCCTTCCTGTCAGATCCACCTGTTACGGGGTAGTTGAAATGAAGGGCTGGAACCGCTTCGGAGGATGGAGAATCGGCATTAGAGACATTAACAATACGTATCATTATTTTGCCCATCTTAATGGGTTTGCCAAAGGGATTAAAACCGGACAAATTGTTGAGCCCGGGCAAGTGATCGGATCAGTCGGCAGCTCAGGATACGGCCCGCCGGGAACCGCTGGGAAATTCCCGCCGCATCTTCACTACGGCATGTACAAAGATAACGGAAAAACCGAATGGTCGTTTGATCCATACCCGCATTTGAGAGCGTGGGAGCGGTATGAATACAGAAAAAAGAAATAACAAAAAGCCGCCTCTTCGACAGGCGGCTATTTGCTGCTTTTTTCATTTTTCGATTCGGCACTGTCCTCTTCTTTGCTGCTTGGAAGCTGGACAGAAGGCGTGACTCCCGAGGCGCCGCTTCCGTTATAAAACTGCGGCACTTCGCCCTGCACTGCTTTAATCGATACAGGCACATTATTTGTGACGACAGCGGTTTTGCTTGCGAACGGAATAATGACCTTCACTTTAATTTCAACAAAGATGCTGATATCAATAAGTGCATTATTTATGCCATACGGCTTGATTTTGGTTTTGACATCTGTAAAAGCGTCACCGATTAAATTGAACCGGACCGGGATTTTCGGGCCGAGGTTTCCGAGGAGGCTGTTGCCGGTTACCTGCCCCAGCGGAATGTTGATCATAATATTTTCACTGGCGCCGCTGTGTCCGGTGTGGGTTTCCATCTCTTTCAGATGAGCCTGAAGCTGCTTTGTCACTTTTGTTTTCACACTGTTTACAACCTGTGTATTAAAATCGATTGTCGTTAAGTTTCCGTTTTCATCAGAATTCATTTGAAACATATCTTTCATATTCTCACTGTCAGACATATAATCCTCAATTGAATCCTGGATCACCTCTGTCGCCACACGCTTCGTTTCCATCTCGCCGATGCTCATTAAAACAGGTTTAATCGAGCCATTGATCATCCAAAGGCTAACTGTTGTTGACAGGATAAAAAAGACAACTGACAAGAGCAGCACGTAACGGAAAGGCAAAGGTCCTCTCTTGCGAAAAGGGCCGCGATATCTTGGCAAGAAAATCCCCCCTTACATATCACAATGTATGCTTGTAAGAGGGGACATAGTAATAGCCGGGCCAAATTTTTATTTCACCATTTTTAAAAGCGCTTCTCTTCCGCTCATGCCGGCATGGATGCCGAGATCTTCCGCGGCATGCGTGACGGATTCTAAAGGTGCGTCTAACAGCTGGTCAATTGTTCGTACACCAACTGCGCGCCCCGCCACAATGCCCCGCTCCTTTAATTTTTCATTCAGCAGCGCCACATCAAGCGCGCCGCACATAATGTATCCGTGATCATTTGTGACGGCCATAAAATTCGTTTTTGGAAGCTTCACTGTCACAGCTGTAAAAGGCTGTCCTTCTATCATGATTGGTGTCAAATTTACCACGTCAACCACTCCCTTCAATCATCACTTTATGATGAAGGGCACAGCTTGTTGTGGGCTGACTGCCTTATTGCGCGAGCTTCCAAGCGAGCAGATCCCGCAAAAATTCAGGCATAAAATATTCTTTTTCTGCGGCGTCGCGGATGATCGGAAACATCCTGCCGAGCGTAAACATGTCGAGAACCGCAACAGAGTATTGTTTATGTTTTTCAATCTCTTCCCCGTTCAGCGTGATCCGTGTGACATGCGTGATTCCGTCATCCAGGCGTTTCGTTTCTACATCAACACCAGCGTACACCATTTTTCCCATCACTTCTCCGCGGAAGCCAAGCCCTTTGATCCGGAGCTGCTCCATTTGTTCTGAAGCGGCATGGACAATGGTCTCTTTGAGTTCTTCTCCCGTCAGGCGGACAGCCACCGGGTTAATCGGGTGAGGACAGATGCGGTGCAGATCCAGCTTCGTCACTGGACCCGCTTTCAGCGGACCGAGAATGACACCGGAATTCACCATACTGATGTCCGTCCCGCACCATTCCTTTAACGCGTACGCCAGAAGCAAAGGCAGCTCTGATTCTTCAAACCACTTCACCTCAGCATCTTGTGCAAGCTCCGCAACGGCATCGGACAGCTTCTCCTCGGCTTCACGTTCTTTCTCATTAAGAAACGCTTTAGTTTCGGCGGATTCTCCTGGCCATTCCGCCATGTTCTGCACAGACGCTGTTTTGCTGATGATGCTTCGCTGTACACTGTCCACCGTGATTTCTACACAGCCGACATAATGCCCGTATTTCTCTGCGCTGGCAAGCAATACACCGTTTACTACTTGTCCATCTTCAAGCAAATGATGGGTGTGCGATTCGAGGATCACATCAATCTCAGGTACCGCTTCAGCCACTGCCTGATCATCAAGAATGCCTAAATGCGACAGCAAAACGATGATATCAGCCTGCCCTTTCACTTCCTGAATGGTTTCCTTTATGCTTTCAAGAGCATCAGTTACCGTCCATCCCAGCTTGTCATAAACGGGATAATAAGGCACAGTTACGCCTAAGAAAGCAATGGACATACCGTTTTTCAATGATTTGATATGGTAAGGAACCGCCCAGGACGGACGGTTTCCTGTTTTGTCATACAGATTGGAGACGATAACGGGAAATTCAGCATGATCATATAGTGCGGCGAGCTCTTCATGCGGAAGCGTAATCCCTTCGTTATTGCCGATCGCCGCTCCATCAATGTGAAGACGGTTTAAGAGATCAACATTCGCTTTTCCGAATGTCGCCTCTGTCACGAATTGAAAACGATCAAGATGATCGCCAATATCAAAAACGAGCGTCTCTTCGCTGTCTGACTGATGCTCTTTTCTTTTCTGCTCGATATAATCTACAATTTTCGGCCAGTTTTCAAAATGGCTGTGCAAATCATTTGTATGATATAAGCGGAGCTTCTCCTTCATATTATCTCTCCCTAATCGTTCAGCTGAAAATGCCTTCATAAATGAGCTGGCAGCCGATCAAGATCAGTACGATCCGCATGATCATAACGATCGTTTTCGTCTGCATTTTCCTATTGATGGCGGCGCCAAGCTTTCCGCCGAACCAAGCGCCGGGCACCAGCGCTAGGGCATACAGCCAATTGACGTGCCCGGAAATAACATGTGAAACAGACCCTGTCATAGAGGACAGGAAAATAATAAACATGGACGTTGCCACCGCAACCTTTGGGGGGAACAGGAATAACAGCATCATCGCCGGAACCATCAGCGAACCGCCGCCTATTCCGAAAAGCCCGCCTAAAAAGCCGACAACAAAGGCAATCGCAATGCCAATAGGAGCCTGATATGAGTACGTATAAGGCTCACCGGCATCATCCTGAAATATCCGAATAATCCCTTTGTGCGCTTTGTTGATCGGCCGGGCTTTCGCTTTCAGCATTAAGGATAATGAAATAAGAATCATAAAAATGCCAAACCATACGGAAAACGAGTTTGAATTGAACAGCTTTGACACGTAAGCCCCGATAATGCTGCCGGGACCTGAGCCAATAAAGAAAATGAGACCGCTCTTATAATCAACGGTTTTATATTTAATATAAGCCAAAGTTGAAGAAAGACCCGTAAAAATAATGACCAAAAGCGAAGTTCCAATCGCGACCTGCGGCGTCACATCCTGAAACAGCGGCGTCACTGTGCTTAAAAACATCAGAGACGGCACGATGACAATTCCGCCGCCAAGCCCAATCAGACTTCCCACCGTACCTGCGATTAATCCCAGTACGGCCAAAATCACAAACGACATCAATCAAAACCTCTTTTCTAAAATAAATCGAGCTGTCTCGGAGCAAGTCCGCTGTACTCGATATCAAGCAGTTCAAGCATTTGCTTGCCGTTATCCGCGGCGTCTCCGCCGGAATTGTTATTGAACAGGACAAAAACATCCTTACATTGCTGCTGCAATTCATCCAGGTGCTTTTTCCAATCCTCCAGCTCCTGTTGGTTGTAGCGATATAAGTACCTGACCTCCCGCCAGTTTTTCCCGCCATCAGGCTTCATCCAGCCCTGCTTGTTGCGTCCGTGAAACCTGACGAGCGTTTTGTTTTCATCGGTGGCGCGCAAAACAGTCGGAACGCTGCCTTCTCCGATTTGCGGTTCATCACAAACACTGTGAATCCAGCCTTCCGCTTTCATAAATGAAAGCGTCTGCTCATAAAATGGCGGCGAGAACCAGGAGCGGTTTCTGAATTCAAGCGCACAAGGGATATCTCCCATTTGATGCTTGCACCACCTCAAATAGGCGACATTCTCCTTCTTGCAGTCAAACCACGGCGGAAATTGAAACAGCACCATGGCAAGCTTATTGCTATGTAAATATGGCGTTAAAGACACCTTAAACGCTTCAAACATCTCCTCTTTTGAGTCAAAGGGAATTTCGCCGCGCTGATGCCCCGTCATGCCCTGATACGCTTTCACGATAAATTGGAAGGTTTCCGGCGTTTCCTTCACCCACTTTTCATTATTGCGCGCCGGCTGAATCGCGTAAAAGCTCGCGTCTAATTCAACGATCGGAAAATGGGAGGAATAGGCCTGCAATTTTTTCTGGCTGGCCGTTTTCGGCGGATAGATGCTGTCATGATCCCCCCATCCCGTCAGTCCGATATAAATCACAATCATTCACCTCTCTCCCAGTTTATCACACGTGTTTTCAGGTTTCCTCGGAAATGCTGTTCATATGGCGGGAAAATGCTGAACGGAGTTGCTGGTATTGTTCCTCATTCGTATCTAAAAACGCCTCTTCTCTTGAGGAAGGAATATGCTGATATTCAATAGGCGCCTGAAACTGTTCACTCGTAAAATCGTACATCACGCCATTGATGCTGTTATAAAAATGCCAGCTCTCACCGACTTTTGTTTTGAAAATGGCTCCGCCGAAATGATCCTGAATCACCAATGCCGTCACACCGCATTGGCCGCATGACGGGCATTCTTCCGTCCATTTAGAACTCGTATGGCGCGACCATGATTGCTTCAGTATGTATTTGACATGTTCCATTGCCTCCGCCTCCCTTTTAAAAAAGATACCACGTTGATTGAATTTTAAAAACAAGAACAGCGGAAATCAAAAAACCCGGCGGTAAATATCGCCGGGTTTACGAAGGAACGACCAACGCTCCGTCAATTCCGCTGACTTTTTCCCCATCACTGTACACGCACAGTCCTTTGCTGTAAGTGGCCGAAATGCGGCAGGGAAATGTATGGCCTTCGTAAATGCTATGCTTATGCTTTGCAAACATCGATTCTTTTGTGACAGTGTACGGCTCCATGCTGACAAGCACAAAATCGGCATCACACCCCGCTTCAAGCCGTCCTTTTTGCTGAAGGCCGAATCGTTTTGCAGGGGCCGCCGCTGTCCATTCAGCGATGTTTTCAAACGGAATCTGATGCTCAAGCGCCAGTTCCAGCATTCCTAATAAAGTGAACTGCCCGCCGCTGATTCCGCCCCATGATAAAAACAGATTGTCCTCCCGCTTCAAGGACGGACGGCAAGGGGAATGATCGGAGGAGACCATGTCAATGTGCCCCGCCATGAGCGCCTCGATCAACGCCTCCTTTGATCGAGGCGCTCGGAGCGGAGGCGCGCATTTTGCGACAGAGCCTTTTTCCCGTAAATCGTCATGGCTGAACAAGACATAATGCGGGCATGTTTCGACCGAAACATCAAGCCCTTCCTGTTTCGCCTCTCTGATCAGCCGGACCGCTTTCGCCGTGCTGATATGGACAAAATGGACCGGACAGCCTGTCACCTTCGCATACTGAATCGTGCGATACACCGCTTCAGCTTCGGCTTCCTCCGGGCGGGAGGCGGCGTACGCATCCGCATCCACTTTTCCTTTATTGGCCAAGACCATCTGCAAATAGCTTGTGATCGCGTCGCTCTCAGCGTGAAGAGCGAGGATTTTTCCTGCAGCGGCGATTTCTGTCATGCCTTTGAGCAAGGTCCTTTCGTCAACAGAGCGGAACTCGTCTGTGCCTGATTTTGATAAAAACGCTTTAAACCCGATCGCTCCCGCTTCAGCCATTGGGCGGATGTCCTCGATATGGCCGGGCACAAGGCCGCCCCATAGCGCAAAATCCACGACTGATTTTTGCCTGCCAAGTTCAGCTTTTGCGAGAAGATGTTCTGCCGTCACAGTTGATGGAATGCAATTGAGCGGCATATCAAAATAGGTGGTGCATCCGCCTGCTGCCATCATCTGCGAACCTGTTTCAATCCCCTCCCAATCCTCTCTGCCCGGTTCATTGAAATGAACATGGCAGTCTATCGCACCAGGAAACACGTATTTTCTATCTGCCTGGATCATTGCTGCCCCGCTTGCTTCAATGTCTGAACCAATCTCGGCAATGACACCGTTTTGAACTGCAATATCAGCTTCTTTAACGCCATCTGGCGTAACTGTCTTCGCACCTTTTATCACCAAATCGTAAGCCATATTGATCCCTCCATGTTAGGATAACGATTTTTCATGTCAGTTTATGTAACACAATCAGTTCTATTTTCAACAGTTTACTGCTACTATGATCGTATTACATCAGCAAAACCGCTAGAATTCCTATTGAAAATTATTCATCTTAACCAATGTTTTTTATAGAAAAGGAGAGTGCTCTATGAATATTTTTGATGTGATGAAAATACCGGCTTATGAAAACGCCAATTTAGTCGCGGGAAAAGCAGGAGGAGAAAGAGAGGTTCAGCATGTCAATATGATGGACGCTCCGGATATCGCAGACTTTCTGCATAAGAACGAATTGCTCGTCACTACCGCGTATCACCTGAAGGATACCCCCCACCAGTTATCTGAACTGATTCGGCAAATGGCAAAACGCGGCTGCGCGGGCCTCGGCATTAAAACAAAGCGTTATCTGGAGGATATCCCGAAAGAAATCATCGAACTGGCTGATTCATACGCGTTTCCGATCATCGAGCTCCCGGAACACATCCGCCTTGGCGATATTGTGAATGCAACACTCAGCCACATTCTCGATATGCGTTCTAACGAGCTGCAGCAAGCCATTTACGCGCACAAAAAATTCACAAACCACATTATGAGCGGCAAGGGGCTGCAATCTCTCCTCAAAAAGGTGTCAGACCTCCTTCAGCTTCCCGTGCTGCTTCTTGACCAGCATGCCAAAATGCTCTCTGCGTCCCATCAGATTTCAGTTGAGACCGAAAAGCTGAAAGGCACCCTGAATACCGTATCCGGGCCGTTTTTCACTTGTTTCTCTACGATCTCGGATCAAAAAACGTATTCTGTCCTTCCGATTTATAATCACGAAAAAAACTGCGGCTACCTGCTGATACCGGACATGGTGCAGGCCGGCGACAAAGGGTTGATTCTCACGATTGAACAAGCGGCCAACGTGATTTCCTTTGAACTGCTGAAGGAAAATGCGCTGAAGCAATTTAGCCGGCGGGCGCGCAATGAGTTTTTCAGCAATTTTATTGAGCGGTCATTTTCTTCAGATGATGAAATTAAAAACCGGGCGAAAGAATTCAAGCTGCGCTGGGATCAAAAATACATGTGCATTGCCGGAAAACTTGACCGTAATGACGAATCAATCAGCTTTACAGAAAATCAGCTCGCCTCCGACAGCGTATTCGAATTTCTTGAAGGCGAATTATCGGCCTTCCCGTTTCCGCCCCACCTCTTTATTAAAGGAAACGTCGGCATTATTCTGATCGAAGCAACAGACAGCTGGAGTGAAATGCACGCCTCGGTGATCAGCTTTTTAGAGCAGTTCCAATCACAGGTGAGAGCCCAATTTAAACGGACCGTGTCCTTTGGGATCAGCAATATATGCCAAAAGCTCATTGATGTTCCCGACGCGTTCACAGAGGCTTCTGATGCTCTGCAATCGGGGCATTTGTCAAGAAGCACGGAGTTTATTCAGGTGTATCACGCCAAAGATGTCCCTGAGCTTCTTCGCCTGCTCCCGGTTGAGGATTTGAAGAAATTTTACAACTCCACGCTTCAAAGCCTCGCTGAAAAACAGCAGGAGGATCAAAGCCTCCTTCATACACTGTCCGTCTATTTAGAGACACACTGCCAAATTTCCGAGACGGCAAAGCGTCTATATGTTCATCGTAATACTGTCATCTACCGCCTTGAAAAATGTGAGGAGCTGCTCGGCAAAAGCTTAAAAGATCCTGAGACGACGATGCGTTTACGGCTTGCCTTACGGATGCAGCGGCTGATCAGCTAACGTTTGTCACATTCTCTTACAAACCGAATCGTTTTTCGTCACTTTCAGCAATAACACCTGTCTTTTTCGGCTACTGTATCCAATGACACCCGACAATCGGCACGCTATCATGTTACTAAAGTTCACATTTAAAAGGAGGGGCTATAGTGAAACAAAGATCGTTTGCGGTGTTTACTCTTGGCCTTCAGCATGTGCTGGCTATGTATGCAGGTGCGATTTTGGTGCCCCTGCTTGTCGGCAGGGCGCTGAATGTAACATCTGAACAGCTGTCTTACCTATTGGCGATTGACCTGTTAACGTGCGGCGTCGCGACGCTTTTGCAAACCTTGCGCGGAGCATACATCGGCATCGGGCTTCCCGTCATGCTTGGCAGTTCATTTGTAGCCGTCACCCCGATGATTGCAATTGGCGCGAATTACGGCATTCACGCGATTTACGGTTCAATCATCGCGGCTGGTGTGTTTACCTTTTTGTTTGCGCGTTTTTTCGGCAAGCTGACCGTGTTATTCCCTCCTGTCGTAACAGGAACCGTTGTCACCTTGATCGGCCTTTCTCTTGTTCCGACAGGTGTGAAAAATATGGCTGGCGGCAGCGCCAATCCCGAATACGGTTCGCTCGAAAACCTTCTTCTCTCTGTCGGCGTCCTTATGCTGATCCTAGTCCTCAACCGCTTTCTCAAAGGATTCGCCCGAACGCTGTCCGTTCTGATCGGAATCGCTGCCGGGACAGCGGCAGCAGCCATCATGGGCAAAGTCAGCTTTTCTGCTGTCGCCGAAGCCCCGTTCTTTCAAATTCCGAAGCCATTTTACTTCGGAGCCCCTTCATTTGAAATCGGTCCGATCTTAACGATGCTGATCGTTGGAATCGTCATTATTGTAGAATCAACCGGCGTTTTCTACGCGATCGGAAAGATATGCGGCAGACCTTTAACCGAAAAAGATCTTGTCAAAGGCTATCGGGCGGAGGGAATCGCCATTCTCATCGGCGGGCTGTTCAACGCCTTTCCCTATAACACCTTTGCGCAAAACGCCGGCTTATTGCAGCTGACGAAAGTGAAAACGAGAAATGTCGTCGTTACCGCAGGCTGTATCCTTGTCTGTCTCGGACTGATTCCGAAGATTGCCGCCCTTGCTTCAGCTGTTCCTGCAGCTGTGCTTGGAGGCGCGACCGTTGTCATGTTCGGCATGGTGATAGCGTCCGGCGTCAAAATGCTCAGCACAGCGGATCTCACAAATCAATATCACCTCCTGACCATCGCATGCTCAATCGCACTCGGCATCGGCGCCAGCACGGTGCCCGGGATTTTCGCTGAATTCCCCGCTCCAATCCGGATTCTGGTCAGTGACGGCACCATCACCGGAAGCCTGACCGCCATCTTTTTGAATCTATTTTTCAGCTTGCGCGGAAAAAAAGAAACAACAGCGCAGAAAACAGAACTTCCGGTATTAGACCATACACTTGCATTAGAAAAAGAGGTGTAAAAAGACATGAAGGAACAGTACAATTCCTTTCAGCTAATGATGCTCGGATTTCAGCATATGCTTGCCATGTATGCCGGAGCGATTCTCGTTCCGCTGATCGTTGGAGCGACGATCGGGCTGAATGCAGGGCAGCTGACGTATTTAATTGCGATCGATTTGTTCATGTGCGGGACGGCGACTCTTTTGCAGCTGTGGAAAAACCGGTACTTCGGCATCGGCCTCCCCGTTGTGCTCGGATGTACGTTTACCGCAGTCGGCCCGATGATTTCCATTGGCAGCACATATGGTGTCTCAGCGATATATGGAGCCATTATCGCCGCAGGGCTGATTGTCGTCTTAGCTGCGGGCTTTTTCGGAAAGCTTGTCCGTTTTTTTCCGCCTGTCGTGACCGGCTCAGTCGTCATGATCATCGGCATCAGCCTGATTCCAACAGCAATGAATAACCTGGCCGGGGGTGAAGGAAGCAAAGACTTCGGCACACTGGACAACGTGCTCCTCGGGTTTGGGGTCACAGCTTTTATCTTATTGATGTTTTATTTCTTTAAAGGCTTTATCCGCTCCATCGCGATTTTGCTCGGCCTTATCGCAGGAACGGCGGCCGCATTCTTCATGGGAAAAGTCGATTTTTCTGACGTCATGGAGGCGTCCTGGCTTCATGTTCCGTCTCTGTTTTATTTCGGCCCGCCGACCTTCGAGCTGCCGGCTGTTGTCACGATGCTCCTCGTTGCCATTGTAAGCCTTGTTGAATCGACAGGTGTTTACTTTGCGCTCGCTGATATCACAAACCGCAGGCTGTCAGAGAGGGATCTGGAAAAGGGCTACCGGGCGGAAGGCCTTGCGATTGTGCTGGGCGGCTTATTTAACGCGTTTCCCTATACCGCCTTCTCGCAAAATGTCGGTATCGTTCAGCTTTCAAAAATGAAAAGTGTCAACGTCATCGCGATTACAGGAATTATGCTGATGGCGATCGGACTGGTTCCGAAAGCCGCAGCATTGACAACAGTGATTCCAAACCCAGTTCTCGGCGGCGCGATGATTGTCATGTTCGGCATGGTCATTTCTTACGGGATCAAAATGCTATCCAGCGTTGACTTCGATTCGCAGGGCAATCTGCTGATCATCGCCTCTTCCGTCAGCTTAGGGCTCGGCGCCACAACAGTTCCCGCGTTGTTTTCGTCTCTTCCGGGCGCCGCCTCAGTCTTGGCAGGAAGCGGAATTGTGATCGGCAGTTTGACGGCAATTGCACTGCACGCTTTTTTTCAAACCAAACAGCCGGATGGCGCTGAAATGAAAACGTAAAGGAAGATGCCAATGTTCACAATGGATGACCTGAATCAAATGGGCACACAGACACTGACAGACACGCTTGGATCTATTTTTGAACACTCTTCATGGATTGCGGAGAAAGCCGCGACATTGCGGCCATTTTCTTCCCTTTCCGACCTTCACCACAAAATGGCCGGCATTGTAAAAGCCGCTGATCGCCAGACACAGCTTGATTTAATCAATAAGCACCCTCGTCTCGGAACAAAGAAAACAATGAGCGCTTCCTCGGTAAGAGAGCAGCAAAACGCGGGGCTCAGCACGCTTGAACAGCAGGAATACGAAGAATTTCTCAAGCTGAATGAACACTATTATGAACGCTTCGGCTTTCCTTTCATTTTAGCGGTAAAGGGAAAGACGAAGCAGGACATTCACCAAACCCTGCTGGCAAGGCTGAAGAACGAACGGGAAACGGAGTTCCAGCGGGCTCTAGAAGAAATTTACTGCATCGCCCGCTTTCGTCTAGCGGACATCATAACTGAAAAAGGAGAGACGCAAATGAATAGAACCATGTCTTACGGCAAAGGCAATGTATTTGCATACAGAACGTTTTTAAAGCCGCTCACAGGAGTGAAGCAAATCCCAGAGTCATCTTTTACCGGGAGAGACAATACCGTTGTCGGCGTTGATGTGACATGTGAAATTGGCGGAGATGCCTTCTTGCCATCATTTACAGATGGAGATAATACACTCGTCGTAGCTACAGACTCAATGAAAAACTTTATTCAGCGCCATCTCGCTTCCTATGAAGGAACGACAGCCGAGGGATTCTTACACTATGTGGCTCACCGATTTTTAGACACCTATTCTCATATGGGCACGATCACTCTGACCGGCGAAGACATTCCGTTTGAGGCGATGCCTGCTTACGAAGAGCAAGAGCTCGGCATCAGCCACCTCGTCTTCAGAAGATCGCGCAATGAACGCGCTCGGTCTGTGCTGAAAGCGGAACGAACCGGGGATACAATAACGATTACAGAGCAGTACAGCGAAATCATAGATCTTCAGCTCGTCAAGGTGAGCGGCAACTCCTTCGTCGGCTTTATCCGGGACGAATATACAACACTCCCGGAAGACGGCAACCGCCCGCTGTTTGTCCATTTAAACATCGGCTGGCATTATGAAAACACAAATGACGCATATGCTTCCGATCCTGCCCGCTATGTTGCGGCTGAACAAGTCCGAGACTTAGCGAGCACCGTTTTTCACGAGCTCGAAACCCCTTCAATCCAAAACTTAATCTATCATATCGGCTGCAGAATATTAATGAGATTCCCGCAGCTCACCGATGTCAGCTTCCAATCTCAAAATCACACATGGGATACGGTCGTCGAAGAGATCCCGGGCTCAAAAGGTAAAGTCTACACCGAACCGCGCCCGCCATTTGGTTTCCAGCGCTTTACCGTGACAAGAGAGGACGCCGAGAAAGAAAAACGGAAAACCGATGAAGCCTTAGGGAGCCTGAAGGCATAATGGGAAAGCTGACAACCCATATCTTGGATTTAACCTGCGGCAAACCCGCAGCGAACGTAAAAATTGAATTGAAGCGGCTGGGCGAAGGCAGCAGCAGCCTTGTCAAAGAGGCATTCACCAACGATGACGGCCGAGTCGATGCTCCGCTGCTGGCTGGTGAAGAGCTGGTGTCCGGGGAATATGTGATGGAGTTCCATGCAGGAGACTATTTTGCGAGAAAAAAAGCGATTACGGCCGGCCAGCCGTTTTTAACCATTGTCACCGTCCGTTTTCAGCTTGCAGACCCAGATACTGATTATCATATCCCGCTTTTGCTGTCGCCGTTTGGTTATCAGGTGTATAGGGGGAGTTAAGAAAAATGAGGAAGCCCGCCGGTGAGGCGGGCTTAGATGATGTTCAGGAGTTAAGTTGGAACCTAAAAAACTTCTGGGTTAACTTTTTATATTCATCTAACATGATCTCCGAGTTTCAAAAAAGCATCATCCTAAAAGATGACACTTTTTATTAATATATAGATTTATCTAAGAAACTGAACTCCTCCCTGTGGGCCGGCTCCTAGTTGAGAAGCCGAAACTTGAGCGGAACCAGCAACACAATTACCGCCAACTCCTAAAGGAAAGACGATTGTAACAAGTTCTTGGCCAGCTTGAGTAAAACTGGATCTGTGTATAAACACCCTTGTGCCTGCAGCCAGCACTTGACCATTAGGCAAAGTTAGATTACCTGGAATCGATATAAACGTACCGACCAAACCTTCAAAAGCACGACTTTCACCCGTATATGGGTAATAATAATTTGGATACATAAAAAATTACCTCTTTCTTATAATGAATTCGCCTTTCGTTTACTTTATATTCCATTTATTGCGATTGTGTGAAAATAACTTTTTTAAAAACTTTCTCCGAAACCTCCGCCTATAGGTGTCATGTTTCGTCCCATAATTTCTTCCCAATCATACTCGTAGAGGCAGGGATAGCCTAGGGTAATAACATTGAAGGAAATAAAGTCGCTGGTTCGAAATCCTGCAGCAAGACACCTTATTCATGGAACATGACCAAAAGAGCAGGGATAAACTCCGCTCCGCCTTTCAGCTTCCGCCGCTCCCGAAGACCAAATATCGTCCATGAAATTAAATAAGATTGATTTCCTTTTGGAGCTGCACCACCTCTATTTTCCCTTTAGCGTTTTGGTTGCCCGACCGAATCCTTTCTCTCTTTTGTTCCCCTTATTTCCTTTTGCGTTTTATTCCTTTTAGATGCACCAACGGGTTAGTAACGTTACTTTTCAGATTCTGTTCCATTTATCTTGATTTTGTTTTTTAATAGTTTTTAATTATGCATTTCTATTAAGCCTTTAGACAAAACATTCATTTTTTCTTATTTAGACTTAAATCTATGTCGAAAATTATCGTTTGCCATATCCTATACTATCCTCACTAAAGGAGGTGGCAATATGGGTTATTCAAATGGTTATGGTAGCTCCTTCGCTTTGATCGTGGTGCTATTCATTTTGTTAATCATTGTTGGTACTTCTTTCTTTGGTGGTTATTAATTTTTACTCTTGCCTAACCTCCGCCGTAGTAGCACCTCCTAGTTCGGCTGACGCCATAAGAAGTTTTTATGGCGTTATGCTCGTGATTAACTAATCATATCTGACATAGTTTTTGAACCAGGGATATATAAACATCGTATTCGATTCAATCGTTTCTGTTGAGCTGAAGACATAAAAAAAGACCCTCCGTATAGAGGGGTTATAGGAGTAATCGTTCTTCAGATTTGAAGACGATCTGAAGCAATATGAAATGCGTTTTGAGTTTGGTTTTCTGTTAAGTTTGTTCCGAAACTACATACTAAAACGACTGACAAACCCAGAATAAGACATACCTTCTTCTTAAAATTCATACACGCATTCTTCCCTTTGAATTTGTCAAAAATCTAAATACGTTTGGATACTTAGAATAAAAGGGAGCTATGCTCCCTTTTATTCATTCTATTACGGAATTTTCCAATGTGTATGAGCCACCAGTTTTTGCAGTGCTATATCCAGCAACCCTTATACTATAAGTATAGCTTTTACTGACTGCAATAGTGTGCTTCGATAATTCTGAGGAATCATAAGAATTCACAAGAGTTACTTTTCCAGTGTTTATATCTTCTTTGTAAATACTAACTTTTAAAGGGGTTGTGTTACTACTTTTGGACAAATAAAATTTTACTTTTGTAGCTGATCCCGGATGGAATTGCCACTCATCTCCTTCTTTAGCAGCAGCAAAAGATCCACTTACTTTGTCATTAAGAGGAAGTATACCTTTAAATTCATAGGCTGATGCACTTCCCATAGCAGTAAAGATTAACATCAAAACAAAACACATTGATACTAATGACTTTTTCATATTAAATCTCCTCCTTAAAATTAAAGTCTTTGTATTATTACTCGCCCTGATTTACAAATCCTTCCATAAGGTGATAATTTCATATTTTTGACACAAAAGGGAAACTAAAGATATCGATCATGATTATTTCACAGTGTAATCCTGTATTAATAAGTTTTCTTCCTATTTATTGTTTGCTTTCCATTTGCGAACAGTGCTGCTTGTTACGCCTAATTCTTCGGAAATGTCTTTTAACTTCTCGGTTCCTCCCGCTCTCTTCCCATAAACTGAAGGCTTCGTCTCTGCGTGGATCTCCCGGTCTTGTCACATGTCACCACCCATATTTGAGTTTGTTTTAATAGTTTTTGATTTGCATTTTCTATTAAGACTTTAAACAAAATATTCATTTTTTCTTTTTTAGACTTCAATCTATGTCGAAAATTATCCTTTGCCATATCTTATACTATCCTCATTAAAGGAGGTGGCAATATGGGTTACTCAAATGGATATGGCAGCTCCTTCGCTTTGATCGTGGTGCTATTCATTCTATTAATCATTGTTGGAGCATCTTTCTTTGGAGGCTATCCAGAAGGCGTTCCAATTTAGTATGTTATAAGCACCTCCCAGTTCGGGCTAGACGCCATAAGAAATGTTTATGGCGTTTTGCTATGTGATTTGCTGACAAAGTTTCTGAACTAAGGAAATATAAACATCGTTTTTGAGACATAAAAAAAGATCCTCCGCTTTAGAAGGTTTTGAAGACAATTTGAACCAATATGAAAAGTATATTGTGTTTGGTTTTCTGTTAAGTTGATTCACAAACCACATTCTAAACAAATGATAAACATAAGATGCTTTGTAAGCAGCTGCGGTCTTACAGGAAATGTCTTCAACATACGAATAGTTCTTATTCTCTTCTAGGTTTTATTAACTCAAAAACAAAAAAAGAACAGGTTTACCCCTGCCCTTTTCTCCTTTTCACATCATCTAATCTTAGAACCACAATACTTAATAAAATCAAACCAATAAACGTACCGTACTTTCCTGTGTCTAAATGTGTGAGTGGAGCTATAAAATATTCAATTATGAATATGATTATAGCAATTGAAACTAATATACGATTCATTTAGTAATTAACACCTCGTTTATGCATTTCTCCAAGGCATATTAATGGTTGACGCAATTAACTAATGATAGTTTAATCGTCCACAATGCTTCAGCAAGGGCACCAGCGATGGATCATCCGGCTGCTCTTTCATTATATTATAATTTCGAAAACTAATAAGCAGCTTTTAAAAACCGGACTCCCTTTTTCCATCGTTCAGCTCTTTTCTAATCCTGCATGCAGACCGCATAATCCCTCCATACCCGGTACACCGGCACAAATTCCCCGCCAGCCCTTCTTCTATGTCTTCATCAGACAGATGCGTTTTTTCCTCAAAGAGTGCTTTAAGCGCAATTATCATTCCTGGGGTGCAGTAGCCGCATTGAAAGCCGCCTTCTTCCAGGAAAGCAGTTTGGCAGATATCCAGTTCTTCTTTTTGAATTCCCTCGATGGTTGTAATGGAATGGCCGTCCACTTGATAAGCCATGGTCATACATGCATTGGCCAGCTTTCCGTCAATTAAGATGGAACATGCTCCGCAACGGCCGATTCCGCAGGACACCTTTGTCCCGGTAAGTTGAAATTCTGTTCGCAGCAGGTCAATCAGACGTGCCGTGGCAACGGCTGAAACCTCCCGCTCCTGCCCATTCACGGTCATTCGAAATTTTTCCTTTTTTACAGGAAATAGCCCGGCTTCTTTTACGTCCATTGCTTCAGCCCCTTTCTGTCTATCGCGGTCAGAAG
Organism: Bacillus sp. G16; assembly: GCF_021282335.1. Taxonomy (NCBI): domain Bacteria; kingdom Bacillati; phylum Bacillota; class Bacilli; order Caryophanales; family Bacillaceae; genus Bacillus; species Bacillus sp. G16. The sequence goes on along the minus strand of NZ_JAJSOZ010000001.1, from coordinate 329,123 downwards.
CTCTTCTCTTGAAATTGGCAGCTTATTCATCCAGCAGCCGACCGCATCATGTACAGCCTTTACAATCGCCGGGGTGATGGCGATCGTTCCAATTTCGCCAACACCTCGCGGGCCGTAGAAATCCCCTTCCAACAGCTCTTCTATCGCGGTCAGCTTCATATCGGGAACATCCTTCACACCAGGAATGACATACTGGTCGAGATTTTCCGCCGCGTAACGGCTGTCCGTCATTTTAGCTTCCTCCATTAGCGTATAGCCGAGTGCCATGGCAGCGCCGCCTTCAATTTGCCCCCGATAGCCCTGCGGACTGACAACCGGACCTGCCGCAATGGCGTGCTCACAATCTATCACTCTGACATCGCCTGTTAATAGATCAACCTCCACCCCAACAGCAGCCGCTCCAAATGAGTAGAGAAAATGGCCGCCGACTACAGGATCAGGTGTTGTCGGAAAATCGAATGCCGTTTCCGCTGCCAAAGGGCCTTTTTCAGCCAGCTCTCTATACGTCACCACGAGTTTCTTTGTGTTTTGATCACGCAAGCCCGCTGCACCGAAAATAAGGTTTTCCGCTGAACAGCCGCTCCATTCTGCCGCCCGTTTTTTTAGTTGAGATAGAAACGGCTTCTTCAAACGCTGGATCGCGTGCCACACCATGCTTGTGCCGCGGGATGCTGTGGAGGAGCCTGACTTCGGCACTTTTGCGGTATCCCCAATGACAATGGATATATCCTCTGCCGCACAGCCCAGCTCATCCATGACAATATGTTCAATCGCCGCTAGAATCCCCTGTCCGCATTCTTCAAATCCGAACGAAGCTGTGATTTTGCCATCACTCGAAAGGGACAAACGGCCTCCTGCCGCATCCATTCGGCCATAACCCAGCCCGCCGCCGTGCATCGTAATTGCCGCTCCCGTGCCTCTCCGTATATACCCGGAGTTCTTGCGTTTTCTTGTGAGAATGGGAGATTCAGAAATGGCATTCAACACCTGCGCCGCTCCGTCAGTCGGTGCAATCCGATGCTCAAGCGGCCCCAAGTCATACGGTTGTCTGATATTTTTTCTTCTCAGCTCCAACGGATCGATGCCGAGCATATCACTGAGACGATCAAGATGGGTTTCGAGTGCAAATGTGATTTGATTGCCGCCAAAGCCCCGGAATTCTCCCGCAACCCCGTTGTTCGTAAACACAGAGATCCCTTCCGTCCGGATATTTGGAATACGGTACGGACCCGCGGCATGCTCGACAGAAAAATCAAGAACAGCCGGTCCAAGCGTAGCGTAAGCGCCTGTGTCCGCCACAATTTTCACATCATGAGCCAAAATTTTCCCTGCCTGATCTGCACCTGTTTTGATCGTAATCTTCATCGGGTGGCGCTTAATGCCAGAGCGTACAGATTCCTTTCTGGTCTGATGAATTTTGACAGGAAGTCCGCTTTTCAAGGCCAAAAGCGCAGCATACGGCTGGATATTCAGCTCATCCTTTCCGCCGAACGAGCCGCCCATCGGACTCGACACAACCCTGATCTTCTCTTCAGGAATGTCAAACATACGGGAAAGCTGGAAACGGTCTTTATAGCCGTGCTGTGTTCCTGCATACATCGTAAAGCCCCCATCGTCTTCCGGAACAGCTACGCCTCCTTCTGTTTCCATATACGTATGCATCTGACGCGGCAGCACGTAGGTTTCTTCGAGGACTATGTCACATGCTCGAAACCCTTCTTCCACATCGCCGTGTGAAAAAAACGCACGGTGAAGGATGTTCCCGTCCTCGTGCAGTCTATGCGCGTCAGGCCGAATCGCTTTTTCCGGTGAATCAATGACCTCCAGCTCTTTATACTCAACGCGAATCAGCTCCAGCGCCGCTTCCGCGATTTCCTCCGTTTCCGCAGCAACTGCGGCGATCGCATCCCCGACATACCGCACCCTGTCCTCACATAAAACCGGCTGATCAGGGATGACAATGCCAAAGCGGTTTAAACCGGGAACGTCTTCATGAGTAACGACTGCCCGCACACCTACCATTTCTTCCGCTTTCATGGTGCAAATCGACACGATCTCCGCATGAGGATAAGCGCTTCTCAGCACTTTGCCATACAGCATTCCGGGAAAGCTGAGATCGGTCATATATTTCAGTTCCCCTGTGACCTTTCTTCTTCCATCCGGCCTCACTCCTGACGGTTTGTTGACGATCATTTATTCTCCTCCCTCAGCCATCAGCTCTGCCATAATGACGTTGGCCACGGCTTTTTTTCTGTATGGCGCTGACATAAAAGCATCTGCTGAAAACGGTAGCTCATTGATAAGCGTTTCGTACATCTCGTGAGGATCCCACCCTGACACCATCCACTTCGCTTCGCTTTCCACTAATCTTTCCGGTGTGATATCAGCATGGCCAGCGGCGAGGCGAATGCCGCCGTCTTTTAAAAAACGTCCAGCTGCAACAGCAACAGCTCCTGTAAAAGCCTGGCGCCTCCCAAGCTTGCGGTAAAACACACGCTCTCCCTTTGCATGCGGAATGTTGACACGCGTGACGATGGCAGTTTCAAAGTCTTCATCTATGAGCCAATCGCCAAGCGGCATCCTGATCAGCTCCTTTTGATATACGATAAGCTCAGCATCTAGCACAAGTAAGAGCGGAATCAAATCCCCGATTTTACTCGCTATGTTGCCGCCAATCGTGGCCCGGCTACGAATTCCGGGTGCGGCGACAGCGGAAGCAGCGTCGCTGAAACAACCGAGCGCACTCTTAATCAAAGGGTTCTTTCTGCATTCACTCAGCGTTGTGAGTGCCCCGATCGAGAGGTGGGTGTCACTGGCGCTGATCCCTCTCATCTCTTCAATTCCTTCAAGACTGATGAGATGCTGTTTCGGAAGAATCCCTTTGTCCCACTGAAGCTGAAGCAGCGTGCTTCCCGATGCGACACACACATCCGGGGCATGCTGCTCCAAAAGCGAATAGGCCTCATCAAGCGCTGCCGGCCTCCATAATTGAATATTCATCCTTGCTTTTGTCACTTGGCCGTTCAAACCATCGCCCTCCTTACCATGTCGTATTCCTCCGGTGTATCAATATCTTTCAACTCTGCGCTTTCCTTCGCCTCCAAAACAGCCCCTGTTCCAAGCTGTCCGCTGTTCAGGAGCCTGCGAGCCCCCTCATCTCCCTTTAACTCCTTTACATAAGGAAAACAAGCCGATGAGAAATAGATTGGCGGGGTGAACGCGCCTAAAAATGATGACACGGCAAATGACTCAGGAGCGATTGCCACAAGGGCATTGAGATGATTGACGGAAAGCTGCGGCTGGTCGGCTAACAAAATGACAACGCCGTCTGCTCCCATGCTTTCTGCTTTTCTCACCCCGCTGCTGACTGAATGCCCTTGACCCTTTTCTGCGTCTTGACAAACGTGCAGGGTCCAGCGGTTTCGAAAAGGCGGAGCGTGATAAGGCGCTCCCATCCACTCAAGGGAAGCATGTTCTGTTCTCTCGACAATCAGTACATGATCTAGGCGGGACAGAAGAGCTGTTTTCAAAGAAAGCGATCCGATGGTTTCTCCTTTTAGCGGCAAAGCCAGCTTGTTTTGGCCCATTCTTTTGCTTTTGCCGGCAGCGAGAAACACTCCGATAATATAGGGGCTTCTCATACAACCGCCAGCCGTTTTCTTGTTTGAATGATTTCCGCGACAACGCTGACGGCAATTTCCTCGGGGCCTTCCGCACCGATTTTCAGCCCGACCGGACTGTAAAAGTGAGCCGGCGGCTGTTTTCCGTTCAGCAGCCGTTTGGTACGGTTTGCCGAACCCAACAATCCGATATAATGAAGATGTTGAGAAAATAAGCAGTCGACGATCGCTTGATCATGCTGAAAATGGTGGGTTGCCACAACAGCTGCATCCTGCGGAAAAAACTGAAATTCACTGAGCATTTGTTCCGGAAAAGCGGTGATCAGCTGATCCGCTTTTGGAAAAAGGGAGGATGTGCAATAAGCGGGACGCCAATCTGTCACGATAACAGAAAACCCTGTATCAGCCGCCAAATTGGCGAGCGGCACAATATCCGGTCCCGCTCCGAACAGAATGAGACGCGGCTTCGGTTCAATTCGCTGAATAAACATGTTGGTTGATGGATCAAAATACGGTAAATGAAGCGTAGAAGCGATACGTTGAATATCCTGCAGAGGCGCGTCCGGCCAGTTCCCAAAACACCCTTTCTCGGACAGAAATAAATAACGGGAGGATTTAATCTGTTTAACGGCTGTTACAGCTTTGCCTGAATGAAGGCAGTCCCTCACGATTTCATAGTGCCGTCTTCTTTCCTGAGTGATTCGCTCCGCATGAATATGAATCATGCCGTTGCACCCGGCCCCCATGCCCCAGGAAAGATCGTCCTCCGCCCGCATGTCATAGGAAATCAGCGCTGACGTCGGCTGATCGGCCATCTCACTAATTCTTTGGAATAAATCTTCTTCCACACATCCGCCGCTCAGCAGACCGACCCGTTCCCCATTTTTCTTAAAGAGCATAGAGGCGCCTGCTTTTCGATACGCGGAGCCCTCAACTTGAACAATTGTCGCCAGCACAGCCTCATCCTGATCTTCCAGGAGCGCATCTAATATCATGTGCAAATTTCCCAATGCTGCATCCTCCTCTCAACCAATCGCTGTTAGAAACAACTAGTTCAGCGTGGTTTTATAGGTAACTTGTATAAAGAATAGATGATGGAAGGAAAAATGACTCATGCTTCGTCAGAAAATGCAACACAGGGAAAGAGGATTTGTAAAAAGAGTCAAACGAAGAAAAACAGATTGGAGAAAAAGCGAAATCGTATAGCTAAAAAAGCTTGCGGAGTTCCCGCAAGCTTTTCTTTATACCGCAGCCTGGCGGCCGGCGTTTTTATACACATCAAGCGCTGCCTGGAGCGCTTTTCCTGCTTCGATTCCTGCGCCATGTCTGAGAAGCACAGCCTCTAAACCGGCAAGCACGAACAATACGTTTTCTTTTCTGCAGCTGTAGCCCATCGTGCCGATTCTCCAGATCTTCCCCGCCAGCGGGCCGAATGAGCTGGCGATTTCGAGGCCGAATTGCGCCAGCAGCATGTGGCGGACAGACTCGCCGTCAATGCCATCAGGGATTTCTACACAGGTGACAACAGGCATTTTGCAGCCGTCATCTCCAAACAGCCTCAGCCCCATCGCCTTAATCCCTGCTGCTAATGCGGTCTCATGGTAGCGATGGCGCTCAAAACGGGCTTCAAGACCTTCTTCAAGCACCAGTCTGACACCCTCACGCAAGGCGTACAGCATCGTCGTCGCTTCTGTATGATGATTGAGCCGTCTTTCGCTCCAATAATCCTCAAGCTGGCTCAAATCAAAATAATTGCTTGTGATCGGCCGATTTCCTGAAAGTGTTGTCCTGTCAGCTTGTGTCGCAATCCCGCGCTCCACCTTTTTGCGGGCCGCAATCACATCCGCCACCCGCTCATTATATGTAATCGGCGCCATTCCCGATGGAACAGACAAGCATTTTTGCGTGCCGCCGATGGCCGCGTCAATGTTCCATTCATCCACCTTTACCTCACACCCGCCGATCGTCGCGACTGCATCGACGATAAACAATGCTTCCTGGGCGCGGCAGGCTTCGCCGATGGCTTTCAGGGGGTGAATCCGACCTGTCGATGTTTCCCCATGCACCATCGCCACGATTTTCGGTTTCACTTTTTTCATTTCCCGTATGATGTCTTCCGGGTCAAAAACCGTTCCCCACTCGCACTCAAGCGTATGAACATTCGCCCCGTACCGCTCGGCAATTTCAGTCAGCAAATAACCGAAGCGCCCATAAATCGGAATGAGCACATCATCTCCCGGCTCAATCACACTCGCCAGCACCGCTTCGATACCCGCCCGTGAAGTGCCATCAATCGGGTATGCCCAGCGGTTTTTCGTTTGAAATACCTCCCGAAGCATCTCCATCGTTTCATTCATGATATCCGTAAACGCCGGATCAAATTGGCCGACAACCGGGGTGCTCATCACTCTTAATACACGCGGATCAACCTCAACAGGACCCGGTGTCATAATCGTTCTTAACGGTGTACATAACTCTTTTCTGCCTGACACAGCCATTCCTCCTTTATCAGTAAGCCAGTTTGTATAATAAATCAGTCAATGCGCGGACGCCGATCTCAAGCTGTCTGGCTGAGGTATATTCCTTCGGTGAGTGGCTGATGCCGTCGCGGCTTGGCACAAACAGCATACAAGCAGGATGGCGCCTTCCGATCATTTGCGCGTCATGCCCTGCTCCGCTCACCATTTCTTCACACCTGATGCCGTTTTCTGCCGCTGTTTCCAGAGCCGCAGCCTTCAGCCTTTCGTCCATCGGTACAGGCTCTATCCGCATATATTCATCAATTACAGCGCGAATCCCTTTTTGATGGCAAATGCCGTTGATCAAAGCAGCCATGTCTTCATGAAATTGCTCCAGCACGTGCTGATGCTGATGGCGAATATCAATTGAAAACTGCACGCGTCCCGGTATCACATTGGCTACATTGGGCTCTGCAGTTATTTTTCCGCAAGTCAGACGGAGCTCATCCGGCTGCTCTTCCGACCGCAGCAGCAGTTCATGAATAATATGGCTGCTGGCTGCGAGCGGGTCTTTGCGCCATTTCATGGAGGTTGTTCCCGCGTGGTTGCATTCCCCCTCCAGCGTGACGAGATATCGCCTCTGCCCCGCAATACTTGTCACAATGCCAAGATCCCGACCTGACATTTCCAATGTCTGTCCCTGTTCTATATGAAGCTCGACAAAGGCGCTGATATCTGTCCTGTACGGAGCCTGATACACACCTTTGCCAAAACCGCACTCATACATCGCTGATTGCAGAGAGACGCCTGTTTCGTCTTTCGGTTCTACTCCATCCTGTAATGAAAAAACGCCCGTCATATTCCCTGATCCCCAATAGGTCATTGGAAAACGGCTGCCCTCCTCCTCACATAAGGACACCGCTTCGAGTGTTTTTTTCGGTACTCCGTACGTTTCTTTGAGCTGCTTTAGCGCGAGCATTGCCGCAAGGACGCCATAGGCGCCGTCATACTTTCCCCCATTGATGACAGTATCGATATGTGAACCGGTTACAATTACTTCATCCGGAGACTGGGTGCCCGAAAGCCTTCCAAACACATTGCCGACATCGTCGAATCTTGTTTCAAGTCCGAATGCTGACATTTCCGTCTTCACGGCGATCTGCGCGTCCATCCATTCTTTTGTATACAAAAGCCTCGTCACACCGTCGTCAGCGGATGCGCCGTATTGGGCGAGCCATTCGATATAATCTGCGATGCCGCTTTTTACTGAAAGCTTCTGCTTTTCCATGTACTCCCCCCTCTGGCCGTTATGGTGACTTCATTATAGAAGGAGGAACACGATAGTTCATTGGCAGATTAACCAAAAAAACGTTTATTTTTTAGTCACAGTATCTATCCGGCATCAAGCAGCCAGAAAACACCCTACCTCTCAGGGCTATTCTCATGTAAAGTCAAAAGAAAACACAGTAAGGGAGAGAGCCAATATGCAGCAGTGGATTAAAGAAACAGCAAGAGGAAAAAGGGGTCAAAACACCTTTCATAGGAACAAGCTAAACTTGCGGGAGAAGCGATGTTTTCTGGCGAGGCAAGCGATGTGCAGATCGCAGCGTTTCTGATCGCGGAACGGATCAAAACAGAATCGCCGGACGAATTGCTGGGCATCACCGAAGCAATGCGGGCGTATTCCTCGGTGCTTCAACTGCCGCCACACATCGGCGGACATGCCGTCGATTTTGCCGGGCCGTATACCGGCAGGCGCTCTTTTCTCGCCACCATTCCTGCGTCTCTTTTACTCGCGGAAAGCGGCCTACCGGCATTTCTTCACAGCAGCGACGCGCTTCCACCGAAATATGCAACAAGCCGGAGCAAAAACGGGGCCTAAAGTTATTGGAACAGTGGATATCCGCCTCCTCCAAAGGGACTAATTTACAATTTTAATGAAAAATATACAAAATGACACTTCTATCCTTTATTTCAATTTTAGATAATAGACATGATCTGATAAAAGGAGGGCAAGTGATGACAAAAAAAGCAAGGTTTCTGCCGCTCGTCTGTGTATTACTGATTTCCGGATGGTTTGCGCCCGCCGCCTCAGCAAGCGCGCAAACCGCATTGAGCCTGAACGACCGATTGGCGTCTTCCCCTTCAGGAACCGGGGACCTACTCTCATTAACCGCTCCCGCTGCACCCTACGCTGACACAGATACCTATTATGAAGGGACTGAAGGAAAAACTGGAGAATCGCTAAAAAGCACCCTGCACCGCATCATCAGCGGACACACGATGCTGTCCTACAGCGAAGTATGGAACGCGCTGAAAGAAACCGATGAAGATCCGGCAAACCCGAATAACGTCATCCTGCTCTATACGAATGAATCGCGGTCGAAAAACCTGAACGGCGGCAATGTCGGCGATTGGAACCGCGAGCACGTCTGGGCAAAATCCCATGGCGATTTTGGTACAAGCATGGGGCCTGGCACCGACATTCACCATTTGCGCCCGGCTGATGTTCAAGTCAACAGCGCCAGAGGAAATATGGATTTTGACAACGGCGGCACTGAATATGCGAAAGCGCCCGGAAATTATTATGACGGAGATTCATGGGAGCCCCGTGATAATGTGAAGGGCGATGTCGCCCGCATGCTGTTTTACATGGCTGTCCGTTACGAAGGTGATGACGGCTACCCTGATCTTGAGCTTAATGATAAAACAGGCAACGGCTCAGCCCCTTACCACGGAAAACAATCTGCCCTGCTCGAATGGAATAGGCAGGACCCGGTTGATGACCGTGAGCGAAAAAGAAATGAAATCATTTATGAAAAATATCAGCACAATCGCAATCCATTTATCGACCACCCTGAATGGGCGGACGACATTTGGCCGTAAGAAAAGGTGCTCCTTTTAAGGAGCACCTTTCCTAATACACAGCCTCTTCCGTCTCCGCATCAAAAAAGACGACGTGATCCATTTTCACTGACAGCTGGATCGAATCGCCTGCGGCGATTCGCGTGTTTCCGTCCAGGCGGACCGTAAGCCGCTCGTCCCCAGCCATGACATGCACAATCAGCTCCGATCCCAGATTTTCATTCACTTCCACCCTCGCTTTAAACACTGAATCAAACAGCTGATCATTTCCCATCAATTGTGTCATATGCTCCGGCCGGACGCCGGCAATCATCTGTTCTCCGGCGTATCCTTTTTCCTTAAGGCTCTTCGCTTTTCCTTCAGGAATATGAAGCCGGATTGAAGGGTTTGTGAAAAACAGCTCGCCATGCTGCTCTTCAATGACGCCTTTCAGAAAGTTCATTCCCGGGGAGCCGATGAAGCCTGCGACAAACAGATTCGCCGGGTAATGATAAATGTCATGAGGTTTCGCCACTTGCTGGATTTCCCCTTCATTCATCACGACAATCCGATCGCCCATTGTCATCGCTTCGGTCTGGTCATGCGTGACATAAATGATGGTTGCCTCCAAACGCTGGTGCAGCTTGCTGATTTCTGTCCGCATCGTCACTCTCAGCTTCGCATCCAAATTGGAAAGCGGCTCGTCCATTAAAAAGACCTTCGGCTCCCTCACAATCGATCTGCCAAGCGCCACCCTTTGCCGCTGCCCGCCAGAGAGCGCTTTTGGTTTTCTCTTCAGCAAATGTTCAATCTCTAAAATTCTAGCTGCCGCATGAACCCGCTCGGCAATTTCCTGTTTCGACATCTTTCTAAGCTTTAATCCGAACGCCATATTATCAAAAACCGTCATATGCGGATAAAGCGCATAGTTTTGGAATACCATCGCAATATCACGTTCTTTCGGCGGAAGATCATTGACCCGCTCCCCATCAATAAGAAGGTTTCCTTCAGAGATGCTTTCCAGTCCCGCCACCATCCGCAGCGTTGTCGATTTTCCGCATCCTGACGGCCCCACCAGCACCAAAAGCTCCTTATCCTTTACATTTAAATCAAAGTCCTTCACCGTTAATTGTGAATGATATGATTTTTTGACATGCTCAAATGTTAATGAAGCCATCAGAAATGTCCCCCTATCTTTTGATCCATTATTTCGTCACTGGAAACAACTTGGTCTTTCTGTTATTTTTAGAGTAATCGATTCCTATTTTTGCTATATTTCTAAAATAAAAAATGTAAATTTGTATTATAACGTCATAATACATTATAATATGAATAATAGGTTAAAAGGAGGCTACCCCTTGTTAAACAACGGAAGTTCTACACCTTTATACATTCAGCTAAAACAAATCATCACTGATGACATCAAAAAGGGCGTGTATTCCCCAACCACCAAGCTGCCTACCGAAAACGAGCTTTGCAGCAAGTATAATGTCAGCCGCATTACTGTCAGGAAAGCCATTCTTGATTTAGTCGAAGAAGGCTATCTGATCAGGCAGCAGGGGAAGGGAACGTTCGTTAAAAGCCCTAAATTAAAGCGAGAGCTGATCGCAGTAAACGGCTACTCGGAATTTATGGAATCAACCGGCAAAAAACCGAAGCATCAGGTGCTGTCCCATGAGATCATTCCAGCGTCAAAACCCATCGCCGAAAAGCTTCAAATCCATCCCGAGAGCCCTGTCGTTGAATTAAAACGAATTTTATACAACGATGATCAGCCGCTCTCCTTTGAAGTGACGCATTATCCGCTGGATTTGTTTCCCGGCATTGATACCTTTATTGCTGACGGCGTATCCATGCATGATATTTTGAAACAGCAATACCAAGTTGTTCCCACCCACAATACGAAGCTATTAAATGTTGTATATGCCCAGCAGGAGGAAAGCAAATACCTGGATTGCGATATCGGGGATGCACTATTTGAAATTGATAAAACGGCTTTTACATCAAACAACCAGCCAATCTACTGCTCACTGTTTTTGATGCACACAAACCGTGTCACTTTTACGATCAACAGCCCTTACACATAACAGGCATAAAAAACGAGACACTGCTTATAGTATTCTCGTTTTTTCACTGCTTCCCCCGTCCTCCAAGCGAAAAGGATGGCCGTAGCCGAATGCCCCGTATACGCCGCATGTTTTCGCAGCCGTTTCGGCCGCTTGGCGCAAAGCGCGCGTTATGTCCTGCTTCTCGCAAAAGGCTGTCAAAAAGCCTGCTATAAATGAATCTCCGGCTCCAAGTGTATCTATTATATCAGTTTCCACAATCGGCTGATGATAGATTCGGTCTCCCGCAGACAGGATTGCTCCTTGCCCCCCGCGGGTCAGACAAACGAATTTGGCTCCATACCCATGAGCTGTTTTCGCAAGCTCACCGCACTCCGACTCACTCAGATCGCTTCCTGAAAAAAACGCATACGTCACATAAGGACAGACCTTCCTCAAATAATCATCCTCCCGATTGGTTGAAAAATCAAAAGAAACCGGGATCAGTCCGCACAGCTGCGGAAGATCGTTCTCAAGTCGGCTGTACACACTGGTATGCAACAGATCATGCCCGCTGATAAAGGCTAGATCTTTCTCCTGGAACACCAGACGGAGCCGGGACTGAATGCCGCCTTTATTTGATCTGACAAAAATACGGTCCCCCTGCTCATCAAGGGTGACAATCGCCATCCCGTTTTCTCCGTGCGCCTGGCGGATATAATCCGCATTGACCTTCTCCAATTTCAGTACGTTCAAAAGATGTGCCGCTGCTTCGTCATTGCCGACGATTCCGATATAGGAAGCCTCATGCCCGAGCCGTTTGGCAAGCACCGCGACGTTTAAGGCATTTCCTCCCGGGTAGAACGTTTCTTGATCCTGATAGTAATCTACAACGTTATCTCCAACCGCAATCAATTTCATTATGCTTCCTCCTTATCCTTTTACACTTCCGCTCGCAATCCCGCGGACAAAATATTTCTGCATAAATAAAAATAGAATAATAATCGGCGCGGCTGAAATCGTTAATCCCGCCAGCAGGACGCCCCAATCTGTCTGTAATGCGTCTCTGAACTGCATCAGCCCGGCTGGAATGGTCCGCAAATTCTCATCATCTATGAAAATAATCGCAAACATGAACTCATTCCACGTATGGTAAGCCGTTAAAATGCCGGATGTCACCAAAATCGGCACACTCATTGGTAAGAAAATTCTGAAAAATACTCCGAAACTCGTACACCCATCTAAATAAGCCGCCTCCTCCAATTCTTTGGAAATAGAAAGAAAATAAGAGCGGATCAAAATGATGGTGAATGGAATCCGGTAAGCCGCATACGGCAAGATTAACGCCCAATACGTATTGTAAAGGCCCAGCGACTGAATAATAGAATACAGCGGCACAAGACTGACCTGCGGCGTCAGCATCAAACCGCCAAGACAAAGCACCAAAAAGAATCCTTTTCCCTTAAACTCAAACCGGGAAAGGCCGTACGCCGCCCATGCACTGATAAAGACAGTGATCACACACGTCAGCGCTGTGACGATAACACTGTTCATAAAATAAGAAGAAATCCCCTGATTCCAGGCGGACACAAAGTTTTCCGGATGCCACGAAGACGGCAGCGACCAGCTGTGCTCAAAGATATCGTCCGAGCTTTTAAAGGCGCTCATGACCATCCATAACAGCGGATAGGCGATCGCAATAAGATAAAGAAACAGAAAAACCCACACAGACGTTTCTCCGATGTACCATTTTCGTCTCGGTTTTCTTTTCATCTCAATGTGCCGGTCAGGCACTGGCTCCAATCTGAACGAATCTGTCTTCTTCTGAGGCAGCATCTGTTAATCCTCCTTTCCGGTTTTAAAGAACTTCATTTGCATGAGCGACAATGCGAGCGTAATGATTAACACAACGGTGGCAATCGCTGACGCATAGCCCATCATATCCTTTGTAAAGGCGCTTTTATATAAAAACGTGCTTAACACTTCTGAAGCGTTTCCCGGCCCGCCGCCTGTCAATATGTACGGTTCATTAAATACCGTAAAGGCGCCGGTCAGCGTCATGACCACCGCAACAAAAGACATCTCTTTCGTCTGGGGAACGGTAATATGAAAAAACTGCTGAATTTTCCCCGCACCGTCAAGCCGGGCCGCTTCATACAGTTCATCCGGTATTTTTTGAATTGACACAATGTACAGCATCGCAATATAACCGACAGATTGCCATTGAGACACAAAAATGACAGATAGCATAGCCGTGCTGTCATCACCGAGCCAAGCCCTCGTCAGCTGATCAAGACCGATTGCCTGTAGCAGCTGATTCAAAAGCCCCGTCTCAGGGTTGTAAATAAAATCAAACAAAAGCGCGATCACCGTCATGGAGATGACAACCGGCAAAAAGAAAACGGTGCGAAAAAACGGCGACCATTTTCTGACCAGCTTATCCTCAAGCACCGCCGCCAAAATCAACCCGCCAAATACCTGGCATACAATAGAGATCACTGCGTAAAGCACATTATTGGTAAGTGCCTGATAAAAGACAGGATCATGAAATAATTCAACATAGTTTTTTAAGCCGATAAACGTTTTTTCCGGAGAAAAAGAGCTCCATTGAAACAGGCTGAGGAAGACATTCTCAAAAATCGGGATATAAACAAAAAGTAAAAAAACGAGAGCGGGCACCAAAAACAAATAGGGGATTATTTTATTCTGATTGACCAAGGATATCTCATCTCCTTTATAAAAAGAAAAGGTGCAAAGCTCACCTTTTCTTTGATTTATTCAGCTGACGCCCTCACTTGCTTCGCTGCTTTTTGAACGGCTTTCATCACCTGCTCCGGTGTCATGTCGCCGCCAAGCATTTGCTGGACGCCCGTTAGGTACGCGTCTGCGATTTCAACATCAACATCCATATCAAACCACGGAACCATTGATTCGGCATCAACAATTTGCTGAACCGCTTCACGCTGAATGGCTGTAGAATTTTCTTCAGTAGCCGTTCCTTGCACCGCACTGTACTTCCCGACATCTTTGACGAGCTTATCACCCATTTTTTTCGACGTCAGAAACTGCAAAAATTCCATCGCTTCCTTCGGATGTTTTGTTTTTGAGGAAATCATGAACCCTTCCGGCGCTCCCGTTAACGCCTCTGAAGATCCTTTTTGCCCGCTGATTTCAGGAAATGGGAACATCCCCAGATTCACCGGTTCAACCAGCTTGATTTCCGCTGTTTCCGCATATATCATCGCCGACTTTCCGCTCTTAAATTGCTGTCTCACATACTCGTGGTCGACGGAGTTTACATGTTTATTGAAGTAAGGCATCAGCTCCTGAAGCTTTTCAAGTGCTTTCACATAGCCTTCATCAGTAAATTCACCCGTTTTGGCGTTATAATCCTTTTGTCGTGTTTTTTCATCGACCATCCGCTGATTGAGCGTGCCGATATAGTGCGAGATTGTCCAAGTCGCCTTTGTTCCGAAGCTGATCGGTGTATAGCCCTTTTCTTTGAGCTTCTTTGACACATCGATTAATTCATCCCATGTCTTCGGGGGATCAAGGTTCAGCTTTTGAAAAATGTCTTTATTATAGAAGAATGATTTAGCGTCCATTTGCCACGGTACGCCATATTGCTTGCTTTCATAAGTAAATGGTGTAATTTGTGATTGAACGATCTGTGATGACCAATCTGTATCATTTTTGTAGTAGGACGAGAGATCAAGTGCCTTATTGCCTCTGATGAATTTAAAAGCAAACTCGTCACTCCAAGAGAAGTAAATGTCAGGAGGGCTGGTGGTTCCCAGCATAACCTTAATTTTGTCTTTATAGGAGTCATTCAAAACGGCTTCAATTTGAATGTCGATATCCGGGTGATCTTTTTCAAATTCTTTTACAACCTCTTCAAAATAACTTTTTTCCGGCTCCTTCGGCCATCTGTGGAAAAATTTCAATGTCACCTTTCCGTCCGCTGAACTGCTTTGGCTTGAACAGCCCGCAATGGTGAGCATACTGACAGCTGCAATGATCAAGAACAACAACATTTTCTTCAAAGGGTTGGCCTCCTCTGGACATTAGACTATAATGTTATATAACATTATAGTCTAATGCATAATGGTTCCTCATTTTCAGATCAATACTCAACTTTCCACATGTATCTTCTATGAGATAAAGGATGATTTCTCGCCTCTGCCAGCTCGTCCGCATAGCTTCTCAGCACACGGTTGAGAACGAGCGGAGCAAGGTAGCCTTTAACTGAATTGTCAATCGCAGTGAAATCGTAAGATGCAGCATCAAGCACAGTGAGCTTTTTGCCATACTTTTTCGAGAAGGTAAGCGCCCGCTCTTCAAGAGGTCTAGTTTCATCTAAACCGAGCAGGATGATAAACGGCACGGATTCATCAATAATCTCAAACGGTCCGTGAAAATATTCTCCGGCATGAATGGCGTGGGAATGAATCCATTGCATTTCCATGAGAATGCAGATGCTGTAGGAGTAAGCGACACCGTAGTTTGCACCGCTTGCCATTGTATAAATAATGCTTTCTTTTTCATGAGCTTTTGCAAATTGCTGTGCATTGTCAGCTTCCTGCTTAAGGGCTTCATCATACACAGCCTGCAATTGATCTAAACCTTCAATTGCTTGTTCAAATTTCGTATTGTTTTCTAATACTTGCAGGGTGCCAAAAACGATTTGATACAGAACGCCATAGTTCGTATTCATTGCAAGCGCCTCATCACCCCAATCGTACTGGGCAACATATTGCGCTTCCTGTGCTAAAGGAGACTCCGGTTTATACGTCATCGCAATCGTAAGTGCGCCTTTGCCCCTCGCAAACGCAGCAGCTTTGACTGTTTCAGGAGTATTTCCCGAATGCGAGCACAAAATAACAAGAGACTTTTCACCAAGCTGAACAGGGTTGCGCTGAATAAATTCGTTAGAGCTGTAAAGGTCGGAGTTCATTGATTTTGACTCCCTGTCAAACACATACTTACTCGGATACATAATGGCCGAAGAGCCTCCGCATGCGACAAAGAATACATGGTCAATGGTTTTCCCTTTCAAATCCTGCAAGAAAGCTTGAACCTCACGATTTACTTTTGCTGTGGCTTGACTCAAATCCTTCACTCCTCATTTTTATTATATAACGTTATATAACATTATATATTGTTATATTAAAGTCCACAGCTATGATTGTCAATATTATTTTCTGAAATTTCTCAATAATTCACTTAGACGATAGACAAGGGTCTACATACGGAAAGTGTCCAAATCAAAAGCCAGAACTTAACATAAGTTCTGGCTTCGTTATTCAATCCGCAGACTGACGTCTTATTTAAAAAATGCCTTGTCTATATTGTACTTCGAGTGCTGTGTATTGATGATATATGTTTCGTAAATGTCTCTTTCCATTGGATCATCGACTACACATACTTCAATTTTATATACTTCGTCTCTGTGATGTTTGATCGGTGAGACAGTGTCTTCAAAATGCTTCTTAATTCTCTGTCTTAACTTTCTAGCTTTACCGACAAACAGCAGCTCGTCATGAATGTTGTAAAACATGAAGATGCCGCCTTTATCCCTTGGTATCTGGTGAAAATCAATGAATCCGTAAATCGCCTTTATTTTCGGCTCGTTATCATTAGCTGACTGCTGTCGTTCAGTGATGGTGACATTCGGTGCGGGTATATCAATTTTTATCAAAATTAGTTCACGTCCTCTTTTTCATTAAAGATAAATGCTAACACAGACAGAAAAGAAAAGCCAGAACAGCTTTATTATATTTGTTTGTTATGCTTTTACTTATTATGCAACGCTCCGGCTGGATCATAAGGGCTAAGGTTTATTTCTGTCTGCTTTCCGAGAACTAGTTTTGCGAGCTCTGACCCCAAGAATGGCCCCATTGTTAATCCCGAGGCGCCTAAACCGTTAGCGGCAAAAAGGCCTTGAACGTCCGGTACAGCGCCCACAACCGGGAGAAACCCAGGTGTAAACGGCCTGAAGCCCACTCTTGTTTCAATGGCAGCGGCATCAGCAAGTCCCGGAGCTGCGGCTAGCGCTTTGCTCAATACTTCGTGCTGGCCTCCGGCCGTCACACGCAAATCATTGAGGTCAGCATCGTTTTCATGTGTGGCTCCAGCTACTATTCTGCCGTTATCAAACGAAAGAATGTACTGATCGTTCGGCGGCATCACAACCGGCCAAGATCCTGTATCCGTTTCTGTCATTTCAAAATGCATAATCTGCGCTTTCTGAAAGGACACTTGAAAATGAATGCCAAGAGGCTTCATGACCTCATTGGCCCATGCCCCCGCCGTCACAATCACCGCGTCAGCCGCAAACTGCTGTGTGTCTGTTTGCACGCCGGTAACCGTGCCGTTTTCAAAAAGCAAGGACGCATTTCCTTTGATGATCTTTGCGCCTCGTTTCTCTGCAGCGCTTAAAAGCGACCGGCACAGCGCTCTTCCATTCACCCGGGCGGCACCGCTGATATGAACCGATTCATAACCATCAGCTAAAATCGGAAACAGTTTTTTCGTTTCACTTGCAGACAAGCGGGTAATGTCGCCGATTTCCGGCGCATCCTCCCGTCTCTTATATGCCCTTTCCTCCATCTTATCGAGCTTTGACGGATCAGTATGAATGCTGATCGCACCGACACGTTTATATCCTGTATCCGTTTCTCCGTCCTCTTCCAACTGATTGATTAAATCCGCATAGTATCGCGCCCCGCCCTTAGCAAGCTGATACCAATCCTGATTGCGGCGCTGAGAGAGCCAAGGACAGACGATCCCCGCCGCCGCATCAGTCGCTTGTCCAGGTTCGTTCCGATCAATGACAGTAACTCGAGCTCCTGATTTTGCGAGATGATAAGCCGTCGACGCACCTAGTATGCCGCCACCGACGATGATGTAAGATTTCATATGCAAACACCTTTTCTATTATAATGTCTATTCATTTTACCAAATAGAGTGCTTTCCTTCGACCTTTTGCCCTAATGTGGAAAAACCGCGAAGTTCGTCCAATCTCTTCACTCTCCTATCGAATATCCTGTCACTATCAATAGAGAAAGGATGATACCATGAGCGAAAATCGTCATGAAAATGAAGAAAACCAAAAGCGCAATGTATCAGTTGCTAAAGTTGAAAACAGCGGCAATGCAAAAGTCGTAGTCAACGTGAATACAGATCAGGATCAGGCACAGGCACAGTCTCAAGACGGAGAAGAGTAATGAACGAGAATATCATTCCTATCAACAGACATACTCAAGAGATGCCTAACAATGGATCTATGATCGAAAACAGCGGCAACTCAGAGGTCCATATCGATATCCACATTGATACAATGCCGATCGCCTTTGCCATTTTATGCTCTGCATTAGCCGCAAAGCAGATGTCAAAAGAGGAATTCGACACAGCCTATACTCGTTTACAAGAGATGAACAGGGAACATAACAGCAATACATCTGTAAAACAAATCATCAATCAGGAGATCGAAGAGTAAGAAACCGCGGCCCCCGGCCAGCGGTTTTTCTCCTGCATACAAAAAGGACGCGACTGAAAACCAGCCACGTCCTTTTTTATGAAAGAATTAACCGAATGAACCTTAATTAATCGTGAATAATACAGCTATAATTTTTGATTAGATTTCACCAATAAACAGAAATATGGTTAATTCATGCATTGGTTACTTCTGTACAATTTGAATAAGATTACCGCAAGTATCGTCGAAGACAGCTATTGTGACTTGGCCCATTTTTGTCGGTTCCATAGTAAAGTTCACGCCTTTTTCCATTAATCGTTTGTACTCTTTTTGAATATCTGCAACGCCAAACATTGTTGCTGGGAAGCCTTCGGAGAATATCTTCTTTTGATACTCCTTGGCGGCAGGATGTTCATTCGGTTCAAGTAAAAGCTCGGTTCCGTCTTGATCATCTTGAGAAACAAGCGTTATCCACCTGAATTTCCCCATGGGAACGTCCTCCTTTTTTACAAACCCCAGTTTTTCTGTATAAAACTCCAGTGCCTTGTCTTGATCTTGTACGAATATACTGGTCACAATGATTTTCATACTGTTTTTGCCTCCTTTGATTATTTATGACGCACGGTACTGTGCTAACAGTCTGGCTGCCAGCAAAACAACCCGCACATTTGTCAGACATCCTTTTCCGATTTTATAAAATTACTCTATCCATCCTTTCAGCAAATTTTTAAGTGGTTCGTTGTTGAATATAAGTACTCGATATTTTCCCTTTCGTTTTGACTTTACGAGCCCTGCATCTTCCAGTACAGAAAGATGTTTAGCTATCGCCTGCCGCGTAATGGAAAGGCCGTGCTTCGTAATGAGACGTATCGTAAGTTCATACAACGTCAGCTCGTTGCGTTCGGATAGTTCATCTAATATAAGCCGCCGAGTCGAATCGCCGAGTGCTTTGAATATAGTGTCTTTGTCCCAATTCATATATTGAGTATAAGCAACTATATGGTTGCATGTCAAGAATAAGCAACTGTATGGTTGCGTGATATAGGAACTGAATCATGCAGCCGTTAAAGTCACATAATAGTAGTTTGAACCTTATAGAAAAGATTACTTGTGCAAGCAGGATATATTGCCCCGATTGAAATTATTAAAAAGGACAAAAGAGACGGCATAATGTGTCATTATCACAACAAGAACAGGCTTTTGACAAAAAAGAAAAAGCAAAAACTGCGTGAACCTGGCGCAAGTCTGAAATATGTATCTAATCGACTAGGACATAAAAGCATCAACACAACAGCGGATACTTATTTTGATATCACTAAAAAAATAAAAGGAGGCGAACTTCAAAAGTTCGCCTCCTACACACGAAATCGGCAGGCCGACAATTTTAAAATTTATAATAATCCCTTAAACCCTTGATAAACCAAGGTGTTTTCATCATTAACCAATAGAACCTTCCATCTCGAACTTGATTAAACGGTTCATTTCAACTGCGTATTCCATCGGAAGCTCTTTTGTGAATGGCTCGATGAAGCCCATTACGATCATTTCAGTTGCTTCTTCTTCGGAAATACCGCGGCTCATCAAGTAGAAGAGCTGCTCTTCAGATACTTTAGACACTTTCGCTTCGTGCTCCAATGAAATGTTATCATTTAAGATTTCATTGTAAGGAATTGTGTCTGACGTTGATTTGTTATCCATAATGAGCGTATCGCACTCGATGTTAGAACGGGCGCCTTCCGCTTTGCGTCCGAAGTGGACGATTCCGCGGTACGTTACTTTTCCGCCTTGTTTTGAAATCGACTTTGATACGATTGTGGATGATGTGTTTGGTGCAAGGTGAATCATTTTCGCACCCGCATCCTGATGCTGGCCTTTACCCGCAAGAGCGATAGAAAGCGTCATACCCCGCGCGCCTTCGCCTTTTAGGATACAAGCCGGATATTTCATTGTCAGTTTAGAACCGATGTTGCCGTCGATCCATTCCATTGTTGCGTTTTCTTCACAGATCGTACGCTTCGTTACAAGGTTGTAAACGTTGTTCGCCCAGTTTTGGATCGTTGTATAACGGCAGTAGCCGCCTTTTTTCACGATGATCTCAACAACCGCACTGTGAAGAGAGTTTGTTGTGTAAACAGGCGCAGTACAGCCTTCAACATAATGAACGCTTGCTTCTTCGTCAACGATGATCAGCGTACGCTCGAACTGACCCATGTTTTCAGAGTTGATACGGAAGTAAGCTTGAAGCGGTGTTTCAACCTTCACGCCTTTAGGAACGTAGATGAAAGATCCGCCTGACCAAACAGCTGAGTTAAGCGCCGCAAACTTGTTATCAGTCGGCGGGATCACTTTTGCCCAGTGCTCACGGAAAATATCTTCATTTTCTTTCAGCGCGCTGTCAGTGTCTTTAAAGACGATGCCTTGCGCTTCAAGATCTTCTTTCATGTTGTGGTATACAACCTCAGATTCGTACTGAGCAGAAACACCCGCAAGGTATTTTTGTTCAGCTTCTGGAATACCGAGCTTGTCGAATGTTTGCTTAATTTCGTCAGGAACTTCATCCCAAGAACGCTCTGAACGCTCAGACGGTTTTACGTAGTACGTAATTTCGTCAAAGTTCAGTGAGTTTAAATCTCCGCCCCATTGAGGCATCGGCATGTTGTAGAAATGCTCAAGTGATTTCAAGCGGAAATCAAGCATCCATTGAGGCTCTTCTTTCATGCGAGAAATTTCTTCTACGATTTCTTTTGTCAATCCGCGCTCTGAACGGAAAATGGAAACGTCCTTGTCGTGAAAACCATACTTGTATTCACCAATATCAGGCATTTTTTTAGCCATCCATTTTCACTCCAATCCTTTTAATTGCCGCCTTCTTCTTTTGCGACTCCTTTTTCAAGTGCTTTCCATGACAGGGTTGCACATTTGATACGGGCCGGGAATTTTGAAACGCCTTGAAGGGCTTCAATATCCCCGAGATCTATAGAATCATCATATTCTTTCCCTTGCATCATATCCGAGAAAATCTTAGACATGGAAAGGGCTGTTTCAATATCTTTCCCTTTAATCGCCTGAGTCATCATCGAAGCGGATGCCATTGAAATGGAACAACCTTCCCCTTCAAATTTCGCATCTTCCACGATGTCTCCGTCAAGCTTCATTGTCAGTCTGATTCGGTCGCCGCATGTCGGATTGTTCATATCCACGACGATGCTGTCATTCAAAACCCCTTTGTTGCGCGGGTTTTTGTAATGATCCATAATCACCTGTCTGTACAATGTATCTAAATTTGCATTAAAAGACATTTGTAAAATACTCCTTTGTCTTTTGAAGAGCTTCCACAAGCTTATCAATCTCTTCCTCTGTATTATACAGATAAAAGCTTGCTCTTGCAGTAGCAGTTACATCCAGCCATTTCATCAGCGGCTGCGCACAATGATGGCCGGCTCTGACTGCAATTCCCTCCGCATCAAGTACAGTCGCCACATCGTGCGGATGAACATCATCAAGGTTAAATGTAACAAGCCCGGCACGCTCTTCAGGTCCGTAAACCGTCACGCCGTCAAGCTGGCGGAAGCGTTCAAGCGCATAAGCTGCAAGCTTGTGTTCGTGGCGGGAAATCTCATCAAGACCGATTTCTTCGAGAAAATCAATGGCGGCACCGAGGCCGATTGCTCCTGCAATAATCGGCGTACCCGCTTCGAATTTCCACGGAAGCTCTTTCCAAGTTGATTCATAAAGCCCGACAAAGTCGATCATTTCACCGCCGAATTCGGCAGGCTCCATGTTTTCCAGCAGGGCTTTCTTTCCGTACAGCACACCAATACCGGTAGGGCCGCACATTTTATGGGAAGAAAGCGCAAAGAAGTCGCAATCGAGATCCTGCACGTCAATTTTCATGTGAGGCGTGCTTTGCGCACCGTCCACCACAATAACAGCCCCATTGTCATGAGCGATTTTCGCCATTTCTTTAATCGGGTTGATCGTGCCGAGGACGTTAGATACATGAGACACTGCAACAATTTTTGTGTTGCTTGTGACCGTTTCTCTGACGTCTTCTAAAGAAATCGTTCCGTCTTCCTGCAGCGGAATATATTTTAATGTGGCGCCAGTCGCTTTTACAGCCTGCTGCCACGGAATGATATTCGCATGATGCTCCATATAGGTGATGACCACTTCATCACCCGGTTTCAGGTTGGCGCGCGCATAGCTTAACGCCACCATATTCAGTGATGTGGTCGTGCCTTTTGTGAAAATAATCTCAGCCATTGACTTCGCGTTAATAAACTTGCGGACTTTTTCACGCGCACCTTCATAACCGTCTGTCGCTCTGGTTCCAAGTGTATGGACGCCCCGGTGAACATTGGAATTGTATTGGTTATAATACTTATCCAGTGTTTCAATGACAGCACGCGGCTTCTGGGAAGTCGCCGCGCTGTCGAGATAAACGAGATCATGTCCGTTCACTTGCTGATGAAGGATCGGGAACTGTTCACGAATATCTGTGATATTCATTACTTCACTTTCCTTTCGATAACAGAAACTAATTGTTTCTTAACGCCTTCAATCGGAAGTTCATTTACTACCGGTGCAAGGAATCCGTAGATGACTAAGCGTTCTGCTTCTTCTTTCGCAATACCGCGGCTCATCAGGTAGTAAAGCTGAATAGGGTCCACACGGCCGACAGATGCCGCATGTCCTGCAGTTACATCGTCTTCGTCAATTAAAAGAATAGGGTTTGCGTCTCCGCGTGCTTTTTCGCTGAGCATCAGCACACGTGATTCTTGCTCCGCATTCGCTTTAGAAGCGCCATGTTCGATTTTGCCGATCCCGTTAAAGATAGAAGAAGCGGAATCCTTCATCACACCGTGCTTCAAGATATATCCTTCTGAAGCTTTACCAAAATGAATGATTTGTGTTGTAAAGTTTTCTGTTTGCTCTCCTCTTCCGACAACAACCGTTTTCGTATCGCCGTATGTGCCGTCACCGTAAAGGTTTGTTGTGTTTTCGGAAATCGTGTCGCCGTCGTTCATCAGGCCGAGAGCCCACTCGATTTTGCTGTCGCGTCCGCGCGCAGCACCTCGGCGGTTAACATATGTTGTCACACCGCTAGACAGAGTATCCACCGCACCGTATGTCACGCTGGCATTATCACCTGTGATGACCTCACTGATAATATTGAACACAGCGTCTTTAGGGTTTACAGTGCTGATGTAGTTTTCAACATATGTTACAGAGCTGTGGTCTTCAGCCACAATCAGCACGTGGTTGAATAGAGCTGTATCGTTGCTTTCGTGGACATAAACAGCCTGAACCGGCGTCTCCACTTGAACATTTTTCGGAACATAAAGGAATGCTCCTCCGTTAACAAGAGCTGCGTGAAGTGCAGTTAATTTATGCTCGTCAACCTTCACGCCGTCCTTCATAAAGTATTTCTCCACCAAGTCGCTATGCTCGCGTGCGGCAGTCAGAATATCAGTGAAGATGACGCCTTTGTCTTTCAATTCTTGTGAAAGAGAAAGGTATGCCGGCGTCTGGTCACGCTGTACGTATAATGTTTTATCTTCGTTTTCAACATCGATCAGAGCTTTTACTTCATCAGTCAAATCTTCTAATGAAGAAAGCGGTTCGTTATCAACTGTATGCTTCGTGAAGTTCGTGAAGTTCCAGTTTGTGATTTTTGTTTTGTCAGGCTTCGGCATCGGCAGATCCTCAGCTTGTTCAAGAGCCTGTAAGCGCAGGTTTTTCAGCCAGGCAGGTTCTTGATGCTTTTCGGAAAAGCTTTTGAGATACTCCTGATCTACGGATAGTTTTGTACCTAGTGTCATATTAATCCCCCTAACGCTTACGCTTCTTGGCCTACAGTTTCGTCTTCAATGCCAAGTTCTTGTTTGATCCAGTCATAACCTTCTGCTTCAAGACGCTGTGCAAGTTCTGCACCGCCGGATTTTACAACGCGGCCTTGCATCATAACGTGAACAACATCCGGAGTGATGTAGTTTAACAGGCGCTGATAGTGAGTGATCATCAGGCAGCCGAAGTTTTCGCTGCGCATTTTGTTGATCCCTTTAGATACAACTTTCAGAGCATCAATATCAAGACCTGAGTCGATTTCATCAAGGATGGCGATTTTCGGTTCAATCATCATTAATTGAAGGATTTCGTTGCGTTTTTTCTCCCCGCCTGAGAAGCCTTCGTTAAGGTAACGCTGAGCCATTTCAGGGTCCATTTCAAGAAACTCCATGTTTTCGTCCATTTTGCGGATAAATTTCATAAGAGAAATTTCATCGCCTTCTTCTCTGCGCGCATTGATTGCTGAACGAAGGAAGTCGGCATTTGTCACACCGCTGATTTCACTTGGGTACTGCATCGCAAGGAATAAACCTGCCTGCGCACGCTCGTCCACTTCCATCTCCAGTACATCTTTGCCGTCAAGCGTGATGCTGCCTTTTGTTACTTCATATTTAGGATGCCCCATAATAGCAGCTGACAGAGTGGATTTACCAGTTCCGTTCGGTCCCATTACTGCGTGGAACTCTCCGCCTTTTATTTCAAGGTTTACACCCTTTAAGATCTCTTTCCCTTCGATTTCAACGTGAAGATCTTTGATCGTTAATGTTGAAGCAGCCATATCTATACCTCCAAAAATATATAATCATTATTCTCAATTTATTCTCATTCTAATTTTATAACAAATGAAAAGTAAATACAACTTTTTATCGTGTCTTGCACATTCCTCAAGTTTAACAAAGATCGGCACTTTATTAAAGCGATTGAAAAAGAAAAAGAGTGGATTCCCACCCTTTTTTAAAGATTGATTTTCTCAATAAGCTCCCGCAGAAATTCGCTTGCTTTTTTCATAATCAAGCTCTCTCTGCCGCTCTACTTTCATTCTTGTTTCCAGCCGGCGTCCGTATTCCTCGTATCCAATTCCGTGAGACAGCTGCATCGCTTTTTCCATTTCTGACGTATAATCGAGGTCCAGTCTGTCCTGGCTGCTGCAAATAATGAATCAATCCCTTCATATATTTGCTTCAATTGTATCAGCGCTGAGATGGATGCCGCAAAAAGGATATGGCTCGAAATAGCGGCAGATGAGACGAAAGCATCCTTTTAGATCAAATGAGAATGGTTTTTCGGAATATTCCTTCTCTTAATGAGTGGTGTTTCCGAATTCCTCTATGCACTGCTGGACGACTGTCACGCCTTGGCTTAGAGCCGCGCCGCCTCCAAATGCCGCTGCAACACTAACGGCTTCGAGAATGTTTTCTTCTGTCGCTCCCTCATCAAGACAGCCTTTTGTGTGATAGATCATGCAATATTCATCCTGGGCATTGATGGCGATTCCGAGGGCGATCAGCTGTTTTTCTCTTTCAGTCAGAGAATTGCCGGCAAAGCATTGTTCAGTAAACTCGTTAAACTTTCTTCCCATCAGCGGCATCTTTTGTTCAAATGTGCCTAAACCTAATTTATACTGTTTTAGCGCGTCCTGCATGCTTCCTCTGTCTTGATTCAAAGAAAATCCCTCCATCTGTTTAACATTCTTTTTTATTATGAACAGCTTTTAGGAAAATACCCGAAAAAAACCCCGGATTTCTCATCCGGGGTTGCAGTCTTATTCAGATACAGGAAGCACAGCTCCGTCGTATTTTTTGTCGATGAAGTCTTTGATCTCTTTAGAGTGAAGAACTTCCATCAGCGCTTTGATTTTTGCAGAATCTTCTTCGCCTTTTCTTACTGCGACGATGTTAGCGTATGGGTTGTTTTTCGTTGATTCTACTTCAATCGCGTCTTTTTTAGGATTTAATTTATTTTGGATCGCATAGTTTACATTGATGAAGACCGCGTCTCCTTCTTTGTTATCATATGCTTTTGCCGTTAATTCAGGCGCTACTTTTTTGAACTCAAGGTTTTTCGGGTTTTTCTTAATGTCTTTCAAAGTTGCGTCAACTGCTTCCACTTTAGAATCAAGTGTGATTAATCCTGCGTTTTCAAGCATTGCAAGCATACGGCCTTGTTCAGCAACGTTGTTTGTCAGGATAATTGTCGCACCGTCTGGAAGATCTTTTAATGATTTGTATTTTTTAGAGTAAATACCGAATGGCTCTAAGTGAACAGCACCGGCATTCACAAGTTTGTAATCTGTGTTTTCTTTCATTTCTTGCTCAAGGTAAGGAATGTGCTGGAAGTAGTTCGCATCCACTTCTTTATCAGATAAAGCTTTGTTGTACATCTTGTAATCACTAAGCACTTTCACTTTCAGCGTGTAGCCTTTTTCTTTCAGCAGTGGTTCAGCTTCTTTTAAAATTTCCGCATGCGGTGTTTTTGTTGCCGCAACGACAATTTCTTTCTTGCCGGATTCAGCGCCGTTATTCGAACCGCAGGCAGCCATAACTCCTGCAAATACAAGCAATAATGCACCCAAAAATAGCTTTTTCAATGTAAATCCTCCCTTATCGTTTGTCTATAATATTTGTTATGACATCACCGATGATTTGAATAATAAATACGATGATTAAAATAAACACAGTAGCAACGAAGGTAACATCAGTATTATTAGACTGATAGCCTTCTACGTACGCAAGGTTTCCAAGGCCTCCTGAACCGATGGCACCGGCAATTGCCGTTGAGCCGATCAATGCGATGGCCGTAACCGTAATACCAGAAATCAGAGCCGGCATCGACTCCGGAAGCAGCACTTTGAAAATAATTGTAGACGTTTTAGCGCCCATTGATTTAGCGGCTTCAATAACACCCTTATCCACCTCGCGAAGCGCGATTTCAGCAAGACGCGCGTAAAACGGTGCAGAGCCGATAACCAAGGCCGGCAATGCGGCATTTGGCCCTAAGATGGTGCCGACTAAAAACTTCGTAAACCCTAGCAATAAAATAATTAAAATGAGGAACGGAATCGATCTGAATATGTTGACAATGGCCGCAATTACAGAGTTGACTGCTTTATTCTGCCAAAGGCTCCCTTTGCTTGTCAGGAAGAGCAGCAAACCGAGGATCACCCCGATGACAAAGGCAAACAGTAAAGAGATCAGCGTCATATAAAGTGTTTCATATGTCGCGTTCCACAATTCAGTTAAATCAACGTTCGGGAAGTATTTTTCAAACATTCGTGATCACCTCTGCTTTCACCTGTTTGTCATTAATAAACCGGATCACGTTGTGTACTTCTTCCTCGTCTCCGTCAATGTGGATGAACAGTGAACCGTACGCCCCATCCTTCGTCTGCGAGATTTTCCCTTGCAGAATATTAACACTGATATTAAAGTTTCTAATCATCTCTGTAATCAGAGGCTGTTCAGCTGAATCGCCGACAAATGTGAGCTGAACCGTTTTTCCTGATGCTGTTTCATCAAGAAGGTGCTGAAGCGTTTCTTTCGTTTCTTCCGGTTCTGTCACCTGCTGAACAAATCGTTTTGTCATTTCTTCCTTCGGATTTTTGAAGACATCGAGAACTTCGCCTTCTTCAACAACCTTTCCGTTTTCCATGACAGCGACTCTGTTGCAGATTTTGCGGATCACATGCATTTCGTGTGTGATCAGCACAATCGTCAAACCGAGTCTTTCATTAATATCGGACAACAAATCCAAAATTGAATCTGTCGTCTGCGGATCTAATGCTGATGTCGCTTCATCACAAAGGAGTACCTTCGGATTGTTTGCAAGCGCTCTGGCGATCCCGACACGCTGCTTTTGCCCGCCGCTCAGCTGAGACGGGTAAGATTTTTCTTTTCCTTCTAAACCTACCAGTTTAATCAGTTCATTGGCGCGCTTGATCCGCTCGCTCTTTTTCACCCCGGCAATTTCTAAAGGAAACATGATATTATCTCTGACGGTCCGCGACCAAAGCAAATTGAAATGCTGGAAAATCATACTGATTTCATGGCGTGCTTTTCTTAAACCGCGTCCGTTTACTTCATTAATCTTGGTTCCCGCCACTTCCACGGTTCCTGAGGTTGGTTTCTCAAGGCCGTTCAGCAGACGGATTAAGGAACTTTTACCAGCTCCGCTATATCCTATAATTCCAAAAATCTCACCTTTTTTAATGGAAAGCGAGACATTTTGGACAGCATTGACATCTCCATGTTTCGACTTATAAACTTTTGAAACATTTTGAAGATTGATCAAAGCAATCACCTGCCTTAACACTATTCTAAGAAATCTTCCGGATTTTTCTGCAAAAGAAAAGCCTTTCTGCACACTTGAGCAGAAAGGCTTATAGAAAATGCCTTTCTCTCATCTTTCAAAGCTGAACGCTTCGTGTGAATTGGCACCATTTCAACAGCGTTGATGGTTGCCGGGCTTCATAGGGCACTTCCCTCCACCTCTCTTGATAAGAGAAATATATAGTCTTTTTCGTCCGGAAATTCTTAATGTAGAATAGCATGGCGAATGATTAAATGTCAATAAAATAAATGATGTCAACTTTTACTATTATAATAATTTCCTATTTTTTAATTTTTCAAAATCCTCTGAAAAAATCCATTTGTCAGCCAGAGAATGGCTTCTAGTTTTAACAGGGCTCTGAATGACCCCTTCACTTTTAGTCTTCCGCTCTGGATCAGGTGCTGAAGGGAAATGTCTCCGTGCAATAAATGAATGATTTCTGCTTGGTTTCCGTAAAAGGTCAGGTTGGACGTTTGGGGCGGAGAAATTTTTTTCATTTCTCCCTGTTCGTTTATTGAGACGGTTAAGGCTTCTGTTTCTCCTTGGAAGGTAATGAGCAATGTTGAAGCGTTCAAAAGGGGTTTTAAAAACAGATGCTGATACTCATCTTCTAAAACTTCCGCTTTCTCCATATGTACAACCTCCTATTTGTTGGTCATACATACACATTTCTCTTTCTGGCGCAAGAACCCCTTTATAAAACGAACGACAATTTCATTGAAATATGCTGAGAAATATGTCATAAATGGGATGCGGAAGATGATTTTTGTTTGATCAGCTCATATAAATAAGAAACGGAATGAAACGCATATCCTCTTTCGACCACTTTTCCGCCTTTGAACAGCAGAAAACAAGGGACACTTTCAATTTGATACGCTTTTGCGAATGTCGGAGAGTAATTGACATTGTTTTTATAGAAGGCGACATCGGGCAGCATTTCTTTCACCACTGTGAGCATTTTGCTTGCGAGCTGGCAGGTGCCGCAAAACGGAGTATATAAATATAGGAGATACACATCATCAGCAATGTGCTCAAGCTCGTGTTCTTGGAGTTCTTTCATGCTATACACCTCGGGACTTTCTTTCAAGAAAAATAGTATGGACATTCAAATTCGCGCGCAGCAATACAGCGGCGACATGGTGTCTGGGCGCAGCCGCCACTTCCTTATAGGCTCTGTCGATATGCAAATGGCAGGCTTCGTTAAATTCTCTTTTCAGCTGTTTTCTCAATTTCTCGCCTGATTCATCAGCATCAACTAATATGTAGACGTCTTTATCGTAAAGCTCGTCAGCCAATTCCTCAAGCTTCAGCTGGCTGATTGTTCCGTTTGTGCAGATAATGCGCACTGGTTCATTCAGGACGCTTTCGATTTTCTCTTTATCTGATTTCCCTTCGACAATCATAACCTTTTCCAGCTCTTCCATCTTCATCTTCTTCACCTGCCGCGTCAAATTTGAAACGTTCAGATTGTAAAAGAAGGCAGTGAAATTCACCGCCACATTAACACCAGCCGTTTTCGTAGTCACAATCCACATATTTTTCGTCGTTTCCCGAGACCACATCGGCTGTCTTATAAAATTTCTCATTTTCAAAGGAATAACCGGATTTTAGCTCATATTCATCCATGCTTGTCATTTGGCCGATCATCTCATTATCATGATATAACGAGAGCCGGCCATTTTGAAAGCGGCCTGTCACATCATTGGTAACATCGAGCTTTTGTTTGCTGAAAGCCATATTGGACACCTCCCATAACGTTAGCGTGTCCAATTGCCTTTACAGCTATCCTGTTTTAGTCTTCTTGTGTCATCTCTTCGTATTGCTCTGCTGTCATCAGTTTTTCAATTTCAGAAGCGTCAGACGGCTCAACGACGATCATCCATGCTTTTTCGTACGGAGATTCGTTAACGAATTCCGGACTGTCATCAAGATCTTCGTTTACTTCTACAACAGTTCCGTTAATCGGTGCATAAAGCTCAGATACCGTTTTAACAGATTCAACACTGCCGAATGGCTCGTCCGCTTTGATTTCAGCGCCAACTTCAGGAAGTTCGACAAACACGATGTCGCCTAGCTCGGACTGGGCAAAATGCGTAATCCCGATTCTGGCTTTTTCTCCTTCAACTTTTACCCACTCGTGTTCTCCTGAGTAACGCAAATCTTTAGGTATGCTCAATTGAATCCCTCCATTTTTTACAGCACTACAATAAGAAGATACCACACTTTTCGAAAAAAATTTACATTAAGCCCAGTTTTCTTCAAATTGCTCTTCTTTAAAACCAACTGTCACTTTTTCGCCGTCTGTTGTAAGCGGGCGTTTGATCAGCATTCCGTCTGAAGCCAGCAGTTCAAGCTGTTCATCCTCCGACATATGATACAGCTTTTCCTTGAGATTCAGCTCGCGGTATTTCATGCCGCTCGTGTTGAAAAATTTCTTGAGATCCAGCCCGCTTTTTTCATAAATCGCTTTTAGTTCTTCTTTGCTTGGAGGCTGCTCTGCAATATGTATTTCGTTTATTTCTTTCCCATGCTCTTCAAGCCATTTCTTTGCTTTGCGGCACGTTCCGCATTTAGGGTACCAGTAAAAAGTTAACGACATCTTCTTCCCCCTCAATAAAATAATCGAGGTTATTTTAACACAGTTTGTTTTAAAAACCTAAAACGGTGCTTCTTAAAAAAAGCTCCGCACATGCGGAGCTCTTGGGCAATCAGACAATATATTTTTCAGCTTCAAAAATGCCCACTGCCGCTTCGCGCTTTTTCTGAATGACGTTTTTAGGCGTTACGCGCGTCAGCTTGCGCAGAGCGGAAAGCATCATGCGGAGTGAATCTCCTTCTTCCATTGCGATGAGGGACTCCTTCGCGTGCGCTTCAATTTCGTTAAAGGCTTCCTGAACGAAAATTTCCGTATACAGCACCTTTTGCACTGCTTTTTCTGCACCTTGTGCGGCAATGGCCTTTTCCGTTCTGAGCACGGCTGATTCCATTGCGTACACATTGCTGACGATATCCGCGACGTTTACGAGAATTTCTTGTTCGCGATCGATGGCTTTTCCGTATTTTTGCGCAGCAAGGCCGGCGGCGAATAGCGCGATTTTTTTGGCTTGCTTGACGATATATTTCTCCTGCTCTAAAACGCCGCTGCCAGGCTCCTCAGGCATAAGCATCATGAGTTCTTCCTGCAGTGATTGTGCTTTTTCAAATAGAGGGAGCTCGCCTTTGAGCGCTTTTTTCAGGAAGGTGCTTGGCACGATCAACCGGTTGATTTCGTTTGTGCCTTCAAAAATCCGATTGATCCTTGAATCCCTATAGGCTCTTTCTACTTCGTACTCCTGCATAAAACCGTAGCCTCCATGAATCTGCACACCTTCATCAACGATATAATCAAGCGTTTCAGAGCCGAATACCTTATTCAGAGAGCATTCGATGGCATATTCAGCAATTGACTTGGCAATTTGCCGTCCGTCCTTGAGATCTTCGGCTGTAAACTGGCTCATATTGTCTTCAAACAGCCCGACGGTTCTGTACACAGAGCTTTCCATTGCGTACAGCCTCGATGCCATTGTCGCCATTTTTTCCTGTGTCAGCGAAAAGGCTGCAATCGGCGTTTTAAATTGGCGGCGCTGATTTGCGTATGCCGCAGAGAGCTCGATTACCCGCTTAGACGCGCCGATTGTGCCAACCGCCAGCTTGTAGCGGCCGATATTTAAAATATTAAAGGCGATGATATGCCCTTTGCCGATTTCTCCAAGCAGGTTTTCTTTTGGGACTTCAGCTTGATCCAGAATGAGGGTTCTTGTCGATGATCCTTTGATCCCCATTTTCTTTTCTTCCGGACCCGTGGATACTCCCGGGAAATCTTTTTCTACAATAAAGGCCGAGAACTTTTCGCCGTCCACCTTAGCGTAAACGACAAATACATCAGCAAAGGCAGAGTTGGTAATCCACTGTTTTTCCCCGGTTAATACGTAATGGGTTCCCGCTTCATTCAGCACGGCTGTTGTTTTTGCTCCAAGCGCATCAGAGCCAGAGCCCGGCTCAGTCAATGCATAAGCTGCGATCTTTTCGCCTGAAGCGAGCCCGGGCAAATATTTTTTCTTTTGTTCTTCTGATCCGAAAAAGACGATCGGCAAGGAACCGATGCCGACATGCGCCCCATAAGAAAGCGAAAAGCTTCCCGCACGCGAAAATTTTTCAGTGATGAGTGCCGAGCTGATTTTATCAAGACCGAGTCCTCCATATTCCTCCGGCACATCGGCGCCAAGCAGTCCCAGTTCGCCCGCTTTCTTCAGCAGCCTGACGGAATGCTCGAACTGATGGTTTTCGATATCATCTATATGAGGGAGAACATCTTGCTCAATGTAATCCTCTGTTGTTTTCGCAATCATTTTATGCTCGTCAGTGAAATCCTCCGGTGTATACATTTGGTCGTATGTGACATCCTCGATTAAGAAACCGCCGCCTTTTTGTACTTCAGCCGCTTTTTTTGCCATTTGTTTTTCCCCCTTTAGCATAATTCAAATACACCGGCCGCTCCCATCCCGCCGCCGATACACATTGTGACGACTCCAAATTGCTCGTTTCTCCGTTTCATTTCATGAATCAATGAGAGTGTAAGCTTTGTACCCGTACAGCCAAGCGGGTGTCCAAGTGCGATTGCGCCCCCGTTGACATTCACTTTTTCTTCATCAATTCCCAGCTCCCTGATGACTTGAATGGCCTGTGATGCAAAAGCTTCGTTCAGTTCAAATAAGCCGATGTCCTGCAGCTGAAGCCCGGCAAGTTTTAAGGCACGCGGAATGGCTTCCACCGGACCGATGCCCATCACTTCCGGCGGTACGCCGCCTACGGCAAAGGAGCGGAATTTCACAAGCGGGGCTAAGCCTAGCGCATCAGCCTTTTCCCGGTCCATCAGCATGACAGCCGCCGCTCCGTCACTCGTCTGCGAGGAGTTGCCCGCAGTAACCGTTCCGTCAACGGAAAAAGCCGGGCGCAATGTCGCTAAGATGTCGGCTGTCGTTTGCGGGCGAACGCCTTCATCCTGTGAAAACACAAACTGTTTTTCCTGCGGCTTATGGTTGTCTCCGATTTCTGTCACCGTCACTTCGACGGGTACAATCTCATCTTTAAATTTTCCCTCTGCAAGGGCTTTGGCCGCGTTCTGGTGGCTGCGAACAGCAAACGCATCCTGATCCTCGCGGGAGACGCCGTATTTTTTCGCGACCTGCTCGGCCGTGTGGCCCATGCTCATGTAATATTCCGGCGCCTTTTCTGCCAATGCGAGGTTCGGACGGGTCACATGCCCCATCATCGGAACCTGCGACATGGATTCTGCTCCGCCCGCGATCGCTGTATCGTAGGCGCCGAGCATAATCTTTTCTGCCGCATATGCGATGGACTGAAGACCTGAAGAGCAGTAGCGATTGACTGTAATCGCCGGGACCGTGTACGGCAGGCCAGCGAGCGCGCCGATATTTCTCGCCATATTAAGCCCCTGTTCTGCTTCAGGTGTCGCACAGCCGATAATCAAGTCGTCAATATTGCCTTCGTAGCCGCCTGCCCGTTTCAGTGTTTCTTTTACGCAAATCGCTCCCAAATCATCCGGGCGAACGGTGGCCAGCGATCCTTTTTTTGCTTTCCCAACCGGTGTTCTTGCACCTGACACAATGACTGCCTCTTTCATAAGCTCCCTCCTAATTCCGTAAAGGTTTACCTTTCACAAGCATATGCTGCATTCTCGCTTGAGATTTCGCCTCTCCAGCCAAACTCAAAAACGCCTCTCTCTCGATCTCCAATAAACACTCTTCATCAACCTCAGTACCGAACGGCACTTTTCCGCCGGCAATGACATAAGCGAGTTTTTTCGCGATCTTGAAATCATGATCAGATATATAGCCGGACAGTTTCATTTGCTCGGCGCCAAGCAAGAGTGCCGCATAACCGGTTTCGCCCGCCACCTTGACCTTTTTCTTTACTGGCGGCCGCCAGCCGGTGTCGTATAAAGATGCGGCAAGCTGCTTTGCATCATACAGCAGGTGGTCCTGATTTATACTGATGTGATCTGTTTCTTTTAAGATGTTCATCTCTCGAGCCTCTTGGGCGGAAGCGGACACTTTCGCCATCGCAATCGTTTCAAATGTTTTCATTGCCGCATTCATCGGATCAAGACCGCGGTGAAGATGGTTGATGTACAGCTCTTTGTTTCCTCCTCCGCCAGGGATGAGGCCGACACCGGATTCCACAAGTCCCATATAGGCTTCGCTTGCTGCTTGAATGCGCGCCGCCGGCAGGCACACTTCCGTTCCTCCGCCGAGCGTCATGCCAAATGGAGCGGCGACAACCGGTTTCGCACTGTATTTGATCTTCATCATCGTCTCCTGGAAACGGCGTATCACGAAATCAACTTCCAAATAGTTGTCATCTTGGACTTCCATTAGGATCATGCCAAGATTCGCACCGACGCAGAAATTTTTTCCTTGATTCCCGATGACAAGCCCTTTGTAGTTCCGCTCTGTTTCCTCTAACGCTTTGTTGATCATTTGTATGATATCGAGGCCGATCGCATTGCTTTTCGAATGAAATTCAAGAAGGGCCACATCATCTCCAAGTTCGATCAGGCTTGCTCCGCTGTTTTTCGCAATCACGCCGTTTGTTTCCTTGAGCGCTTGTAAATGAATCCGTTTTTTGTTTTCTTTCACGGCTCTGTATTCGCCGCGGTCATAATAAAATACCGTTCCGTTCTCTTTGATGTAGAAGGTTTCATTTCCTTTGTCCAGCATGTCTTTGATCCAGCCAGGCATATCTGCTCCAAGCTGTTCAAGCTTTTCCGCCGATCGCTTGAGGCCTATGACATCCCACATTTCAAATGGGCCCAGCTCCCAGCCAAAACCCCACTTCATAGCTTGGTCAATCGCATGAATATCATCAGCAATTTCCCCAAGCAGTTCGGCTGAGTAAAGAAGGGTTTGAGATGTAATATTCCACAGCAGCCTGCCTGCCCTGTCGTCCGAGTAAATAAGCGCTTTCATTTTGGCTTTTGTCCCTTTTGCCTGTTTTGCTGCTTCAAGTGAGGCTGTTTTCATTTTTGTCCGCTCGCCGTAAGTAAGCGACACTGGATCAAGCTCATAAATCGTTTTTCCTTCTTTTTTATAAAAGCCTTGGCCGGCCTTGCTTCCGATCCACCCTTTCTGCAGCATATCGTTCATGAAGCCTGGCAGGCGGAACACTTCTTTCTCGTCACCATCCGCTTTGTCATACACATTTCGAGCGACGTGGGCGAATGTATCGAGCCCGACAACATCAAGCGTTCTGAAGGTCGCGCTTTTCGGTCTTCCGATCAGCGGGCCTGTGATTGAATCAACCTCCCCGACCTGATAGCCGCCTTTCAGCATTTCTTGGACTGTAACGAGAAGCCCGTACGTTCCGATGCGGTTTGCGATAAAGTTCGGTGTGTCCTTTGCTGTAACAACGCCTTTACCGAGGACATTTTCACCGAAGGATGCCATAAACTTTAAAATATCAGGGTCCGTTTCCTTAATCGGAATGATCTCCAGCAGCTTTAAATAGCGGGCGGGATTAAAAAAGTGTGTTCCGAGAAAATGGGTTTTAAAATCATCCGATCTGCCTTCTGCCATTTCTTGCACTGATATGCCGGATGTGTTGCTTGAAACAATGCTTCCAGGCTTTCGATGTTCATCCACAAGAGCGAAAATTTGCTTTTTGACCTCTAGGTTTTCGACAACGACCTCAATAATCCAATCTGCTTCTTTCAGCTTTGTTGCATCATCCTCCAAATTGCCTGGAGTGATATAGGAGGTATTTTTTGCTGATGTAAGGGGAGCCGGCTTTTGTTTCAGCAGTTTTTTCACTGCCTGCCGGCTCAGCCTGCTGCGCACCTCCGGACTGTCCTTCGTCAGCCCCCTTTTTTCCTCTTCCTTTGTCAAATCGTTCGGCACAATATCTAGCAGCAGGACAGGAATTCCGATGTTAGCCAAATGCGCTGCAATCCCGGAACCCATTACCCCCGATCCTAAAACGGCTGCCTTCCGAATGTGTTTGTGCATGAGACATCCCCCTTGAACATTGAATGAATAGTCATTCATTTTTTGACCAAAAAAAATGAAACCCGTTTCTTCTTTCATCTTAAAAGATTTCCGGTTCGACTTCAATAGCTAATTTGTTATTTTTTGAATGAAGCGTATAAAAGACGGGCAACTTAAGCCCGGAGGTGAAGGGAATGGTGCGAGAGAAAAAAAATCCGTCTTCAGCGGCAGTCAGCGCGGCTAGCGTAAAAGGAGACGCCGGTCCGACCCAGCATTACGGCGGCGGAAAACGGACAAGTCAAAATCAGCAGTATAAAAAACATAACATGGAACAATCATGACGCAGCTGCTTCTCGCGGCTGCTTTCACTTTTTCAAGATTCCTTTTAACACAAACGCTGCATTGGCGGGCCGTTCGGCAATTCTTCTCATAAAGTAGCTGAACCAGTCCGTTCCATATGGGACATACACACGCATTCTGTACCCTTCCTTGGCAAGTTCCTTCTGCCGCTCCGGCCTGATGCCGTACAGCATTTGAAACTCAAATTGTGACGCTGGGATATGATGTTCAGCAACGAGCTGTTTCGTAAACGCAATGATATCATCGTCATGTGTGGCGACAGCCGTGTAGTTCCCACTTAACAGCTGCAGCTTTATTAAGCTTTGAAAATGAAGGTCTGTTCCTTTTTTGTCAGGAAACGCTACAGCCGCAGATTCTTTATAAGCGCCTTTCACGAGCCTGAGAATTGGCTTTAGATCGCGCATATGTCTGATATCTTCTGCCGCCCGGTACAGATATGCCTGAATCACCGTGCCGAGCATCTCAAATTCCTGTTTGCATTGCCTGTAAATGGCAAGTGTCTGTTCATAATGAGAATAGTCTTCCATATCAATGGTCACAGCAACACCATATTGCTTCGCAGCAGATAGAATAGCACGCAAATGAGAAAGGGCAAGTTCTTCTGAAAGATCGAGCCCGATTGATGTCAGCTTTAATGAAAGTTCTGAGTCCAATTGGTGTTCAGCAATAGCTTGAATGGCTTTTTTGCATTCCTCTGCGACTTGATTCGCTTCTTTTTCCGAAGCGGCATACTCGCCTAAATAATCAATTGTTGCACACAAACCGGATCTGTTTAGTCTTTTGACGGTCTTAACCGCCGATTCAATTGTATCCCCTGCGACAAACCTTCGTGCTCCAAGCCGCGTTCCGTATGTTTTTGCGAACTTGGTAAGTGTTTTATTTTGAGATAAGAATAAAAACACATGTCTCAACATCCGACTCCCTCCCGCCGTCAACTTAAAAACCTGTATATAACTCCCAGTCTGAAGGAAACTATAAAATGAACAGAAACCAAAGGAGGATCACAATGGATAATCAGCAGCAATCTCAAATGCCGCCTTCCGTTATTTCGACAAAGGATCATTTGTATCTGAATGACATGCTGAACTGGAATTTGCTCGCTATGAAAAAAGCGCATTTCATGGCGCAGCAGTGCCAGGATCAATCGTTAAAACAAGAACTCGACCGCGTCGGACACATGCATCATGATCACTATCAAAGAATATTAAAGCATCTGCAGCCAGGCCAGCAGCAGTCCGGCTACATCCAATAAGGAGGCGCCAGAATGAATCAGCAAAATCAGAAAATCAGCAACCCGCAGACACCTGTACCGACAACTTCGGAGATGAATGACAGAGATTTCGTCAACGAACTGCTGACAACAGAAAAATACATGACAACAGCTTATTGCACAGCCTTGCACGAATTCAGCCACGAGTCTCTTTATCAGGATATTCAATCCATTTTTGATGAGTCACAAAAAGCGCAAAGAAAACTGTATGACCTCATGTTCCAATATGGATGGTATTCTGTTGAAGCGGAGGATGCCCAGAAGCTGCAGCAGTCCTATCAAAAGTTCCAGCAGACCATTCAGCAGCAGTCTCCATACCAGCAATAACACTATCAGTAAAAGGGATACGATGTTCTTTCGGACATCTATCCTTTTTTTGTGTAAAATCAGTTGACTTTTCATTTACGCTTATTTATATTTAATAAGCATTAACTATTTTGTTATCAAAATATATATACAGTGTATGTAACAGAGGGGAAATGAATATGAAGAGTGCGGATCAGTTAATGTCCGATATTCAATTATCGCTTCAGGCGCTCTTTCAAAAGATACAGCCTGAAATGCTGGAAAGCATGGAGAAACAAGGTGTCACCCCAGCGCAGCTGTTTGTGCTGGCCAGCTTAAAGAAACACGGCAGCCTCAAAATTTCTGAAATTGCCGAGCGTATGGAGGTCAAGCCAAGCGCGGTGACGTTAATGGCAGATCGCCTTGAACAAAAAAATCTCATCGCCAGAACACACAACACAAAAGACAGACGAGTGATAGATATCAGTCTTACTGATGAAGGAGACAGAAAGTTCGAGGAGGTTTTGGCAGGCAGAAAGGCCATTATGGCACGGTACCTTTCCTTCTTGACAGAGGAGGAAATGCTTCAGGCGGCGCATATTACAAAAAAGCTCGCACAGGCTGCAGCGGAAACTGATGAAAAGCAAAATATGAAAGAAGGAAACGGATGAAATGAGTAATGAAGGCAAACAATCAAAACGGACGTTATTAATAACAGGCTTAATTATTGCCATGTTTTTTTCAGCTCTTGATGGTACCATTGTCGGAACAGCCATGCCGAAAATTGTCGGTGATCTGGGCGGTTTGAGCATGATGACCTGGCTGACAACTGCATATTTGTTAACATCAACAACCATCGTTCCAATTGCCGGTAAACTGGCCGATTTATTGGGACGCCGCATTGTCTATGTATCAGGTTTGATTATTTTTATGGCAGCTTCTGCTTTGTGCGGAATGGCCAATAATATGACAGAATTGATTATCTTCCGTGGACTTCAAGGAATCGGCGGAGGCATCATGATGCCGATGGCGATGATTGTTATCGGTGACTTGTTCACAGGAAAACAGCGTGCTAAATTCCAAGGGGTCTTTGGCGCAATTTACGGGCTTGCTTCAGTGATTGGGCCGCAAATCGGCGGCTGGATTGTAGACTCGCTAAACTGGAAATGGGTTTTCTATATTAACCTTCCAGTCGGAATTATTGCGGTTATTTTTATTGCCAGAGGATTGCAGGGCCGCCAGCAGACTGGTCCAATCAACTTCGACATCGCTGGTATTTTCACGATGATTGTCGGAGTTGTCAGCCTTCTTCTCGCCCTAAGCTTTGGCGGGAAAGATTACGCGTGGGATTCATGGCAGATTCTTGGTTTATTCGCACTCGCGCTAATCGGCATTGTCAGCTTTATTATCGTAGAATCAAAAGCAAAAGAGCCAATCCTGCCAATGTATCTATTTAAAAACAGAACGTTTACATTTTTAAACCTGATCGGCTTTTTTATGAGTATCGGAATGTTTGGTGCAATTACGTTTGTTCCTTTCTTTATGCAGGGAATTGTCGGTGTAAGCGCGTCTGAATCAGGCACGATTATGACACCGATGATGATCTCTATGATTATTACAAGTATTATCGGCGGCCAGCTTGTTTACAAAATTGGCATTAAACCGCAAATCATTACAGGCATGCTGGTTATGGCCGGAGGATTCCTGCTGTTAACAACTTTGGATCTTGATACGAGCAAGCTTGTCGCTACATCGTATATGGCGATTATTGGTCTGGGAATGGGTCTGGTTATGCCGATTCTGACACTGGCTTTACAGGAAAGCTTTTCGAAGGAAGAGCTTGGGGTTGTCACCTCATCCAGCCAATTCTTCCGTTCTATCGGTGGAACATTCGGTATTACCATGCTGGGAGCCGTTATGAATGCGAGATCCGGAAGTTTATTAACTGATAAACTGGTGCCATATTTAGACTCACTTCCGGCACAGGCAAGCTCATTTGCCGCCCAGCTAAAGGGTATGATTGATACAAATCCGCAAGGGCTGCTGCAATCACTGTTCAGCCCGGACGCAATCAAACAAATCCCTGCGGCTTTCTCATCTCATATTATGCCGATTTTAAAAACATCGTTGATGGATTCGCTCCACAGTGTGTTTTATACAGGCCTGATCTTTATCGCAGTCGGAGCCGTATTTACCTTGTTCTTAAAACCTATCAAGCTATCGAATAAGAAAACGGGAGAACAAGTAAAGGAGAAAGCGGCACAAGCCGTTGAATCACCTTCCCATTAATAGAAAACCCCGCGGGTACCAATCCGCGGGGTTTTTTATTGTATCATCTGAGCCCTTCCGTTTCCGAAAGACCAATCCTCATCCTGGTTTCCGGCCAGCATGATAAACACATCTTCTTTTCTTACACCAAGCTCGGAATGAATCCCACTTGCGATTGAGCGGTAAAGCGCTTTTTTCTGTTCAGTTGTTCTTGAATGCTTCAACGTAAAATGAATGTATATCAGTTCATCAGTACGCTCAACCTGCAGATAAGACGGATCATAAAAAAATTCGCTTTTTTCATATTGCCTGATCACTTGAAAATAGTCATCTTCCGGCACATTGATTTCTTCGATCATCGATTGGTGGATGGTTCTGCTTAGTTTTTTAAGCCACGCTTCGCTTCTCCCCGCCCGCAAATGAATTTGTACAAATGGCATCCCCGCATCTCCTCTCTTTACAGCGTCTGTCCGCTGTCAATTGTGATGATTTGGCCTGTGAGTGATTCCTGTTCAACAAGTGAACAGATCAATTTGGCGACCTCTTCCGGTTCAGCAATACGCTGTAACAGCAAAGTGCCGATCATGCTTTTCATTTTTTCTTCCCGGCCAGCCCACCATCTCGTTGCGACAGCTCCCGGTGCTACACCGCTCACTCTGATTTCGGGCGCTAAGGCGTGGGCCAATGATTTCGTTAAACCGTGCACCGCCGATTTTGACACTGCGTAAGGCATAGATGAGCCCGCCCCGGTTAAACCTGCGATACTGCCGACATTTACGATCGCTCCAGCCTTGCTTTTTTTCATGAATGGAACAACGGCCCGCGCGCAGAAAAACATCCCTTTCACATTGACAGCGTACAGCTCATCCCAGATGTCTTCTGTCGCAGCTTCTAGATCATCCATTGGAATATGCTGCGTAATGCTGGCGTTGTTGACTAAAACATCAATCGTGCCGTATGTATTCACAATCGATTGAACCATGTCCTGCACTTCGCTGTTTTTGGATACATCCGCTTGGATGACGAAGGCTTGCCCGCCTTCTTTTTTAATCATTTCCGCTGTTTCCTCCGCTTCGGATTGCGAACGTGAATAATTCACCGCAACAACCGCTCCGCGTTTTGCCAATTCCATGCTGGCAGCTCTTCCGATTCCTGTGCCGCCCCCTGTTACGAGAGCTATTTTGTTGATTACATTCATTGCCGCCACTCCTTGTTGTTGATTAAATTATCTTGCTGTTTCCATTGTAATCCAGGTTGGATGTTACGTATAATGATTGTTAAAGATACTTGATATCACTCAGATTGATAGTAAATGAACGGAGGAATTCAAAATGGAAAGCGGAGATTTACGTGTGTTTCAAATGGTAGCCCGTGAAGGCACAATTACGAAAGCCGCCCTGCAGCTTGGCTATGTGCAATCGAATGTCACAGCAAGAATTCAACAATTGGAAGCTGAGCTTGGCACCATTCTGTTTTTGCGCCATAATCGCGGCATGACACTATCTGCAAGCGGAAAACTGCTGCTGGACTACGCAAATAAAATTATCGGCCTGCTGGATGAAGCGTCTAAAGCGCTCTCATCCTCCGTCGAACCAAGCGGGCCGCTTATGATCGGCTCCACTCAGACAACCGCCGCGGTAAGGCTTCCGAAGCTTCTGGCTGCTTATTATGAAGAGCATCCAAACGTACAGCTGTCTTTAACAACGGGGCATACACAATTTCTCATTGATAAAGTTCTTCGTTATGAATTGGATGGCGCGTTTATCGGATGCGAATGCAATCATCCTGAGCTCGAATCCTATCCTGCATTTGAGGAAGAACCAGTGGTTGTTTCGGCTGCTTCTGTTTCCAATGCAGAGGAAGCCATCACAAAGCCGATTCTCGTTTACAGCACAGGCTGTTCGTATCGAGAGACACTTGAAAAATGGCTGCGCTCTGTCGGCGTCACACAGCCGGTCATTATGGAATTTGGCACGCTTGAAGCGATTATCGGCGGGGTTACAGC
Organism: Bacillus sp. G16; assembly: GCF_021282335.1. Taxonomy (NCBI): domain Bacteria; kingdom Bacillati; phylum Bacillota; class Bacilli; order Caryophanales; family Bacillaceae; genus Bacillus; species Bacillus sp. G16. The sequence continues at coordinate 286,275 of NZ_JAJSOZ010000001.1, read as the reverse complement.
AGGTCTTGGCATTTCTTTGCTGCCGAGAACGGTTGTGCAGAAACACGAGGCTGAAGGGTCGATTCGATTGTACCCGCTGCCTGAAGCCCTCAGACAGATGAAAACAGAATTTATTGTCCGAAAAGATTCGTTTATCAGCAGCGCGTTGCGGACCTTTATGGATTCCTTTGCGCCTGATAAAACGGCAGCATCACAAAAAAGCAGTCTGTTGTAATTGGCAGACTGCTTTTTTAGCTATTGTTTGTTTCGATGCGCTTCATTTAATTCCTTAATATGCTGAATGATATCTTTAATGCCTTGCTTTGCATCAGGATATGTCGCATTCCAATGCTTAGCGAGGGGCGGCATGCTTTTGGCTATATGCGTGTACAAAATCCATTGCTTCACTTCTTCTTTTAGCTCATTGTTTGATTCACCAAGCAGAAGCTCAGTATATTTCTCCAGCAATCCATCTAACTGCTCCTGAAGTTTTTGTTCCATTTTCCATCTTCCTTTCGAAAAAAACAGCAAGGAGCTTTCTCAGGGTGAAAGCTCCTTCCGCTGGCGTTATTTATCCATGTGATGTGAAAGCCGCTTCCTGGACAATGCATCTGCCCTTGCCATGAGGGATACAAAGAGGCGTTCCGAACAGCGGGTCCTGTGTGACCTGACAGTTCATAGAAAATACATTTTGCACAAGATCACAAGTAATGACCTCTTCAGGACGGCCTTCAGCATAAATACGTTTATCTTTTATAGCCACGAGATGATGCGCATAGCGGCACGCCAAGTTTAAGTCATGGAGAACCATAACAATCGTCCGCTCTTCCTTTTCATTCAGCTCAAACAGCAAATCAAGAATTTCTATTTGGTGCGTCATGTCTAAATACGTCGTCGGCTCGTCTAAAAGGATGATATCCGTTTCCTGCGCAAGCGTCATCGCGATCCAAGCCCGCTGGCGCTGTCCTCCTGACAAAGAATCGACGGCGCGGTCAGCCATGTCCTCAAGCTTTGTTGCTTTAAGCGCTCTCTCAACTGCTGCCTCATCCTCTTTTGACCACTGTTTCAGCCAGTTTTGGTAAGGATATCTCCCTTGCTTGACCAGCTGATGCACTGTCAGCCCCTCTGGAGCCGAAGGACCTTGCGGCAGGATGGCGAGCTCTTTTGCGACTTCCTTCGTCGGAAGCTTGGCAATCGCTCTTCCTTCCAGCAGCACTGAACCGCCTCTTGGCTTCATCAGACGCGCTAATGAACGTAAAAGTGTCGATTTTCCGCAGCCATTGCTGCCAATAAATACGGTGATTTCACCTTTTGGAATTGTTAAATTCAACTCATCGATAATAACGGCATCCCCGTATCCTAAGCTCAGCGTTTCTGTAGAAATTGCACTCATACCCATAACCGCTCCTTTTTGCTGGCTTTTTAGCAGCACTATGTATTGCACGTTTTCTATATACATGCGTTTTAAGTCAATTGTCATCAATGCAAGTGATTCGATATTCAGCCATTTGATATGGTCATATATCCCTCATTGTAGCAGAAAACAATGACTTTGAAAATCATTTTCAATTAGTTTTTTGGACATAATTGGCGTTTATGGGTTTTTTATCACAAGGTTATTTCTTAATTTCTCTGACTGAGCCGTCCTTCAGCTTCAGCTTTAAGTCGATATGATCATAATGGCTGTCCAGATTAAATGCTGCCAGCACACTGTGGATCACTTCTGTTTCTGCCATTTGGTCTGTCAGGGAAAGCTCGCTCAGGATTATTTTCATCTCATCTAATGCTTCTTCTCCCTCCTGTTTGACGCCGGAGAGCTTATCCTGTATTTCCGCTGTTTCCTGAGTCCCGTTCTTTGTATATATGCTTTCATAACGATTATGCTCACCATCCCCATAGCTCACGCGAAGCGAGAAATTGCTGTAAGGAACGGACTTCTGCTGGGTGACGGCTGTATTTTCTCCTTCTGCCTGCTGCTGATCTTCATTGAGACGGCAGCCCGCAATCAGAACCACTGCGAGACAAACAGCCCCGGCTGCTCTGATCAAATGCATATGTTTCCCCCCTGTAGGATTCCATTTGTTTTAGGTATATCCAGAGAATGAAATCCTCATTCAGAGGAGAATTGAAAAAGAAGCCGAGGCAACTGCCACGGCTTTTCTTTAAGATTCAGTCATTTGCAAAAAGGCTTCCGCATCCCGAACGGCCAGCTTAATGGCATTCTCCCAGAAATCGCGCTTCGTGATGTCAGCACCCAAATGCTTCATCGCCAAATCTTCAACGGTCATAGAAGCCGTATCGCGCAATAACGCGATATACTTCTCTTCGAACGCATTTTTTTCTTCAAGCGCCAATGCATAAATACCAAGAGAAAACAGATAGCCGAACGTATAAGGGAAATTGTAAAATGGCACCCTCGTGATATGAAAGTGAAGCTTTGACGCCCAAAAAAGTGGATGATACTCTCCTAACGCATCGCAATATGCCTCTTTTTGCGCCTCTTCCATTAGCTCATTCAAGCGGTCGGCCGGGACAGCTCCCCGCTTTCGTTCTTCGTAAAATCTCGTTTCGAATAGGAATCTGGCATGGATATTCATGAAGAACGCAACGCTTCTTTGCACTTTATCTTCAAGAAGGACAAGCTTTTCCTCCTTCGTCTGCGCCTGCTGGACAGTCGCGTCCGCCACAATCATTTCTGCAAACGTCGAGGCCGTTTCCGCGACGTTCATAGCGTAGGAACGGTTTAACGGCCTGACGTTGAGCATCGCTTCCTGATGGAACGCGTGTCCGAGCTCATGTGCAAGCGTTGAGACATTTGAGGCACTTCCCGAAAACGTCATAAAAATCCGTGATTCACCGCTGTCCGGAAAGCTCGTGCAAAAGCCGCCGACTCTTTTTCCGCTCCTGTCTTCCGCTTCAATCCAGCGGTCCCGAAACGCTTTTTCAGTAAAAGAGGACAGTTTTTTGCCAAACGTTGAAAACTGGCTGACGATGACATTTGCGGCTTCATCATATGAATAGGCTTTTCCATCAGAACCGATCGGTGCCTCAACATCGTACCAGCTGAGCTTTTCAAGGCCGAGCATCGATGCTTTCCGGTTCAGATACTGAACGAACGGCTGCTTGTTTTCAGCGATGACCTGCCACATCGTATCCAGTGTTTCTTTTTTCATCCGGTTGATCTGCAGCGGCTCCTTCAGGACGTTCTCCCAGCCGCGCGCTTTATAGGTTTCAAGCCGGAATCCTGCTAAATGATTCAGTGTGCTGCTGAACACATCCTGCTTGCTCTCCCAGGCTTGATGCAAGCGTTCATATATTGTTTTTCTGACAGCGCGGTCTTGATGGGCCATCACATTTTCAGCCTGGCCAACAGACAATTGCTTGTTCTCACCGTTTTCCTCATACTGTATCGTCATTTTCCCGACAACCATATTGTATAAGTCACTCCAAGCATGATACCCGTCCACCGCAAGGTTTCCAATCAGTTTTTCTTTACCCGGGCTGAGCTTTTCGGCAACCCGCTGTCTTCTTTCGTTTAATATGTACGATACATCACGTAATCCCGGTTTTGTAAGCAGTGTATTCCACACGTCTTGGTCAATGTCCACAAGCTTATGATCCAATGTGACGAGAGAGGACTGAAAATTAGCAGAAAGCTGATTCATCAGCGATTTATGCTCATTAGCCTTTTGATCACTGATATTCTGGGCCATAAGGCAAGCGACATAAGCGCCGGCCTGCTGAAGCTTGACGGATGTCTGTTCGAATAAATCAAGCAAAGACGTCAGTTCTTCAGTATCTTCAGGCGATTCAGGCACCTGAAACGCATCAGTCATGTCTTGAAATGCACGCAGACTTTGTGACAGCTTCTCGGTATATCCCTTGAATTCTTCTGATTGGCTCCCGCCCTTAAAAAATGAATCAAGATCCCATCTTTGGTCTACCCCTTGCAGCGCCATAACACAAAACCCCTTTCCTTCTTTCATTTTATTATAGAACAATTCTGAATTATTGTATAAAAAATTCTTTGATAGCCGTAATTTTCCGTTCATGATTGTACAATAGCTGTAGCAGTTTAATAGGAGGTATATGATGAATAAAAAAATTGCCATCGTAACAGGAGCATCAAAAGGCTTTGGTCGGCTGGCAGCCGTGAAGCTCGCCAAGTCATTTTTCGTGATTGCCACAACAAGACAGCCTGAGAAAGCTGAACAGCTTCGGGAATTGGCCGCAGCACACAATGTGTCTGATTCTATTCACATTACCGCTCTCGATGTCACCGATGAGCAATCAATCGCTTCATTCGGAAAAGCTGTTAGCACTTACGCTCCCATCGATATTCTCGTGAACAACGCCGGAACGGCTTATGGAGGATTTGTCGAGGATGTGCCGATGGAACATTTCAGACAACAATTTGAAACAAATGTCTTCGGATTAATTCATGTGACAAAAACCGTTTTGCCTTACATAAGAAAGCATAGCGGCGCAAAGATTATAAATGTGAGCAGCATCAGCGGTCTGACCGGATTCCCTGCGCTGTCGCCTTATGCAGCTTCCAAGCATGCACTGGAGGGTTTTTCTGAAAGCCTGCGTATGGAACTGCTTCCGTTCGGAATCGAAACCGCTTTGATCGAGCCGGGCTCATACAAGACATCAATCTGGTCAACATCATTATCAAATTATATGTCGGTGCCCGCTGACGATTCAGCTTATCATCGATACTATAAAAAGATCCTTTCCTACGTTGAAAAAAACGCAGATGAAAGCGGAGATCCCCAAGAGGTTGCCGACCTCATTTATCAATTGGCAACAAAACAGCGCTTAAAGAAATTGCGATATCCGATCGGAAAAGGCATCAAGCTCACCTTGTTATTCCGATCGCTTTTTCCTTGGTCTGCGTGGGAATCTATCCTCAAGAAAAAACTTTTCAGTTGATCTAAATTATAATAATTATAATTTAGTATTGATTTTTAATTAATACGTGGTATAATTAAATTAACAGATCACAAGGAGGACGTTATCTTATGAAAACTGAAAATGCAAAAACAAACCAAACATTAGTTGAGAATTCAATGAACACACAATTATCAAACTGGTTTCTGTTATACTCTAAGCTCCACCGCTTCCATTGGTATGTGAAAGGGCCTCATTTCTTTACATTGCATGAAAAATTTGAAGAACTGTATGACCATGCGGCTGAAACGGTTGATACCATCGCTGAGCGCCTGCTCGCGATTGGCGGACAGCCTGTTGCCACATTGAAAGAATACACTGAGCATGCGTCTATCACAGACAGCGGAAACGAAACATCAGCGTCAGAAATGGTACAAGCATTGGTAAATGACTACAAACAAATCAGCAGCGAATCTAAATTCGTGATCGGCCTGGCTGAAGAAAATCAAGACAATGCGACAGCGGACTTGTTTGTCGGATTAATTGATGAAGTTGAAAAACAAGTGTGGATGCTTTCCGCTTACTTAGGATAAAAAAAAGCTGAACCCTTTTCGGGTTCAGCTTTTTGATTACCGCTTAGCTTGTGCTGCTTTCTGTCTGCTTGGTCAGTGTCACGTTCAAGGTTTTCGTTTTTCCGTTTCGCAGTACTTGAATTGTCGTTTTATCTCCGACTTTCAAGTCTTTGTAAAGGATCTGGCGGATATCCGCGCTGCTTTCCACGTCTTTACCGTTTAGTTTGACAATGACATCCTCAGATTTGATACCGGCTTTTGCTGCTGGTGAATTCCCTTGAACTTCTTTTACATAAACACCTTTGCCCAATTGATCTCCAAATAGGCCGAGTGTATTTTCCTGATAGGTTTCTGGCACTTGTGACATGTCAATCATTTGTACGCCTAAAAACGGACGATCTACCTTCCCGTTTTCCAGCAGCTGATCAACAATCGGCTCTACATCATTGCTTGGGATCGCAAATCCAAGTGACTCCACGCCGCTTTCGCTCACCTTCAAACTGTTGATGCCGATGACTTGGCCGCTTGCATTAATTAACGGGCCTCCGCTGTTCCCCGGATTGATCGCTGCGTCAGTTTGCAGCACGTTCATTTCCACCGTTCCTTGTGTTGTATCTACATCAATTGTCCGGTTCAATCCGCTGATGATGCCTTGTGTCACCGTACCGGAAAACTGCTGTCCGAGCGGGTTTCCGATGGCGATTACCTTTTCGCCCGTGCGCAGCTTTGAAGAGTCACCGAAGCTCGCCACTTTTTTGACGTTCTTGCTGCTGATTTCCAGAACGGCCAAATCAGTTATGGTATCGCTGCCGACAAGTTTGGCAGTCTCCGTTTCTCCGTTGTATAACGTGACAGTCAGCTTATTCGCGCCTTGAACAACATGGTTGTTTGTAATGATATACGCTTTATTGCTGTCTTTCTTGAAAATGACACCTGACCCCGTTCCGCTTTCACTTTCAGAGCTGGAGCCGCCTCCCGTGCCGAATGTGTTATTTTGGGAGGTTTGGATGTTGGAGATACCGACAATCGTCGGCTCTAAATCCTCTACCATATCAGCGACGTTTGAAGCGTTAGTGATCGGTGTCGTTGTAAAATTATCTGACTGCACCTGTTTATTGGCGGAAACGGCCTCAGTCGCCTGATTTTGGTCTGACGGCAGATAAGGCGCGATGCCGAGCATCAGGCCCCCGCCGATAATTCCGCCTAAAATCGGGCTCAGCCAAGCGGCTCTCCGTTTCTTTTCTTTTTTCACAGCCGTTTCTGTCTTCTCCCTTTCTAAAGCAGAAGCCGTTTCCTGCTTTCCCGCTTCATACGAAACAGGCGCGTCAAGCAATTTCTGTTCAGAATGTTCAATCAGCTGCCGGTTTTCTGTATTCTGATGTTCTGTATGTGAAGATTCTGCTTGATGTTGATCGTTTTGGTCATCACGTCGATAATCCATGTTCTTACACTCCCTTAACGGTTTTTCATTTATCGTTACAAATTAATCGCATGTACAAGTTCAATTGTCCCAATGATGAGGAGAAAAGCAAAGCACCAAAATAGAATATATTTGATCATCCTACATCTTCCTCGCTCTTTTTCTCTTCCTTTCTTCCCTTATACATATCATAAACAAACATTGTGGGATAAAAATGAAAAGAATATGTGAAATTATGAAAATTGCCTGCCGTATGTTAAAACTAGTTTATAATGACGTTGAAAGGATGTGAAGAGCCTTGTCATACACCATTTATCTAGTTGAAGATGAGGATAACCTGAATGAACTGCTGACGAAGTATTTAGAGAATGAGGGCTGGAACATTACATCTTTTACGAAAGGTGAAGACGCCAGGAAGAAAATGACGCCGTCTCCCCACCTTTGGATTCTCGATATCATGCTGCCGGATACCGACGGCTATACATTAATAAAAGAAATCAAAGCGAAAGATCCTGACGTGCCGGTCATTTTTATTTCCGCCCGAGATGCAGATATTGACAGAGTGCTTGGCTTAGAGCTTGGCAGCAATGACTACATTTCAAAGCCGTTTCTGCCGCGGGAGCTGATAATACGTGTACAAAAGCTGCTGCAGCTCATTTATAAGGAAGCTCCTCCTGTACAAAAAAATGAAATCGCCGTCTCTTCGTATCGGGTCGCCGAAGACGCCCGCGAGGTCTATGATGAAAACGGAAATATCATCAATTTGACGTCGAAGGAATTTGATCTGCTGCTTTTATTTATCCATCATAAAGGACATCCATACTCTCGAGAGGATATTCTCGTAAAAGTATGGGGGCATGACTACTTCGGCACAGACCGGGTTGTTGATGACCTCGTCCGGAGACTGCGCAGAAAGATGCCTGAATTGAAGGTGGAGACGATTTACGGGTTCGGCTACAGGATGATGTCATCATGAAAAACAAGCCGCTCGCGTTTCAAATATGGGTTGTCATATCCGGCATCCTGTTAGCGATATCTATTTTACTGCTAGTGTTATTTTCAAACACGCTGCGCGATTTCTTTACCAATGAAACGTATACGACAATTGAAAATGAGCAGCATGTTCTGACGGAGTACCGCCTGCCGGGTTCAATTGAAAGGCGCTATTACAGTGAAGAAGCCACGGCGCCTACGACTGTGCGCTCTGTGCAGCACGTGCTCCTGCCCGAAAATGAAGCTGCTTCTTCAGACAAGGATTTGAGAATCCTGTCATCTTCGTTTATCCATAAGGTGTACAAGCTGGCTGATAAGCAGGAGGCCAAAAAGAAACGGTACAGCGCCGACGTCGATGGAGAGAAAGTGTTTTTTGTCATTAAAAAGGGGCTTTCCGTCAATGGACAATCAGCCATGATGCTCTCCTACGCGCTTGATTCCTATCGGGACGATCTGGCCTATACCCTATTCAGACAGCTTCTGTTTATTTTAGCTGTTGTCATTTTATTAAGCTGGATTCCAGCCATTTGGCTTGCGAAGTATTTATCAAGGCCTCTCGTGTCATTTGAAAAGCACGTCAAACGGATTTCCGAACAGGACTGGGATGACCCAGTGAAAGTGGATCGGAAAGATGAAATCGGCAAATTGGGCCATACCATCGAGGAGATGCGTCAAAAGCTTGTGCAAAAGGACGAAACAGAAAGAACCCTATTGCAAAATATCTCTCACGATTTAAAAACACCGGTTATGGTTATCAGAGGTTATACACAATCTATTAAAGACGGGATTTTTCCTAAAGGAGATCTTGAAAATACAGTAGATGTCATTGAAGGCGAAGCCCTTAAGCTGGAGAAAAAAATAAAGGATTTATTATATTTAACAAAGCTGGATTATTTAGCAAAGCAAAAAGTGCAGCACGACATGTTCAGTATCGTGGAAGTGACAGAAGAAGTCATCGAAAGACTGAAGTGGGCGCGGAAAGAATTATCGTGGGATATTGATGTAGAAGAAGACATTCTGATGCCTGGCGATCCGGAGCAATGGAACAAACTCCTCGAGAATATTCTGGAAAATCAAATCCGCTATGCTGCGACAAAAATAGAAATCAGCATGAAACAAGATGATCGGAATATCGTGATCACCATCAAAAATGACGGTCCGCATATTGAAGATGAGATGCTCTCCAGCCTCTATGAGCCTTTTAATAAAGGGAAGAAAGGCGAATTCGGCATTGGTCTCAGCATCGTAAAACGAATTTTAACTCTTCATAAGGCCTCTATCTCAATTGAAAATGACAAAACGGGTGTAACATACCGCATAGCAGTGCCAAAATAGACTGTAGATGTTGTTGCAGTCTATTTTTTTATGTGAAAGAATAGCCGTTAAAGTCTCTGTAATTTGTTTTGAGCGGCTGTTTGCATTGATGAACCCATTTTTTCTCTGACAAGGTCTGCTTCGGATATTTGACTTTCTCCACTTTGATTCCTCTGTTTCGCAAGCGGCTGATCATTTCGTCCAATTCTCTCATTCTAGATTCACCCTTTCGCTTGAGCTTTGACCGTTCGGTCATCTCAATTTATAATATAAATAATACATGATAAAAAAACAAGTTACAATAAGGTTAATTTTATAACAGAAGGTGTGACTATATGGTCATATCCTGCAGGCCTCCGGGCTCCGAAAGGGTGGAACCATTGAAGGAAAAAGAAAAGCTGATTATTGAAACAGCCTTAAAACTGTTTGCCCAAAAAGGATACAACTCAACATCAGTACAGGAAATCGCAAAAGAATGCAAAATATCTAAAGGCGCTTTTTATATTTATTTTCCTTCGAAAGAAGCGCTTCTTCTCTCTATGCTGAACTACTATTATGATAAAACGTTTACCCGAATTTTAAATCTTAAAACGAAGGGCGACAGCCCCAGAACGGCTTACCGCAAACAGCTGACCGTGCTCTATGAAAACATCCTTGAACACAAGGATTTTATCAGCATGCAGATGAAGGAAGGCTCTCTGCCTTACACAGAGGAAGTGGAGCAATGCGCAAAAAAAATCCGCCAGTCCTCACTTCAATTTCATATCGACAGCCTGCTGAACATTTACGGAAAAAAGGCGGAACCGTATACTGCAGAGCTTTGTTTCTTAATAGAGGGCATCAGCCAGATTTACCTGGAATGCATGATTTTGCTCGGGTACACTGTGAAGCCGGATCAATTAGCTGATATCATTATTAATAGAATTGATGATATGGTAAAAGGCATGTCTGAACGAAACGATAAGCCTTTCATCACATTGGAAGAGGCAAGCTCTTTATTTGGGCCTCTTACGCACGGACGGCCTGACCCGCTGACTGAATCGATTGTGAAAAGCCTTCGTGACAAAATTAACAGCTTAAACACAAACTCCTCTCTTGAATTATCGGAGAGCTTGGACATACTTGAAGCAGAAATGAAGAAAAAAACACCGAAGCTGGCGATCATAAAAGGAATGATCCATAACCTGACGGAGTCTGAAGCTCTCGCCAAAGATGCAGAGCAGCTTAAATATCTATTAAAACAGCAACATATTTAGAAGAACGGCTGCTTTAAAAGCAGCCGTTTTTTCTTTCTATTACGCCTTTGGTTTTACCATATCTTCCGGTTTAACCATTTCGTTAAATTGCTCCTCTGTCAGCAATTCAAGCTTCAATGCCGCTTCTTTCAGCGTCAATCCCTCTTTATGGGCAAGCTTGGCGATTTTCGCCGCGTTTTCATATCCGATATGCGGATTCAGCGCCGTAACAAGCATTAATGAATTTGACAGGTTTTCCTGGATGGTTTCTTTATCTGGCTCAATACCTACAGCACATTTATCATGGAATGAATTCATGCCGTCACTCAGCAGCTGCACAGACTGCAGGAAGTTGTAAATAATCACAGGCTTAAACACGTTCAGTTCAAAGTTACCCTGACTCGCTGCAAAGCCGATTGTCGCATCGTTCCCCATGATTTGCGCTGCGATCATTGTCAATGCTTCACTTTGTGTCGGATTGACTTTACCAGGCATAATGGAGCTGCCCGGCTCATTTTCTGGGATGACAATCTCCCCGATGCCGCAGCGAGGTCCGCTTGCAAGCCATCTGACATCGTTGGCGATTTTCATTAAGTCAGCCGCAAGCGCTTTTAATGCGCCATGCGCATAAGTAATTTCGTCATGGCTTGTCAGCGCGTGGAATTTATTCGGCGAGCTGCTGAACGTTTGGCCGGTCAGTTTTGTGATCTCTTCTGAGACAAGCTCTCCAAACTCTGGGTGAGCGTTGATTCCCGTACCGACAGCCGTTCCGCCGATTGCAAGCGCGCGCATTTTGTCTGTCGCTTCTAGAATCATTTCCTTCGAACGATCCAGCATGTACACCCATCCGCTGATTTCCTGTCCAAGCGTCAGAGGCGTAGCATCCTGAAGGTGGGTGCGTCCGATTTTGACAATATCATTGTATGCTTTCGCTTTTTCATCCAATGTGCTGCGAAGCTGGTCAAGCGCCGGCACAAGCTGCTCGTAAACAGCCAAAACGGCAGCAACGTGCATCGCAGTCGGGAATGTGTCGTTTGAGCTTTGGCTGCGGTTCACGTCATCATTTGGATGAATCGTTTGATCAGAGTTCTTTTCTTTTAATAAAGCAGTCGCGCGGTTGGCCACCACTTCGTTCATGTTCATGTTACTCTGTGTGCCGCTTCCGGTCTGCCATACGACAAGCGGGAAGTTGTCATCGTATTTGCCTTTGAGCACATCATCACAAACCGCTGCAATCGCTTCCGCTTTTTCCGCATCCAGATTGCCGAGGCGTTTATTAGCGAGCGCTGTGCTTCGTTTTAATATTGCAAACGCCTTCACAACTCGCATCGGCATTTTTTCAGAACCGATCTTAAAGTTCTCCTTGCTTCGCTGTGTTTGGGCGCCCCAAAATTTATCAGCAGGAACTTTTACTTCTCCCATGGTGTCTCGTTCAATTCTGTATTCCATTTATGTATCCCTCCATAACGGTTGCTTCAATAGATCATAATTCGCCAGTGATATAAAAAATCCTTTTTATTTTTCGATCTTGGCAGATTTTAATTTTAATTCAAGATATACGCGGGAATCCTTAGAATATTTGTACTTCGGATTCGTCCTGCCGTACTCCTTTGATGTATAAGAGACATCATAATGCTTTTCAAATGATCTGATGAGCTGTTCGATTTCTTCTTGTTTTCCTGCAAGCCTTACCTGTGCCACTTCATTTCCTCCGCTTTCATAAAAAAACTGCTGCCATGAAATACTGTAACACAGTATATCATTTTTTTAACAGGAAAAGATAACCTCTACTAAGGTTTTGAATAAGAGGTGACCTCGTTGGAACAAACAGAATTTAAGGAATATATACACGATAATTTAGCATTGGTGCTTCCAAAATTAAAAGAAAACGATGATCTCGTAAAAAACAAAAAAATGCTCGCCAACGGGCTTGTTTTTTACTATCTCTATTTTAGTGAGCTGAATGATCAGAAGAAGGTTTCAGATTCGATTAAAACCTTAATCAAAGATGAGGAGACCCTGACGCTTGACCAAGTCAAAAAACGCCTTGACCAGCTTGACGCAAGACCCGTTGAAACCGTAAAAAAAACGATCGAGTCCATTCTCAGCGGCAATTGTGCTGTGTTTATCAACGGATTGGACAAAGTCTATATTCTGTCTACAGGAAAGAAAAAAACAAGAAGCCTGGCAGAGCCGACAACTGAAAAAGTGGTTCGCGGCCCAAAAGTCGCGTTTGTAGAAGATCTCAATACAAATCTCGCTCTGATCAGACAAAGAACCTCTCATCCGAAATTAATCACAAAAAAAATCATGATCGGCCAAAACAAGCTGAAGCCGGCGGCCATTATGTATATTGAAGGGAAAGCAAAAAATTCCGTCATAAAAGAAGTGAAGGCGCGGCTTAAAAATGTCCAGCTGGAGGATATCCAGGACAGCGGAACGCTTGAGGAGCTCATTGAAGATAATAAATACTCGCCGTTTCCGCAGATTCAAAATACGGAAAGGCCTGACAAGGTATCGTCGGCCCTGTTTAACGGCCGTGTGGCCATTTTGGTCGACAGTTCACCATTTGTGCTGCTGGTCCCGGTTTCTCTCGGCATACTGATGCAGTCCCCGGATGACTACTATGAACGCTGGATTTCAGCATCTCTTATCCGGTCGCTGCGTTTCGCTTCTATCTTTATCACCTTGTTTTTGTCATCGATTTATATTGCACTTGTGTCATTCCATCAAGGGCTGCTGCCGACCGCGCTCGCCGTTACGATTTCGGCAAACAGGGAAAACGTGCCGTTTCCGCCGATATTTGAAGCCTTGCTGATGGAAGTGACAATCGAGCTGCTAAGAGAAGCCGGGCTGCGCCTCCCCAATCCGCTCGGCCAGACGATTGGTCTCGTCGGGGGCGTTGTCATCGGACAGGCAGCTGTAGAAGCCAACCTTGTCAGTTCGATTATGGTTATCGTTGTCAGTGTCATTGCCCTAGCATCCTTTACCGTTCCCCAATACGGAATGGGTCTGTCTTTCCGCGTGCTGCGTTTTATTTCGATGTTTTCAGCCGCAATACTCGGGCTGTACGGGATTATTTTATTTATGCTGGTCGTTTATACGCACCTAACGAGACAAACGAGCTTTGGATCTCCGTATTTTTCGCCTAATGGATTCTTCAGCCTGAAAAATACAGATGATTCCATTATCCGTCTACCAATTAAAAACAAACCAAAAGAGGCGAATAATCCAAATGAGCCAAAAACAGACTCCACTGAAACTTAATACCTTTCAAGGTATTTCTGTTGTTGCAAATACAATGCTCGGGGCCGGTCTTTTAACATTGCCCCGAGCGCTGACCACCAAGGGTAATACTCCTGACGGCTGGATTGTGCTGATATTAGAAGGTGTCATTTTCATTTTTTTCATTTATTTAAACACGCTCATTCAGAAAAAACATCAATATCCCTCACTGTTTGAGTATTTGCGGGAAGGCCTTGGGAAATGGATTGGCAGCATCATAGGGCTTTTGATCTCCTGCTATTTTATCGGAGTGGCCAGTTTTGAAACCAGGGCGATGGCTGAAATGGTGAAGTTTTTCCTGCTTGAGAGAACACCGATTCAGATTATTATTTTAACGTTTATCTGCTGTGGCATCTATTTAATCGTTGGGGGGCTCAGTGATGTTTCGCGGCTGTTTCCCTTTTATTTAATGGTAACGATTATTATTTTACTGATTGTGTTTGGGATCAGTTTTAAAATTTTTGACATCAATAATTTGCGACCTGTATTAGGTGAAGGCCTTGGCCCCATTGCGAACTCGCTAACTGTTGTTTCCATCTCTTTTTTAGGAATGGAAGTGATGCTGTTTCTTCCTGAACATATGAAGAAAAAGAAATACACATTCCGATATGCATCTATAGGATTTTTGATTCCGATTGTATTATATATCCTTACGTATATCATCGTTGTCGGGGCTTTAACGGCTCCCGAGGTAAAAACACTGATCTGGCCTACCATTTCTCTCTTTCAGTCCTTTGAACTCAAAGGCATATTCATTGAACGATTTGAATCGTTTTTACTGATCGTCTGGATCATCCAATTTTTCACAACGTTCGTCATCTATGGATATTTCGCCGCTAACGGGCTGAAGAAGACGTTTGGATTATCGACTAAAAAAAGCATGGTTCTCATCGGCGCGGCTGTCTATTATTTTTCCCTATGGCCGGATGACTCCAATCAGGTCATGATGTACAGCAATTATCTCGGATACATTTTCATCTGCCTGTTTCTGCTTCCCTTCATTCTCTTTTTCATTGTAGCTCTCAAAAGGAGGATTTCAGCAAAATGAAATTCCGGATTTTAAGTATGTTCATATGCACCCTATTGCTGTCCGGATGCTGGGACAGCCGGAATATTGAGGAATTAAGCCTGATCATCGGTGTTGGCTTAGACAAGCCGGATGATAAAAATTTAGAACTGACACAGCAGATTCTCGTGCCGAAAAAAATCAGCGCCAAGGAAGGCTCTTCATCTGATCCGACACAGCTTGCAATCACAAAGGGTGAAACTGTCCATCAAATGATGAGAACATCTGCATTAAAGCATAACCCTACGTTTTCTCAGCATCTGCGTCTCATTCTGTTTTCCAAGAGCGTGATTGCGGATCAGATTGGAATGGACGCAATCATTAACCAGTTTGTCAGAGACAACGGGACAAGGAGGAGTTCGTACGTCTTTGTCACCGATGGACGGACTAAGGATATATTTAAAATGAATGATCAAGGCGAACCCGCATCTAATGTGATTTACGATCTGACAGAGAATAATGCGGTAACGATCAGAATGATGGAGCCTGTTACATTGGGGGAGATCTCAGAACACTTGACCTCTGACGATTCGTTCCTCATCCCTCATGTCGGTAAGGAAAACGGCAAACTCGCGATAAACGGGGCTGCCATCATCAAAAATAAATTATGGAACCGCAATTTAACACCGGTTGAGGTTCAAAATATCAACTTATTTACAGGCACTGTCGAAGGAGGCGTCATTGATATGAGGCATAATGGCAATCTTTTTTCTTATGAAGTGTACTCCAGCAATCGCAAGATCAAGACAGACTACAAAGACGGGAAGTTCAAATTCACCGTCACACGCAATATTGAAGGTCGTTTATCAGAGGACTGGAATCCGAATGAAGATTCATTTAAGGATTCATATATCAAAGATATTGAAAAGACAGTCGAAAAACGATTACAAAAAACAGTAACAGCATTTATTACAGGCACACTGCAGAAAGATATCAAAGCAGATGTCACCGGGCTGGGAAACGAGGTCAGAATTCATTATCCTCAAAAGTGGAAAAAGATTGCAAGAAAATGGGATGATGATTATTTCAGCAATGCGGAAATAGACTACCGGGTCAATGTGGTTGTCAGAGACTTCGGGACGAAAGGCGCAAACAAATAGCAGACGCCTATTTTACGAGGTGATTTCGGTGTGCATACACCGCCGCCTGCGTCCGGTCACTGACATCCAGTTTTGATAAAATATTGGTGATATGGGTTTTGACTGTTTTAATGGTGATAAACAGTTCCTCGCCTATTTCTTTGTTTGTTTTTCCTTCTGCGATCAGGCAGAGAATTTCGAGCTCCCGTTTCGTAAGTGATTCATGCGGGAGCGCGTGTTCACCTGAGTGGCGCAGCCGGGATAATACTTTTCCCGCCACTTTTGATTCCAGCTTTGGCTCTCCCTTGCTTGCGGCGCGGATGGCATCGGCGATTTCTGCAGCTTTTGAGGTTTTCAATAGATAGCTGAGCGCGCCCGCTTCAATGACCGGGTATACTTTGTCATCATCAATGAAGCTTGTGAGCACAATAATTTTAGGATCTGGAAGCTCCCGGCAAATTTGTTTTGTGGCTTCAATGCCATCCATGCCCTCCATAACAAGATCCATTAAAATGACATCAGGCGACAGTTCAGCAGCAAGCCGCACGCCTTCGCTGCCGTCAGACGCTTCGCCGATGACTTCAATATCGGGCTGCGCCTCCAAAAAAGCCGCGAGCCCCATTCTGACCATTTCATGATCATCAATCAATAATACTCGAATCACGTTCGTTCTCTCCTTTTTCTTCCGGGAAAATCGGAACCTTCACTTCGATTTGTGTGCCTTTCCCTTCTACTGAAATCACTTCGGCGACCCCGCCGATTTCGCTTGCACGTTCTTTCATAGAGTTCAAGCCGTATGAAGATGCTTTCACCTGATCCATTTTAAAGCCTTGTCCGTTATCAATCACCTTCAGCCGGAGCTGATTGTTCTTTACACCCAGAATCACGGATACTTTTGAGGCTTTTGAATGTCTGAATACGTTTGAAAGGGCCTCCTGAACGATTCTGAACAAATGATCTTCCATACCCTTGGATATGGGCGTGTCCTGAATATCCCACTCAATATCAAGCGGCTGTTTCTTCCGGAACTCGTCCAAAAGCTCTGTAAGCCCCTCTTTCAGTCCTTTTCCTTCAAGGGTAACAGGCCTTAAATGGAGCAGCAGCGCCCTCATTTCATTTTGGGCTTCACCTGCCATATGCTCGACCAGCTTGATCCGCTTGACCGTTTTATCATCAGCTTCCTTGACGTGTTCCAACACAGCTGATGTCATCATCGATATTGCAAAGAGCTGCTGGCTGACTGCATCATGAAGATCTCTTGCCAATCGCTGGCGTTCTTCTGTGATGACCGACTTCTTCATTTGCGCCTGCCATTCCGCACGTTCGTTGGAAAGTTTCTGCAAGGAAGCGACTTGAAGCTCCACGCGCTTCGCCATTTCATTCAGCTGATCGGCGGCCAGTCCGATTTCATCATCTCCAAGCGGCGGTATTCGATAAGCGAAATTGCCGTTTTCAAAGGTTAAAATCGATTCGACTAATGTATCAACCCTTGTCTTCAGCCGGTTGCCGTACATATACCCTGAGGCAAAACCGACCGTCACGCTGATCAGCAGCAATATCAGGATAAATGGAATTCCAAACCAGCTTGACGACAGCAAAACAAGCGGATCGAGCCGATAGTAAAACATCATAAAGGAAATCAAGCAGGCAAAAAGGAGCAGGCTGATTCCCGTTGTCATGCGGATGGCGCGCCACTGGAGGCTCGCAAGCATTTTTTTTCTCATACGTACTTCACATCCACATCACCGATAAATAAGGAAACGGACACTTTGACCCGGCGCTTTGACTCACTGAAATCGGATGACGCAGCATATACCTTCGTGCTTAATCCGCTTTTCTTCGAGCCGATCAGATTGATATCACCGATAAAAACAGCTGAGCTGACGGCCACTTCAAGGTCTGATGGTACATAAATATCAACGTTTCCAATGACTCCGCTAATGACGATTGTACTTTCTCCCTCGGGAATCATCGCTTTAGACAAGTCGATTTTGATATCACCGATAAAACCAGAGATATTTAAATCATTCAGGTCAAACGGCTGCTTCATCATTTGCAGCTCTCCGATAAAAAAGCTGCGCATATCGGGATGTTTCACATCTTTTGGCGGCTCATGCTGTTCTTTTTTATTGAGATCGACCCGTTTTTCATTTGGTTCAAATATCGGCTTTCCTTTGACAAGCCTGTAGCCGGCGTAAATCAGAAATGCGGCAAACGCATAGCCGAATAAATTAAAGGTGATGCTGAATAGGTTTTTCAAAAATAGAAATGCGGCAAAGATGTACATGACGGAACCGAGCCAATCACGGGAATATTTTTTTAAGAAATAGCCGGCAATCAGAAAAAAGAGCGGCCAAAACAGCAGATCGCCTATTCCGATAATTTGCAAAAACATACTGATGCCGAATAAAGCAATAATAAATCCAAGAAGCTGTTTTTTTGTCATTCCTGGTGTCCGCCTCCTTTCTTCTGCCTAGTGCTACCGTATCGCTAGATCCCCGCTGTCCGTTTTGATATCGATTGGATTCCGGCCGCTTCCTTGCGAGCCTGTGATTTGATGATGATCTTTATGTGCTGTATCAGCAAATGAATACGGCGAACTGATGCTCCCGCTCGCTGATTTTGCATTGACTGTAAAGCTGCCGTTTTTGGGAAGGCTCAAATCAGCATCGCCGCTTGTCAGCGTGACAGATACAGGGCCCGTTACCTTTTTCAGTGCAGCATCAAGGTTTCCTGAAGTCATCTTCACATCAAGAGATCCTGATACATCAGCCAGCTTTGCGTCTCCTGAAGCTAACTCAATGCCAGCTGTTTTGGAGACGGCATTTGAAATGGTGACATCTCCGGATGATCCCTTCACTTTCAGGTCTTGAAGGCGGACGTCCGTCACTCTCATATTTCCGCTCGCAGATACTGCGTTCAGCCCCGAAAGCGCAAGACGATGATTCCCGGCCACAGACACGTCACCGCTTGAGGTTCGCACCGTCAGATCACCTTTATAATCATACGGAAGCCGGACGACAAGGGAAGAACGGTTAAACCCATTCAAAAATTGAAATTCTTTTTCCTTTGCGGTCAGCTCCAGTTTTCTTCTGTTTTCAGTAACAAATAACTTCCCGGAGTCTCCTGATATGCCTGCCGATATGTCATTTCGTTCTTCCGCTATGATCCGGACATTCTTGTTATCCGAATCAATGACCACGCTGCCGATGTCCCGCGGCGATGCGCTGGCTGAATCAGCTTCTGTGCCGCTTACGAAACCCAAGCCTGCAGCATACACGTCTTTTACCACGACGGCGAAAAACATTAGAATACCGGCAATGATCAGCAGTTTGCCCAGCATTTTTTTCATTCGATTTCATCCTTCTCATTCATTCTATTATAAAGGAAAAGCCTATGAATTGATACGTGCGGAAGGGAAGGACTTGACCGCAAATCCTTCCCCGTTCCGCTTATTCATTTGCTGCTTTTGACGTCTGGTCTGATTTTTGCAGTGAGAGCGATCGCATTTTTTCAATCTCCGCTTCCACATCATCTGCGTATTCTTTGCGTGTGAGTTCTGTGCCGGCTTCAGCTGACTTTGAATAATTCGCGCGGATTTCCATTTCCTCAATACGGTTTTCAATACGCAAAAATTCACGATACGCGCTTTCGCTGTCAATTTTGTCAAATGTCATATTCATATGCTCTTTTGCTTTCGCGGCATTTGCGCGGGCAATCAGCGCCTGTTTTTTATCCTTTACGTCCTGAAGCTTTGTTTCAAGTGCAGCCAGCTGTTCTTTTAGCTCAGCCAGCTGGCTGTTCGCTTGTTCATAGGACGCTTTATGCTCAGCCGCCTTCCCTTCTAAGTACTTCATTTCAGTTAGCGCCTTTTTCGCCAGTTCTTCTTCGCCTGAGTCAAATGCGAGCTGTGCCTGATTTTTGCGTTTTCCAGCCACTTCAGCTGCTTCTTCAAATTTTTTCTTGAATTGATAGGCAATCGTGTGCTGTTTTATAATCGTTTGTTTTGCTTTGGCAATGTCACTTTCCATATCACGTACATATTGATTCAGCATCACCTTTGGGTTTTCTATTTTATCAAGACCTTCATGAACTGACGCAACAAACATATCTCTGATTCTTTTTAATACCATACCTGATTCCTCCTAATATGCTGATATTATTTTTTCTTCAAAAATTCTTCCCATTCGTCATCAAAGTGAGATTGGTAGCCAGCTGAAGCCGGTTCAGGATCAAAAGATGACACACCGTTATCAGCCGATCCGTTTTTCATCAGCTTCCAGCCGTAATACACCATAGCGGCCGCCAGCGCAATTCCGACGACAAACGGTAGTGAACAAATGAGCATGATCGCTCCGATACCGCCCAAGATGATTCCTGTGATGGTTTTTCCTGCAGCAAACCTTTTGATTCCTGCGTATGTCATCAAGCCCCCGATGGCGAGCGGGATTATAAAGCCGAAGCTTCCTCCTCCAAAAAAGACGGAGATCCCAAATACAATTAATAAGAATCCGCCTATTGTTTTCGTGTTTATCTTCATGCAGATCCTCCTTTCGTTTTCCTTGTCTTCATCTTAAACAAATTAGCATCTGCGCAAAACGAATCAGAGATTGATTTTTATATAAGACCGGAGTCGTATCTTGTGCCGGACCCATAAGCACAAAAAAACGCCATGCACGCGGCATGGCGTTTCAAAACCCTTTACAGATGAACACTTGCTTCCCTTTCTTTGATCAGGTCGGACCGTTCTGCTTTAGCCAGCTTTGTGAACAGCAAAATGCCGATACCCGCAATAATTTCGACAACCCCTCCAACAGCGATCACAGGTCCTGAACCAAAGGCGTTTGCGGCATACCCGCAAATGACAGCTCCGGCAGGTATGGAAATATTTGAGATCATATGTATAACGGCGTAGACCTGCGGCTGATCCTCACTATCCACAGATGTCTGGATAATCGTGTACTCTGGAACATTAACAGCACTGACTGCGGCGCCAAAGGTAAACGCAGCGAGAAAGACGAGCGGCAAAAAGGTATTCATACCGGTAATAAAGAAAGCCAATCCTTCAATAATGCCGGCAGTTACAAATAATAGGCCGTATCTGTTTACTTTGACTTTCGCCAGCACAAATCCCAATAAAAATGCGCCTGCGGCGGTGGTGGCCTTTAAAAGCGAGTAAACGATCGGCTGGCCGTTTAAATCTTCTGCAACGTAAACGGCTGAGAGCGCTTCCCAAGGGGCAGCCGCGAAATTCATAAAAATACAATAAATGGCGAGCGGATATAAAATCTGATGTCTTCTGACGAGCGTAAAACCGCGTTTCAGTCTTCCGATATATGTGCCTCTCTGCGTAACGGCAGCAGACTCTGATTGAGATTCAACCGCAGTGTACTTAATAAAAAGGACGAGAAAACCAGAAACCAAATAGAGAACAAGTGCGATAAGCATTGTATAAGAAGGGCTGATAAATGTAAGAAAAGCGCCGCATAACGTGACAGCTCCGAGCCGGACAATTTGAGCGGAGGATTGTAGCACAGCGTTTGCTTTTTGAATGCCCTCTTCATTTACGATTTGGGGAATCAAAGCTATGGAGGCGGGATTGTAGGCGGCGCCCGTAGCAGAATGCACAATCATAAGCGTCATGACAAACCACAGCGGAGAAAAGCCCGCAAAATGACACAGAGGAATAATCAAGACAATCGCAGCCCTTGTCAGATCTGAAAAGTACATCCAAAATTTCAGCGTGTTCTGTTTCATGAAAGGACCCGTCACAGGTGCCAGTACAGCTTCCGGCAGAAAGGTAACAGCAATCAATAAAGCAGTGCCGATCGCACCTTTGCCGTCATAAATTAAAAACCATAATATTGAATTAAATGCGAACATATCGCCGGATATCTTGACTATTCTTGAGAAAAAAAGATAATTGAAATTTCTCTTCCAGATGCTATCACTTTCAATTAAATTCACCATCTATCAGAGCCCCCCCACTGCCTATTTTTTACATCTATTTGTTCCAATATCTCATTTTTCCATTTTTCAGTCAATAATTCATAAGGTTCATTTTTTGTCGTAAAATGGGAGATTGACAGAATGAAAAACAAAAAAGCCGGCATGTAGGGAATACGCCGGCTTTTATTTTCTCTTTTTATGATTCGCTGCTGTTTCGGTCCCGAAACACAATAGCACTTCTTTCATATTCTACATCGTCAATGCCGCTTCTCACGTTTACAACCCGTGCGGCAGCAAAGAAATAGTCGGACAGACGATTCAAATAACGAAGCACTGTTTCATGGATCTCCTCCGTTTTCATCAGCGCCACCACTCGGCGTTCCGCCCGCCTAGCAATGGTGCGCGCCGCATGGAGAAGCGAAGCGCCCTTCGATCCGCCCGGAAGAATAAATTTCTTCAGTTCTGGCGCTTCTGATGTATAGGCATCAATGCGCGTTTCTAAAAAGGAAACGGATTCTTCCTTTAGTTTGTAGTCTTTTCTATCTGTGACAATTGCCAGATCGCCTCCGCAGTCAAACAGCTCATGCTGGATGATCAGCAGCTCGGCTGTCAAATCTTCAAAGCCGGGCTGCCCGGAAAGCTCTGACAAAGCAAGCCCAACAAAGCTGTTCAGCTCGTCAATCGTGCCGTAGCTTTCGACGCGGAGGCTGTCCTTGTCCGTTCTGCCTCCGACTAAGCTCGTTTGTCCCTTATCGCCTGTTTTTGTATATAGTTTCATACATGTGTCTCCTTTACAGACTTATTCAAACAGCTCTGCAGCCTCTTTTACACATTCAGCTGTTCCTATCTGTATCAATTGATTCAGCCGCTTTTCTGTGTTTTCAGATTGCTGAGTTTGTGTCGCAGCGATGAGAATATCACCCTCTGCCCGTCCGTCTCCCAGCACTTTCATCCGTTCTGCTTCGGCAGTCATGAGAGCTCTGACAAAGCATTGATCTGCCGCATAGCCGTTGATCAAAATCCATATCGAAAAGCCGGTCATGACACATATCAAAATGGATAGCTCTCCATCTTCATACGTTCGATACATGAAACGGTCAAGCCTTCCCGGCGAAGCCATCGCACAAGTTTCCGGCAGATGAAAACCGTTTTCTGACAGATAGGCCGTAAGCCTTTCTATAGGATCTGACTGAACTGGCAGCCGTTTATGTATCAGCGTTCTGCTCCACGAAAACCCTGCACCGACAGGCGCTGAGGACAGTGTACGAAGTGGGATTTCCGTTTGCAGAAGAATGTCATCATGCCCCGTTTGAAGCAAAGATTCAAACGGGATAGGCTGCTGCTTCACACTGTCTTTTTCAGGCTGTATCGCAATCATCGGTTTTGGGGAGCTGTGATGGACCAAGGTGGTGACATCTGTATCGTACACGGCCTTTATGTGATGTTCTGTGACCGCATATTCCGGCTTTTGCTTAGGCCCGGCTGTACCATTTTTCATAAACAAGAGCTCATCACAGTACAGGCTCGCGGTGTTCAAATCATGAAAAACGCTGACAGCTGCCAAACCGTTTTCTCTTGTCAGGCGTTTGATGAGATCAAGCAGTTCTTTTTGATAAGCCAAATCGAGAAAATTTGTCGGCTCGTCCAAAAATAAAATACGCGGCTGCTGCGCCAAAGCTTGGGCCAAATACACCCGCTGCTGTTCCCCTCCGCTTAGATCGCGGATCGATTTTCCTGCAAAAGCGGCCACTCCGGTTTGCTCCATTGCTTCCTGTACAATGGCTTCATCCTTTTCAGTCTGCTGTCTGAACAGCCCTGTTTGGAATGGATATCTGCCGAAGGCTACAGTTTCTTTGACGGTAAAGGTAAAGGCTTGATCCGTTTTTTGCGGCAGGACGGCCATGATTTGCGCCAGTTCCTTCGGTTTATAGTCTGCCAGCGGTTTGCCAGCCAAATAAACACTGCCTTCCTTGGCCGGCAGCGTACCAGTCAGCAAGTGTAAAAGCGTGGTTTTTCCGCTTCCATTAGGGCCGAGAATACCGAGAAATTCACCCTTCTCCACTGTTAAGCTGACATTGTTGATCAGCCGGCTGTCTCCGTATCCTCCCGACAGCCCTTCTGCCTTCATCATAAGCTTCTCCCCCCGCGGTGCTGCCGAATTAAAATAAGGGCAAAAACAGGTGCCCCCGCCAAGGACGTAATAATCCCAATCGGCAGTTCAATCGGCTCAATGATCGTTCTGGAAAGCAGATCAGCTAAAACAAGAAAACCTGCTCCGAGCAAGGCGGACAGCGGCAGTAAATGCCGATGGTCCGTTCCCCACAAAAGCCTTGTGATATGCGGAATCACAAGACCGACAAAGCCGATCGTGCCGGATACAGCCACAGCGCTTCCCGTCAAAAGAGAGCCAGCTATCAAAATCAGCATTTTTCTCTGCTGAACGCTGACTCCGAGAAGCTTTGCTTTGTCTTCTCCATATGTCATTACGTTCAGCTCTCTTCCATTGACGATCAGTAAAACGGTTCCCAAAAGAAAAAACGGGAGAAACAGAACAACATAACTCCAGCCCCTCATGGAGACACTGCCGAGCAGCCAATGCACAATCGGCAGCAGGTTGTCGCCTGTCAAGGCAATGATAAGAGAAATAAATGCGCCCAAAAAAGAGTTAATGATGACACCGGTCAAAATCAGGGTAGAAACAGACATTGAAGCATGAACGAGGCGGCTGAAGGAAAGGACCGCCGCCATCGTGGCAAGTGCCGCGGCTACACTCACAACCGGGAGTGTAAACCCTCCGATGACAGGAAGCTGCAGGCTAAAGAATAGGGTCACAACCGCTCCGACTGAAGCACCGGATGAAACACCAAGTGTGTAGGGATCAGCAAGCGGATTTTTCAACAGTCCCTGAAAAGCAGCCCCTGCGATAGAAAGAGCCGCCCCCACAAGGGCGGCCAGCACAACTCTCGGCAGTCTGATATTCATCATAATATTGGTGTACATCGGGTCATCAGAGCCGATAGAGCCGCCAAAGCCTTCATGCCAAAAGACACGAAAGATAGCAGGTATAGGAATTTGCAGGCTGCCGCAAGAAATTCCTAATATGATGCTCACGGCTAAAAATGAAAAACTGATGATATATGCGGCGTAACAATTATTCCTTAAACGTATCCGGGTAAATGCTTTCCGCAAGTTCTTCGACCCCTTCGATCAGACGGGGGCCGGAGCGTGTCACAAGATCAGGATCCACATCATACACGCGATGATGTTTCACAGCATCGATTTCGCTCCAGCCATCGCGTTTTTCCACTGCTTTCGCTTTCACTCCGTCCGTTGTAACGATAGCATCAGGATTGAGTTTTACGATCGCCTCGTCTGTCATTTGCACCCAGCCTGTTTGGTCCGCTGCTGCGTTTTTAGCATGGATGACATTCAGCATTTCATTCATAAACGTGTCTTTTCCGGTTGTGTAAATGTCAGGATCAGGAGAAACCTCGATAAAAACGCTTTTCTCCTCGTCTTTTGAAATGGTTTTCGCTTTTTCTTGAATATCCTGCAAATCGGATTTCATGCTTTTCACGAGCTGATCGGCTTTTTTCTCTGCCCCGGCAGCTTCTCCGATCATTTCGATTGATTTGTACACCTCGGAAAATGATTGTGCATCATTGACAGTCAGCACGGTAATGCCCGCGTCCTTCAGCTGTTTGATGGCATCCGCTGACGCTGACATGGAAGACTCATGGGCAAGAACGAGATCCGGCTTGAGAGAAATGACTTTCTCAACGTTTACATTCATATCTCCGACCTTATCAACCTTTTTGACTTCCTTTGGATATGTATCGTTTGTGGTGACGCCAACCACTTTGTCACCGAGGCCGAGAGCGTATGTAATTTCTGTGTTGCTAGGCATTAATGAAACAATCTTTTTCGGCTCCTTTTTGATTGTCACATCTTGATTTGACGCATCATCAATGGTGACAGGAAACGCTTCTGTCTTTTGTTTTGCCTTGGAATCCTCCTGATTTGCAGCATTTCCGCAGCCTGTCATCACAACAGCAGCCAGCAGAAGCGCAGTCCATATTCCAGCTAGTTTCTTCATAACCTTTCCTCCTAAGTGAACTAAAAAAAGCATCTCTACGATGGTAAAGATGCTGTAAACAACACAAAAAAGCCTATTGTTTACACATCATCTGTCCTCGCAGACTTCGTGCTGATCAAACAGGCAGGTATCCTGGCTCTTGGCGCTATAGCCAATTACAGTGGCGGGACCGCACCGGCTTTTACCGGTTTCCCTATTAAGCCGGCTGTTGTTCACGGACCGGCACCTATTTGACATTCGTATCCTTTTTTCGGAGTAATTATACTATATGACTGACAGGCTTGTATATGCGTCCTGAATGACTTTTCCCCGGTATATGTATGGGAGCAAAATCCTCGTAAACACTAAATTTGATCTTGTATACTTAATACCATCATCAATAAAAAGGAATGATTCTTATGGATTTACAGCTCAGAGACAAACTCGTCTTAATCACCGGCTCAACTTCAGGTATCGGGAAAGCTGCAGCAAAAAGCTTTCTGCAAGAGGGTGCGGCTGTCATTGTCAACGGACGCAAACAAGAGACTGTCGATCGCACAGTTGAAGAGCTTTCTGCATATGGAACCGTGCACGGTGCGGCTGCCGATTTGTCAAAAACAGATGAAGCAACGGCTTTTATTGAAAAAGTAAATGAAATCGGTGATATCGATATCCTTGTCAACAACCTTGGTTTCTTCGAAGTAAAAGACTTTGCCGATGTAACAGATGAAGAGTGGAATCAATATTTCGAAGTGAACGTGATGAGCGCGGTTCGGACAAGCCGTCACTTCCTTCCAAAAATGCTTGCCAAAAACAGCGGACGCATTTTAAATATCGCAAGTGAAGCAGGCATCAAACCGCTTCCAACGATGATTCCATACTCCATGACAAAAACGGCGCTGATCAGCCTTTCAAGAGGGATGGCTGAAATGACGAAAGGTACGAATGTCACAGTAAACTCAGTGCTTCCGGGACCTACATGGACAGAGGGCGTGGCATCCTACATGGAAGGCGCCGCACAAGCTGCCGGCCAGGATACAGATACATTCATTAAGGACTATTTTAAAGTCAATGAGCCGACTTCTCTTATTCAGCGATACGCGACAGCAGAAGAAGTTGCTAACACGATCGTATTCCTCGCGTCTGACGCCGCATCTGCCATCAACGGCACGGCACAGCGTGTGGAAGGCGGCATTATCCGTTCTCTGTAATATGTAAAAAACGCATCCGTATTTCGGATGCGTTTTTTTATACGTCTCCAGCGAATGGAACCGGCTGGTATCCGCCTGTTTCCAATTTTGCTGAAAACAATCCTCCCGCATGAGGCTGCTCGTATCTTTCTGTTTCTGTCATTTGTTCCGTTGCCGTTGTAATGTAAAGGGTTTTTAAGTCCCTGCCGCCGAACGCGCAGCACGTGACATATTTGGCCGGCACGCTGATTGAATCGATTTCTTTTTTCTGAAACGGATCAATGTGAACAACGCGGCTGCCGCCAAACAGCGCCACCCACAGCATGCCATTTTGGTCGATTGTCATGCCGTCCGGCAATCCGTCTGATTGATCAAAACGATAGACGGGTTCTGGATTTGAGACATCTCCGCTTTCGGGATCATAGCTGTAACGCACAATCTCCTGCGTCGGCGTGTCGATGTAATACATCAAATTCCGCTCGCGATCCCAATCCAAACCGTTTGAGGTAGAGACTTGATCTTTGATTTTGGCAAGACTGCCATCTAGGTCCAAACGGTACAGCGAGGCCTGTTTTTGTTCGCCTTCCATGCTCGTCGTCCCCGCCCAAAGCCGTCCGTACGGGTCACATTTAGCGTCATTAAAACGCAGGCTCTCATGCATGTCCTTCGGCTGTTTGATTTTTTCCAGGCTGTCATCCTGAAGATGATACAGGTAAAATCCGTCCTTCATCGTCATAATCAGTTCATCCTTTGCGTATTTCGCAAGCGCCGTCACAAAGGATTTAAATTTGATCGACCGGTTGACTTTTTCTTCAGGGTCGAAGATGTGGAGCTCGCTCCCTAAGATATCAACCCAATATAAGCGGCCGTTTTCTTCATCCCATAACGGGCCTTCACCAATGACTGCCCTAGTGTCTGCTTCCAATACTGCATCCATGTGCTACACCTCTTTAGCTTCAGTCTACATATTGTTATTCCCGGCAAAAAGGTGTCCAAACCACATGTTTATTGTTTTTTGAAAAGGATGGTGATGACCGATCCAATGTTTATTCTGCTGTTCACATGAATCGTCCCGTTATGCAGATGGACAAGCTCCTTGGCAATCGCAAGCCCGAGGCCCGTTCCGGCAGCAGGATCTTTTGTGTTCGTCCCTCTGTAGTAACGGTTAAACAAATTGGTGATCGTTTCTTCATCCATTCCCTTCCCATTATCCTTTACCTTCAAAGAAATATGATTTTTTGCTTGTTCCAGAATGACCTGAATCTCCGTTCCTTTGTCGTTGTGCTTCACGGCATTCCCCAGCAGGTTTTCTAATATGCGCCTGAACCACGCTTCATCAAGCGCAAATTCAATATGCTCTTCTTTGGATACAAAGGAGATATCATACCCTTCAGAAAATGGATTTTTCTTAAAATCCTCAATGACATTTTTAAAAAACGGGATAAGGCTTGTGAGCTTTCTCTCAATTGGAAGAGCATCATTTTTCAGCCGATACGTTAAATTTAAGTCTTCAATCAGCTTGGACATGTATTCAGATTTTTCTCTGACAACCTGTCCCATTTCTTTCACTTCTTCCGGCGACCAGTCATACTGCTTCGACTCGAGCATCATGCTGTAGCCGTAAATGCTGCTAAGCGGTGTTTTTAAGTCATGCGACAAACCGGCAATCCATTCTTCCCTTGTCGCCTGGATTTTTTCTCTGTTTCTTTTATCCCGCCTCAGCGTTTCAGTCAGCTGATCCATTGATTCAAAAATCTCACCGAAAAAGCGGTACGGCTGTTTGATTTTCCCCTTTTTGTTTTTGCTGATAGGACGGCCTTTCCGGTTTTTCGGTTCCTCGAGCTTCCCTTTAGATAGATTAACCAGCCATTTAATCGTGTGAAAAATCGGCAGCCCGAATCGGAACATATACCAAACAGTCATCCAAATGATATACAGGAACAGAACACCCATAATCAGGAACATCGCCTTTAGCACAACCTTCAGAAATGATTTGTTAAACTCCTGATCGGTTACATAGACAGGGTTCGGCACCGTAGCGACCATCCATCTGTCTTTATTGAGGATCTTAACGGAAATTTCCCGTTTATAGTTCCAAGGTTTAGAGCTGTATTTGAGCAGCTCCAGCTGGTTCATCGTTTTTCTTTCACTTTTTGTGCTGTTGATGCTGTGGATAATGTTTCCATTGCTGTCTAATAGGTAAATGGCACCTTTTTCCCGCTTAATATAGTCGATGGTACTGGACTTATAATGTGCTAGAGAATCTATCTTTTGTTCGCGCTTTTCAACGGAAGTCAGCAGCTGTTCGCTCTTTGATTTCCAGCCGGACAATAGAAGATACGACTTATCTTCAATATTGATGGCCCAGTAATTCAGCTTATAGTTATGAAGCTTTTTGGTTTTATAAATAGACAAAAGCTCTTTCTTGGTATAGGTGCCGGGCACGTCTTTCGGCACGCTGTACGAATAAGCGGTTTTCCCTTTCGAATCAATGATTTGCATCCAGCCATGCTGTTTATCGACAGATTTCTTCAGAAAATTATCCACTTCCCATGACCCGTCTTCGTTTACATCGAGATATGCTTCAAGTGTGTCAGTTGTTGCCTTTGTCAGCCCTGAATTGGATTCCGCATCGCTAAACCGAGCGTCTAAATAGAAAAACGAAGCAACAAGCATAACCGTAAGCAGCAGGATCACAATCAGCATCTGCCCGAAAAAGTGAAACAGAAACTTCCATCTTAACCTCATGACCGCTTGCCTTCAGGATTTGGGATAAAACGATAGCCGAGACCGCGAACGGTTACGATATACTCCGGATTGCTCGGATCGCGCTCAATTTTTTCCCGAAGCTTGCGGATATGAACCATAACGGTGTTGTTGTCGCCATAGGAAGGATAGCCCCAAACTTTTTCATAAATTTGATCTTTGGAAAGCACCACATTGGGGTGTTCACAAAAATACTGCAATAACTGCAAAAGCTGAGCTGAACAAGCGACAGCTTCCCCGCCTACGATCAGCTCGGCATTTTGCGGAGAAAATGTAAAATAATCATATGTATAGGTTTGATTTGAGCTCGTTTCTTTCGACTGATATGTGCGCTTGAGGTGCGCTCTGATCCGCGCTGCTAATTCCAGCGGATTAAATGGTTTTGTGATATAGTCATCAGCCCCAACTGCAAAGCCCGACAATTTGTCCGCGTCGGATGATCTTGCCGTCAGGAAAAAAATCGGAGCGTCTGAATACTCTCGGATCAGCGTGCAGGCTTCAAAACCGGACATTCCGCCCATCATGACATCCAGCACGATCAAATCAACCTTATTGGCCTTCACAACCGGAATTGCTTCTTCTGCGCTTGCCGCATCCAGTATATTTCGATAACCTTCTTTTTCGAGAACGCGTTTGATCATGTCCACAATCGCTTTCTCATCGTCTACGATTAAAATTGACGCATTTTCCACTTTTATGTTCCTTTCTGTCACTGTTTTTTTCATCTTATCATTATATCGTTTATTTTTGGTACATTTTTGAATAGGGAAAGTCTGCCGGGCATGACAAACAGAAAACGGGAACATGGAAGTTCCCGTTTTTTCGTATTTTCAGATGATAAAAGTTATGAGTTCTCGTCTACCATATACAAAATAAACTCCCAAAACCCCGGAACGTCCTGGCACAAAAGCATATCAGCCTTTTCAAACATTTTGATCTTCAGCTCCTGCTCCAAATCTTCTCTTTCTTGGTAGGACGTATTGCTGAGTTTTTTTCTGATCATCGGCGAAAAGCATGCAATCAGATGTTCAATGTCATACATGTCGTCTTTTTGTTTCTTTTGTTCAAACTGGCCGTTCACAGCTTACTTTCCCCCTTTTTTTGCGCCGCTAGCTGCTTTCTGATATTCTCAAGCCCCTTTTTATGAATGTTGGAGATGTTTTGCCGTGACTCTCCTAATGAATCCGCAATCTCCTGCATCGTGGCACCGTGAAGATAGACTTTTGTCAGCACGCTTTTTTGTTTGTCAGTCAGCTTCTGGATCGCTTGATAAAGCTGATAATCCTGGACATGCTGGCTCAAATCATCCTGCCGGTCTAAAAATGCTTCAAACGCATCACTTCCGGTTTCGGAAGGAAGGCGTTCTCCTGCTTCCGGGTGATCAACCGTCAGCGGATACCGTTTTTGGTTTTTGCGAACCCGCTTATCAAAATCAATAGAAAAGATGCGAATCATTGAATTCATATACTTGACGATGCGGATCTCCTTATAAAATTGCCTGAATTGCTCGTCCAATGATTTTGCATCTTTTTCGTTCGGGCTTTCCATTATGTTTTTGAACAAACGGTAATGCTGAGGATTGCTCAAAAAATGCTTCACGATGGGATGCTTCATTATCTCCTTACATTTTGACCGCAAAAGACCTTGATAGTCCATCAAACCGCCTCCCTACTAAATTAAATGAAGGAAAGCAAAAAAAAGTAAACTACTACTTTCTGACTAGCGCTTGTGCAAATGCTCCGGCTGCAGTTTACGTTTTCTTGGATTTCCTTCACTTACATACATGACTGCAAAAAAAGAAGGGAGGTATTTTCAATGGATCAGGTTTTTATAGAGGAAGTCGTAAAACAGATCGGCAATCTGGGGTTTCCTGCGCTGATTGCAATGTACCTGCTGACCCGATTTGAGAAAAAGTTTGATCAGCTGATAGAACTGATGACAGAGCTGAAAGACCAGAAAGCAAAAAATTAATTTTCAATCGAAGTTGACTTTTTACTGTTTTTTTTCACTTAACAAGACAGAAGGGAAAACGAAAGGCCTTTCACCTTCTCTTTCTGCTTAACATTTATTTTTAAGGAGGAGACAGTTACATGAAAAAACAAAACGACATTCCGCAGCCAATCAGAGGAGACAAAGGAGCCACGGTGAAAATCCCGCGCAATATTGAAAGAGACCGGCAAAATCCTGATATGCTCGTTCCGCCGGAAACCGATCATGGAACCGTCAGCAATATGAAATTTTCGTTCTCTGATACTCATAATCGATTAGAAAAAGGTGGATATGCCCGTGAAGTCACCGTACGGGAGCTGCCGATCTCAGAGAACCTTGCATCTGTAAATATGCGGCTGAAGCCAGGTGCCATTCGCGAGCTGCATTGGCATAAAGAAGCAGAATGGGCTTATATGATTTACGGAAGTGCTAGAGTCACAATTGTGGATGAAAAAGGGCGCAGCTTTATTGATGATGTAGGTGAAGGAGATCTTTGGTACTTCCCGTCAGGTCTGCCGCACTCCATTCAAGCGCTGGATGAAGGAGCCGAGTTCCTGCTCGTGTTTGACGATGGATCATTCTCTGAAAACAGCACGTTCCAGCTGACAGACTGGCTTGCGCACACCCCTAAAGAAGTCATTGCTGCGAACTTTGGCGTGACAAAAGAAGAAATCGCCAATCTGCCGGGCAAAGAAAAATATATATTTGAAAACCAAATCCCAGGCAGTTTAAAAGATGACATTGTGGAAGGGCCGAACGGCGAAGTGCCTTACCCGTTTACTTACCGCCTTCTTGAACAGGAGCCGATTGAATCAGAGGGAGGAAAAGTATACATTGCGGATTCGACAAACTTTACGGTGTCTAAAACAATCGCATCTGCCCTCGTGACGGTAGAACCAGGCGCCATGAGAGAGCTGCATTGGCATCCGAATACTCACGAATGGCAATATTACATCTCCGGCAAAGCAAGAATGACCGTTTTTGCATCTGACGGCCATGCCAGAACGTTTAACTACCAGGCCGGTGATGTCGGATATGTCCCATTTGCAATGGGTCATTACGTTGAAAACATCGGGGATGAACCGCTTGTCTTTTTAGAAATCTTCAAAGACGACCATTATGCCGATGTCTCTTTAAACCAATGGCTTGCCATGCTTCCTGAAAAATTTGTTCAAGCACACCTTGACTTAGGCAAAGACTTTACCGATGTCCTTTCGAAGGAGAAACATCCGGTTGTGAAAAAGAAATGCAGTAAATAATAGACTTGCAGCTTGCAGAGAGCACTCGTTCTCTGCAAGCACTAAAAAGGAGCTGAACCAGTGAAACAACAAACTTCTTCAAAACGTTTATTGCGGCTCTCCATACAGTACATACTGGCCGCAGCAGCAGTGGTGTTTACTTATTTTGGAATCATTTTTACTTTGTTTTCTTTAGCGGGAACGAGCTACCGCTCAGCAGCTCATGTCCTGCTTTTTGCCGTGTTATTCCTTGTTCTCGGGTTATGCTTTGAACCATTTGAACGCCTGATGATACATAGTTTTACATTTTTTAAGACAGGAAAACGCCTATTCATTCTCCTTACCGGCATCGTACAGCTGCTGTTTTTGTGGATGACTGCTCATACAACAGACCAATTGATCAGCGACATCTGGCTGTCCACCACAGAAGAAATGATTGTCGCATCTGTTTTTCTGATTTTAGACAAATGCAACTCGGCTCTTCCCAGCTAAAAAAAGAACGCATTCCAACTGAATGCGTTCTTTTTATTCATAGCGAAGCGCGTCTACAGGCTGAAGCTTCGATGCCTTAATAGACGGAAGCAAGCCGAAAATAATGCCGACTGCCATTGAAAAGATGAGTGCTCCGACAACAGCCGGAACGGAGACAATAAAAGGCATTGGAAAAATGACTGTCAGCAGCTTAGCGATGCCGAAGCCTGCCAGCACACCGAGTATTCCGCCAATACTTGTCAGCACGACAGCCTCGGTTAAAAATTGAAATAAAATCACACGCCGCTTAGCACCGAGCGCTTTCTTAATCCCGATTTCCCTCGTGCGCTCCGTGACGGAAACGAGCATGATGTTCATGACGCCGATACCGCCGACCAAAAGTGAAATACTGGCGATCCCGCCAAGCAGCAATGCAAATGACTGATTAAAGGACTCCACTTCCTGCGCGATCTCCTGAAGATCCATCACACTGTACTCTGCTTTTTCCAGCTCAGCTTCAGACAGTCCTTGGTTTAAAAGATCCGCAGCCATTACGCCGGCTTCTTGGATATGCTCAGAAGAATCGGCCTGCACGGCAATCTGCGTTGGCGCGTCAAAGCCTTCAATGAGCGGCCACACTTTTTTCGGCACGTACAAAACCGGGTTTGCGTAGTCGCCTTCAAACATGCTTTCCTGCTGATTTTTTTCTTTAAAAACACCGGCAACCTTAAACGGCACACCATTCATCTCAATGTTTTTATGCAGAGCGTCTCCGTCTGGAAACAGTTCATCTCTGGCAGCTTCATTGATCATCACCACTTGGCGGGTGCTGTTTAAATCGTTTTCCGTCAGCTTTCTCCCCTCGGTTATACGGATTGGGAACATATCAAAGTAATCACCGTCAACACCGTACACTTGAGGGTACGAAACATTTGTTAAATGAAAAACGCTCGCGCCTTCAGACAAGTAATATAAAGATAATCCTTTGACCATAGGATCAGATTTGATCGCCTTTACTGTTTCTTCAGCTACAGGCGGCGCGGACGTATACGAAACCTGAGGGCCGCCGCCCTCCTCTTCTCCGCCCGACGGCTGGTAGACAACATTGATCGCGTTATTTCCCATGCCGATCATGCTTTGCTTTAATTGTTCGCTTTGGCCCTTCAGCATCGAAACAATCGCGATGATTGCCGCTATGCCGATAATGACACCGAGCATTGTCAGAATCGATCTTAATTTGTGAGAGAAAATTGATTGAAAGGAGATTCGAATATGTTCAAGCATGGCTGATATCCCCTCTCTCATCTAATACCAATTCTCCATCCCGGATAAAAACCGTTCTGTCAGCTTTTCTGGCGACGTCCGGGTCGTGGGTAATCATAATAATGGTCTTGCCTTCCTGATGCAGTTCGGAAAACAGCGATAAAATTTGTTCGCTTGATTTGGTATCAAGCGCCCCGGTCGGTTCATCAGCTAAAATAAACCTCGGCTGATTGACAAGGGCCCTCGCTATCGCCACCCGCTGCTTTTGCCCGCCGGACAGCTTCGGCGGCTTGTAAGAGACCCTGTCTATTAAACCGACTTTTTCCAGGGCTTCATAAGCTCTTTGCCTTCTCTCTTTTTTCTTCACTTTATTGTAGATCATCGGCAGCTCAACATTTTGCAGCGCGGTAAGACGCGGCAGCAGATGAAAGGTTTGAAACACAAACCCGATTGATTCGTTGCGAATTTCGGCTAAGGCACCGTCTTTTCCTTTCAATATATCTATCTGGTCAAGCGTATAGGTTCCGGAGGTTGGCCTGTCCAAACAGCCGATGATATTCATTAACGTTGACTTTCCAGAACCGGAAGGCCCCATAATAGCCAGAAACTCACCCGCCTGGACAGTCAGATTGATATGTTTCAAGATTGGAACTTCTTCTTTTCCCAGCTTGTACGATTTCGAAATATTATTCAGTGTCAGCATTGACTGTAACCTGCTTTCCTTCCTTGACCGCGGGATCAGGATAGATCACATAATCTTCCGGCGTCAGGCCGCTCTTAATTTCTATCATGTCATTTTCATCAGTCTCACCGATTTCAACAGGCTGTTTGACCGCTTTCTGCTTCTCATCGGCTTTCCACACATACGGTTCGCCGTCATCCTGAATCACCATGTCGGTCGGCAGCTTGATCTTGTCCGCATCAGCATCATCACTCATCACTTCGATGTTGACATGATAGCCGACTTCAAGGCCCTTATGGCTGTCTAATAAAATTGTGAACGGATAGTTAGAGGATTGAGGATTCATTTCTTCTTCAGCAAAACTTTCTGACTCCTCCCCCTCGCCTGCTCCCGCCGGAAGCTTGCCGATCGAGGTGACCTTTCCTTTCCACTCGCCTTCACCGCCTGTTTTCAGCGTGACTCTGACTTTGCTGCCTTTTTTGATTGTGTCCATTAACAGCTCGTTGATTTGGCTTTTGACTAGATATTTGCCCGTCGAAACAATCTGGATATACGGACCTGCTGCCTGGTCACCTGTTGCTCCGTCAGCGATATCCTGATTGACGCTTTGAACGATCCCGTCATGCTTGCTTGTCATGACATTGGAACCTTTGTTTTTTGTCAGGGCAGCCAGCTCTTTTTGATGCTGCTTCAGCTCAAGCTGGCTTGTTTTCAAATCGAAATTGGCCTGATCAAGCTCATCTTGAAGCTGTGATTTCTCTTCTTTTCCGGCCTTTTTCAGCTGTTTTTCCGTTTCCGTTATTGATTTTTGCAAACGGCTGATTTGAAGGTTTGTCATTTCAATTTGCAAATTGGCTTGCTCAACTTCGTCAGAATGATCCTCGCCCTCATACTCAAAAAGCTTATCGCCCTTTTTGACCTGATCGCCTTCTTTGACGTATGTTTTTTTAATGCTGCCTTTTTCTGAATCTATGTATACTTTCTGCTGTTTCTCAGGTTCAACCTTTCCAGAAAACGTTTGGCCTGATTCTGATTCTCCTCCCATGTATACCGCTACTGATTCAGCATAGGGCTCCGTTGATACGGCAACTTGGTTCATGTGAGTAAAAAAGTAAAAACCGCCGGCGCCGATCCCCGCCAATACAAGCACACCGGCACATATCGCACCGCCAATAAGCCATTTTTTCTTTTTGGACACAACGATCTCCTCTTTCTGTAAACAATGTAATATTTTCGAAACATTCTAACCAATATTATCTATTAATTCAAAAAGACTTGCAATCTTTTTATTGAAAGGATGAAACCAAATAAAAAAATGGTATTTTTCACGGCCGAAAATAAAAAATCCCGGCTCAGAACCGGGATTTTTCTCACACTGAAAGAAGCGTTTTTTCATTTTTAATCAGGTCATAGGTCAAACATACAGGTTTATTTGTACGGGGATCAGTCACGATTTCAGCATCAATCTGAAATACCCGCTTCAAAATGTCCGGAGTCATGACCTCCAGTGCAGTGCCTTCTTTGATGACCGTGCCTTTTTTGAGTGCGATCATATAATGAGAAAAACGGGCTGCATGGTTAAGATCATGAATGACCATTAAAATCGTCCGCCCCTGCTCTTTGTTGAGTCTGTCTAGCAGCTGCAGAATCTCAAGCTGGTGTGCGAGATCAAGATACGTTGTAGGTTCATCCAGCAGCAGCAGTTCCGTCCCTTGCGCAAGCGCCATGGCAATCCACACGCGCTGACGCTGTCCGCCTGACAATGCCTCAATCGGCCGTTCAGCGAATTCAGCCATGCCTGTTTCTTCAAGCGCCCATTTGATAATTTGGCGATCTTCATCATTTAATCTGCCAAATCCTGATTGATGCGGAAATCTGCCGTACGACACCAATTCATACACCGTTAAACCGCTCGGCGCTTCAGGTGTCTGCGGCAGAATCGCCATATCTTTCGCAATGTCCTTTGTAGACATTTTATGAATCGCTTTGCCGTTTAAATAGACGGCACCTGCATGTGAACGCATAATTCTGGACATTGTTTTTAATATCGTGGATTTCCCGCAGCCGTTCGGGCCAATTAAGGTGGTAATTTTCCCTTTAGGAATCGAGATATTTAAATCCTCTACTATTACCCTGTCTCCATAACCGATTCCAAGCTGATCTGTTGATAATGAATTCATATTCGGCCCCCTCCTCTAATTCGCTTTCATCAATAAATAAATAAAGTAAGGCGCACCTAACACGGAAATGACAAGTCCGACCGGAATTTCTGACGGTGCCAATACATTTCTCGCCAGCGTATCAGCGAGTAAAAACAGAAATGCGCCGATGAAGGCGGAGACCGGTATCAGCGTCTGATGACGGGGACCGGTAAGCCTTCTTGCCACATGGGGCGCGATCAATCCGAGAAACGCGATGCCCCCTGCAGCTGCCACGCATGAAGCGGCAAGAGTGACCGCTGCCAGAAGAAGAATCCGTCTTTCCCTTTCAACTGCAGTGCCCAGCCCGGTCGCTAATTGGTCTCCGAGCTGCAAAATGTTCAAATAGCGCGCCTTATATAAAGCAAACGGAAGTAAGATCACAATCCAAGGGAGGATTGCCCAGATCATATTCCAGTTCGCCCCCCATATCGAGCCGGAGATCCAAACCGCTGCTTGCATAAAATCATGAGGGTCCATCTTGAGCTGAAAAATCAGCAACAGGGCGTTAAATCCGGCATTCACGCCAATGCCGACTAAAATCAGCCGAATCGGAGTCACACCTTTTTTCCAAGCCAGAAGATAAATGAGAAACGCGGCGAGGATCGCGCCTGCCAAAGCACTGAACGGCAGCATAAATGTTCCGAAAAAGCTGAGATCTGAAGCTGATCCTTGAAAAAAGTAAATAAAAAGCACAACAGCAAGTGAGCCGCCGGCGTTAATTCCGAGAATACCGGGCTCTGCCAGATCATTTTGAGACACGCTTTGCAAAATGGCTCCGGCAACAGCGATCCCAGCCCCAACGAGCAAGGAAAGGATGATCCGGGGCAGCCTGAATTCAAATAAGACAAGCTCGTCACGCGCCGTTCCTTGGCCGAAAAAGACCTGAAGCGTTTTAAGCGGTGCAATTTTGATGACGCCCAAATTCAGACTGATAAAAAAGACCAGCACGATGAGCATAAAGGTCACAGCCATCACAAAGAGCGGTTTTTTTGTTTTTGTTTTTGTTTTCATTACAGCCCTCTCCTTTCACGACGTGCCAAATAAAAGAAAAAGGGAACGCCGATGAGAGAGGTCAGCGCGCCGACAGGCGTTTCAAAGGGCGCGTTTACGAGTCTTGCTGCAATATCAGCAAACACAAGCAAAACAGCACCAAGAACCGCCGAGCAAGGAATGATCCACCGATAATCCACACCGACCAAAAACCGGGTAATATGCGGAATGATCAGCCCGATGAATGCGATGGTGCCGGCAATAGAAACTGCAGCTCCCGTCAAAATCACAACGACAAGCATGCCAACCAGTTTCACCGCTGATGTATATTGTCCAAGCCCTTTCGCCAGATCGTCACCAAGACTTAGTACTGTCACGGACCGGGCGATGATAAACGCAAGCGTTAAACCGACAGCCCCTGCGATAAGCAAAAGCTGGACACCTGACCATTTCACACCCGCTACTCCGCCTGCATACCAAAAGCTGATATCCTGAGCAACATCAAAGCGAATTGCGATAGCAGTTGAAATGCCCGTAAAGAAATAAGTAACTGCTGTTCCCGCCAGAGCAAGCTTTACAGGCGTAAGTCCGCCTTTTGAAAACATGCCGATGCCCATTACCGTTGATGCCCCCAGCCCCGCTCCGACAAAGGACCATAGCACAAGCCCCATAGCCGAAAGTCCGGGAAAAAAGGCAAACGCAATCGAAATGGCAAACGCAGAGCCCGATGTAACGCCCATAATCGAAGGCTCTGCCAAAGGGTTTCTCGTCATCCCCTGCATAATCGCCCCTGATACCGCTAATAAAGCCCCGACAAGCGCGGCCGCAGCCGTTCTCGGCAGCCGGAGATCATGTATGATTTGGTGGGACGTCTCTGTCGGCTGAAAATGAAAAATGGCGTCCCACACAGTGCGCAAATGAATATCCGCAGCACCGAGGGATATGGATAAAAGTGCGCCAAGGCATAGCAAGCATATCCCTGCAATAAGGACCATGACTGCGCCAAATGACCTTGACGTCCATTGGATTTCTTCTGATGTGGTCTGTATATTTTTCTTTTGACTCAACAGCCGTACTTCCTTTCATCAATGATAATGATTATCAATTGCTGTTCCAGTATATCACTTTTTTCCTCTGATTTAATAGAGCGTTTTAAATAAAAATGAGAATATATTTGCAAAAATATCGTGCCAACTGGCACTTGCGATGGTATAATCACATTGATAATGATTCTCTTTATCATCTATCTTTCAGAAAGAAGGTATGAGATATGACCCATACATACAAGAAAATCGGAGCAGCGTTTTTTGCCCTCCTATTGATCGCAGCGCTGGCAGCCTGCGGGAATAACTCAGAAAGCAAAGGCTCTTCCTCTGATTCAAAAGACGAAGAAACCTTTACATACAAGGCTGAAAACGGAAATGTAAAAATTCCTAAGCACCCTAAACGAGTGGTTGTCATGGCAGACGGCTACTACGGATACTTCAAAACACTGGGCATCAACGTCGTCGGTGCGCCTGAGAATGTATTTAAAAACCCTTACTACAAAGGAAAAACCGACGGTGTCACAAACATCGGAGACGGCACTTCCGTTGAAAAAGTCATTGATTTGAACCCTGACCTGATTATCGTCTGGACAACGCAAGGCGCTGATATGAAAAAGCTTGAAAAAATTGCGCCGACTGTCGCGGTAAAATACGATAAGCTCGACAACATCGAACAGCTGAAAGAATTTGCAAAAATGACGGGAACTGAAGATAAAGCCGAAAAATGGCTAGCTGAGTGGGATAAAAAAGTTGCGGCAGCTAAAACAAAAATCAAAAAAGCCGTCGGTGACAAAACCATTTCCATTATGCAAACGAACGGAAAAGACATTTACGTATTCGGTAAAGATTTCGGAAGAGGCGGAAGCATCATTTACAAAGATCTCGGCCTGCAGGCTACAAAGCTGACAAAGGAAAAAGCCATTGACCAGGGCCCTGGATATACAAGTATTTCATTAGAGAAGCTCCCTGACTTCGCCGGGGATTATATTTTCGCAGGCCCATGGCAATCAGGCGGTGACGATGGCGGCGTATTTGACAGCTCCATTTGGAAGAACCTAAGCGCCGTTAAAAATGACCATGTCTATAAGATTGACCCGATTGGCTTCTATTTCACAGATCCGATTTCATTGGAGGGCCAGCTGAAGTTTATTACGGAAAGCTTAACAAAATAAACAAAAGAGCTGCCTGCCTGCGGCTCTTTTTCCATTCAATAAAAGGAGCGGCTCATTTTGATCCACATGGGATATTTTCTTACTCAATTCATATGAAGCTGTATCATCATCGCGATCAGTTTTTTTAACGGGCTTTATATCGGAAACCCTTTTTCTGATGTGCTTCTTGCATTTATCTTAGTGATTGTTCTGTTTCTGGAGGGGCTGAAAAAACGTTTTTTGCTTTCAGCTCTCCTGCCAGCTATTTTAACGATCGGATTACTAACAGGAGAGATTGCGTTTTTATAAAAAAGACACCTGACAAAGCAAATCAGGTGTCTTTTGTTATGCTTATTTTACTTTCTGGAACTTTTTAGAAACAAATGGATAAACGATCAAACCGACAAAGAATAAACCGATGCCGAGAATAAATGTCGTTAAATCCGCTGTGCCTGTTACGATAACAAACACTGAGTACGCGCATGCTAATATTGCAATCAATCCGTCTTTTACACGGGAGCCTTTCAGCTGGTCATACGTTTCGCCTTTGATGACAAGCTTCAAGCTGTAGATCGCTGATACCAAATACGGAATTAAATACGCAAGCGTTGCCGCTGTCGTTAAAAATGTAAATGCGTCACTTATTGTCCGGGAAATAACCGAGAAAATGAAGACCTGTGACATAACGTTTGTAATAATTAGTGCGATAACCGGACTTCCTTTTTTATTCGTTTTCGCAAATAATGCCGGGAAATCTCCTGCTTTAGCGGCTTGGTATGGGACCTCAGAGCCAAGCAAAATCCAGCCGAGCATC
Source organism: Bacillus sp. G16 (assembly GCF_021282335.1). Lineage (NCBI taxonomy): Bacteria > Bacillati > Bacillota > Bacilli > Caryophanales > Bacillaceae > Bacillus > Bacillus sp. G16. The sequence goes on along the minus strand of NZ_JAJSOZ010000001.1, from coordinate 244,614 downwards.
GTTCCGAATAAACAAAGGATCGCCAAGAGTGCCATAATGACGCTTCCCGCGTTTCCGACAATCGCATAAAGCACATCAACGAACGGTTTTTCAGAGCCGACAAGCTTATCATGCGGCAGAACACCCATCGTAATTAAAGTCACAATAATATAAATGCTCAAGGCAATCAGCAAGCCGGTAATTGTCGCACGTTTCACATCACGCTGAGAGCTCGCACGGCCGGACAGGATAACCGCTGATTCAATTCCGACAAACGCCCACAGTGTAGAAATCGCGGCGTTATGCACCTGGCCGCCAATTCCAATGCTTGTGCCGTTTTCTCCTTGAATCGGGAAATAAAAATGATCGAATAATGTCGTTTGAAACACAAACAATCCGGCAACGATAAAGAAGACAAAACCTAATACTTTAGAAAGCGTTGTGACAAAGTTCAATTTACTTGCACCGTTAATGCTTGCAACAAGAATCGTGTGCGTTCCCCATAACAAGATCGTACATACAGCAAACGTCATCAATTGGCCGAGTGTCACCTCTTGCCCGCCGATCGAAAACATTTCACGTTTATCAACCAAGATCGGGAAGAACGAAGTCAAGTAACCGGCGAGACTAGTGATGATCGCCACGTTACTGATCCAGCTCGCCACCCAGTAGCCCCACACCATTGTGAAACCGGCAGCGTTCCCTTTCTTCGGATCAGAGAACAGCGCTCTTGCATAACTTTGCGGCCCCGCTGTCAGTTCAGGCTTGCGAATGGACAAGTGCCCGAAGACAAGTGCAATCATCAGCACGCCTGCACCTGTCAAAAGCCAGGCGGACGTGGCGCCAAACGGACTCGCGATTGAAGCAAGCGAGCTCGGCAAGGAGAAAATTCCTGATCCAACCATATTTCCAACGACAAACGCCGTTAATAACCAAAAACCCCATTTTTTCGTCTGTTCCATTCCAGTACCTCCATGATTCTTTGTACGGACCAGACCCCGAGATCATGTAAACGCAAAAAAAGCCTGAACAAAAGTCCATGCTTAAAGAAACACACACCCTTGATCTCCGGATAGCCCTCCGCGAAAAAGCACGCGGCAGTCCTGCACTTATTCAGATACAGTCCCAGCATAGAGAAGGATCGGCTTTCTCCACACTTCGGCGCTGATGCCTTTTACACATGTTTAACAGCTCCTGTCAGCCTGGCATGTGTGACTCATCATCCGCGCAACCTCTACCTCACTGAGAAAGAGTGAGGATTTAAATATTCAGTTACTTCCAGAAGGTTATCAAAGAAAGAGTGATCTGTCAAAGGGAACAGATGGAAAATACGGATAGAGCCAAGCCCTATCCGCATTGTGGTTTATCGATTATTTTTCTTTTTTTGCACAGCTTCTTGAAGCGGATCATCTTTTAGAGCTGAACCGGCATCTTCAAGAGCTCCCTGGATTACGTTTTTTTCTTTATCAGAACGTTTTCCTTTATCTTTATTAAAGAAACCCATTCGAATCACCTCTTTTAGAAAATAGGTACATTTTTAAGATGCCTTTTTCCTTAAAAAATTATGCGGGAAATTTTTTATCGTCCAAAGTCCTGTTGATCAAACATACATTCTCTTGATATATTTGTAATTCAGAGATTTTTGCAAAAGATAAAAGGAGAAGCGAGAAATGACAGGAAAAACACACATCATGGGAGGCATCGCTTCTTGTACGGCAGCGGCTTATTATTATGGATTTGATCCAGTGCTTATGGCTGCGTCCGGCGCGGTTGGGGCATTAATACCCGATATCTGCCACACACAAAGTAAAATCGGGAGAAGATTTCCTATCTTATCGAAAGCGGTCAGCTCTGTTTTTGGACACAGAACCTTTACGCACAGCCTGCTGTTTCTGCTCATCATGTTTTTTATCACAGCCACATATATTCCAAATAAAAACATATCAACCGGGCTGATGATCGGAATGGCGAGCCACTTGATTCTTGACGCTTGGACGGTGAATGGAATCAAATTATTATTCCCTTCAACGATTCGCGTACGGCTCCCATTATATATGAAGACAGGCAGTTTTTCTGAGCAGCTTGTGTTAGCCGGCCTGACAATTGCTTCATGTTATTATTTTTATATGCTGTTTTATGGGCGCATGTTTTAAACGTGAGTGCTGACACTTGTCTGAACGGACTGTTTTTAGTAGGTTTTACATAAGAAGCATTTCATGCAGAGATCAAGGAAACGTGAGGAGTCATATTGATGAAAGGAACCTTTTTTCCCAATCAGCGGTTTTTATGTTTTTCGATCGTATTCATGTGGATCAAAACGTATGTGATTTATAAACTGGGCTTTGATTTGCAGATCGATACTCTGTTGGAGGAGCTGATTTTGCTGATCAATCCGCTCAGCTTTATCCTTCCTTTATTCGGGATCGGCCTGCTTCTGAAAGAAAACAAACAGCGGGTCTTTTTGCTGATTGCCAATTTGGTTCTGACTGTTATCTTGATCTCCAATACGATTTTTTACGGCTTTTATATCGATTTTATTACCATCCCGGTTTTGTTTCAGGCCAGTAACATGAGCGATATGGGCAGCAGTGTAAAAGAACTGTTCAATCCTCTGTTTATCGCCCTGTTTGCGGATTTGATTTTTCTTCTGCTGCTGGCCAGAAAAGAGAAGCACCCGCAGACAAAAGCCGCCCCCCGCACAGTCAAACGGTACTATGCAGCTTCCTGCGGCATGATTCTATGCACCCTGGCACTTGCAGAAGTACAGCAGCCGAAGCTTTTGGCACATTCCTTTGACCGGGAAATGCTCGTCAAAAGCATCGGTCTGTTTCAGTTCCATATTTACGATACGATTTCTCAGACTGTGAATATAAGCGCGAAAGCATTTGCAGATGAAGACAGCATGACCACCATTAAAAACTACACAGAAGCAGACTACAGCAAGCCTGACCCAAACAAATTCGGGCTGGCAAAGGGGCGCAATGTCATTTTTGTCACACTTGAATCGACCCAAAGCTTTGTTCTGAATGAAAAGGTAAATGGAAAAGAAATCACTCCGTTTATGAATGATCTCATCAAAAAAAGCTATTACTTTGATCATTTCTATCAGCAAACCGAACAAGGCAAAACATCTGATTCAGAATTCATCGTCGCTAACTCACTGTATCCTTCCCTTAGCGGCGCCGTCTTTTTCACGAAAAGCGACCATCAATTTCATACAATGTACAAATCGCTGAAGCAACATGATTATTATTCAGCCGTCTTTCACGCCAACCATAAAACATTTTGGAACCGAGATGTGATGTACGAATCATTTGGGATTGACCGCTTTTTTGATGTTGATGATTTCCATGTCACTCCCGGGACATCGACAAGCTGGGGCTTAAAGGATAAGGAATTTTTAGAGCAGTCCGCCGGCAAGCTGAAAAGCCTGCCGCAGCCGTTTTACAGCAGTTTCATCACGTTAACGAATCATTTTCCGTTTGAGATCGATGAGAAGGATCAGCTGATTGATGAATACGATTCAAGCAGCGACCTGTTAAACCGCTATGTGACCACGGTGCGCTATGAAGATGAGGCATTGAAGCATTTTATCAAAAAGCTGAAGGACGAAGGCTTATACGAAAATTCGATGATTGTATTTATGGGAGATCATTACGGCATTTCAGAAGCCCATAACGATGCGATGGCTGAGTTTTTAGGAAAAAATGAAATCACGCCGTATGACAATGTTCAGCTCCAGCGGGTGCCGTTTATCATACATATCCCGGGAATCACAGATCAAAAGCCAGAAACCATCTCTGATGCCGGAGGGCAGGTCGATGTCAGGCCGACACTGATGCATCTGCTCGGCGTTGATACAAAAGGCAATATTCAATTTGGCAATGATTTGCTGTCCAACGACCGCACCCCATTCGCCGTGCTGAGAAACGGCAGTTTTATTACGAACGACTATGTATACACGAAAAACACGTGCTACAGCCAAAAAACAGGGGAAATGCTGGAAGATCAGGATGCGTGCCTTTCTTATAAAGAGAAAGCAAACGAAGAACTGTCTCTCTCTGATAAAATCTTAAACGGTGACCTGCTCCGTTTTTATGAATAAAAAATCCCTCTTTACAGAGGGATTTTTTACGTTTCAAACATCACTTTGCCGGTTAGCTTCGTTTGATAGCCGTTTAAATGAGACAGATTCGCCTTGTATTCCTCAGAATTCAAGATCTCCTTCACGGCCTTCAGCAGCTGCTCATGTTTTTTCAAAATGACGATATCATATTGTTCATCAATGAGCGGGATAAAATCAACACTGCCCATATGTGCAGCATGCTGCGCTCCGATTCCCGCGTCAGCCTGTCCGCTTGAGACTTGTGAAGCGACAGCGTAATGATCGGTCACGATATCGCTGTATCCCTTTACATCAGCCGAATTCACACCGAGCAAGCCAAGCTGTTCATCAAGGAGCACTCTTGCGCCCGAACCCTTTTCCCTGTTGATGACTCGGATATCGGTTCTTTTCAAGTCTTCCCAGCCTTGAATGTTTTTCGGATTCCCTTTTTGAACATACAGTCCGGCTTTGCGGAGAACGACATTGATCAGACAAAACGGTTCACCTGACAAAATCCGTTTTACATAAGGCGCATTATACTGCCTCGTTTCCGCATCGTACAAATGCAGGCTGACAATGTCACACTTGCCTTGATACATATCAATCAGGCTGTTTAAGCTTCCTTTGTATTTGCGGAGCGGCGTCTCCTGAATGATATTCTCCAAATGCTTGCTGAGCAGATCCATCGAAATGTCCTGTCCGCTGATCATGACATTCGGTCTGCCGTCCGGCTCTGCCTCATGCATCTTTTTCGGCTCTTCAGCTATAGCAATGGGCTGAGACATTCTCATATTCATCTTATATTGCTTTAAATCTTCTTCATCCACACGCATCTGCCTGCCGACACGGTAAGCAGGGATCATGCCTTTTTTAATCAAATCATAAACGGTCAGCTTTGATACCTTCAGAAGACCTGCAACTTCTTCTATCGTATAGGAAGAGGTTTCATTCATATTCATCACTCTCCTACTTCATTATACCTTTTCATCGAATGTAAAAAAACCCACATAAACCAAACATAATCAGTTATAATTAGATATAACTAATCATAAGGGGTGCAATTATGTTTAAAAAGTATTCCATTCTAACAGCAGCCTTAACCGCTTTTCTGCTTGCAGCAGGCTGCTCTGCAAACCAGTCTTCAACGGACAGCGAGAAAGAAGTAACGTTAACGATCTCAGCTGCCGCCAGTGCACAGGATGCGCTTGAGGAAATCCAAAAGAACTACGAAAAAGAACATCAAAACATTACAATCCAAGATAACTTTGGCTCTTCCGGCGCCTTGCAAAAACAAATTTCTCAAGGAGCAGGGGCAGATCTGTTCTTCTCAGCTGCTGAGGATAAATTTCAAAAGCTGGTGGATGATGGGGATATCGCCAAAAAAGACAGCACTGATTTAGTCGGCAATGAAATTGTACTGGTCGTGCCGAAAAACGGAGAGTCACCTGTGACAAGCTTCAGCAATCTGGCTGACTCAGAAAAAATCGCCCTCGGAACGCCGGAATCCGTACCGGCAGGAGCTTACGGGAAAGAATCACTGACAAAGCTGTCTCTATGGGACAAAGTGAAGGATAAGATCGTTTACGGAAAAGACGTTCGCCAAGTTCTTTCTTATGTTGAAACCGGCAATGTGGATGCAGGTGTTGTTTATAAAACAGATGCACTGATCTCTAAAAAGGTCAACATCATTGATGAGGCAAAAGCAGATACACACAGCCCGATTGTCTATCCGTTAGGAATTGTAAAAGATACAAAACATCGTAAGGAAGCGAAGGAATTTTACGATTACCTGCAATCTGATGAAGCAATGAAAGTATTTGAGAAATATGGTTTTACTGCCGAATAGCATAAGCGCTTCAGAGTTTTTCACACCTGTTGTGCTTTCCTTCCAAGTGGCGGCAGTTGCCGGAATTGTTGTCATTATTCTCGGAACACTGGCTGGAGCGTGGATGTCGCGGGCATCATTTTTCGGAAAAACGGCTCTCGAAACTTTTTTTATGCTTCCGCTCGTTCTTCCGCCTACTGTTGTCGGTTTTATTTTGATCGTCATTTTCGGAAAGCACAGTTTCATTGGACAAGCCATCGAATGGGTCTTTCAGCAGCCTGTCATTTTCACCTGGTGGGCCGCTGTGATTGCCTCGGCTGTTGTGGCCTTTCCGCTTATGTATCAATCCGCCAAAACCGGATTTGCCGACATTGATCCCGATATACAGGGCGCGGCAATGGTAGACGGCGCAAGCAGCTGGCAGGTATTTATCCATATTTCCGTCCCGCTCGCCTATCCTTCATTGCTGACCGGAAGCATCCTCAGCCTTGCGCGGGCGCTCGGAGAATTTGGCGCCACACTTATGTTTGCAGGGAACATCCCCGGTGTCACGCAAACACTGCCGACGGCCATTTATGTCGCATTAGATTCCGGCAACAATGCCCTTGCCTGGGCGTGGGTCGTCTGTATCGTTTTCATTTCCTTTTTGATGCTGTTTTTCATTCAACAGAAAAACACACACTAAAAAACTCCCCGTGCCGTGACGGGGAGTTTTTCATTAAAACAGAAGCTCGTCGGGATTTGGGCCGACACGCTCATCTTTGTTTAATGCGTCAATTTTGTCCATGTCTTCTTGAGACAATTCGAAATCAAAAATATCAGCATTTTCGATAATACGGTGTTCTTTGATGGATTTTGGAATTGTTACAACTTCATGCTGAAGGTCCCAACGCAAAATCACTTGAGCCACAGATTTATTGTGTTTTTCTGCAATCTGTGCGAGCACTTCGTTATCCAGAAGCTGTCCCTGCATGAGCGGAGACCATGCTTCAAGCTGGATGCCTTGCGCTTTACAGTAATCTCTTAATTCTTTTTGCGTCAAACGCGGGTGAAATTCCACTTGGTTGATCATCGGTTTGATTTCAGCATCTTTCAATAGCTCTTCTAAATGATGAACTTGGAAGTTGCTGACGCCGATCGCGCGGATTTTGCCGTCTTTGTACAGCTTTTCAAGCGCGCGCCAAGTATCTTTATATTTATCCTTGCCAGGCCAGTGGATTAAATATAGATCTAAGTAATCAAGCTGAAGTCTTTCCAGGCTTTTTTCAAAGGCAGCAAGCGTTGTTTCGTAGCCTTGATCTTCATTCCATACTTTTGATGTAATGAAGAGCTCTTCTCTTGCCACACCGGATTCCTTGATTCCGATGCCAACGCCTTCCTCATTTTTGTAGACAGCTGCTGTATCAATGCTGCGGTAGCCGTTTTTAATTGCCGCTTTCACAGATTCAGTCGCTTCACTTCCATTTTCTACTTTAAAAACACCAAGACCGAACCACGGCATTTCAACTCCGTTATGTAGCTTTACAGTATCTTTTAAACTTGTTGCCACTTGAACATCCACCCTTTCAATGAAATATAAGTGTCTATATTATCTCACATTCCTCTCAGCCGATACCAATAATACGCTTAAGAGCCTCTTATTGCTTCTTTTTTCACAGCACGGTCAAACTGATACACTATTTTTTTCCTATTTTAACAATATTGAGATTACAAAAAAAGTGAGCAGGGTATGCGAATAGTGTAACCACAATATACAAAGGAGGAACCACATTGAAACGTATTCGTATTCCAATGACACTTGCGCTTGGTACCGCTTTGACAATTGCCCCTTTGTCCTTAGCTTCCGCTGAAGAAAACCCCGCTCCAAAGATCTCGCAGACAACAACAGCCGGAACAACTGCCGCTGAGGTAGGTTTAAATGTAAACCTAGATGTGCTTGGAATTGCCAACCAGATCGCCGATGCCATTAAGTCCGCACAGAACCGGGATGGATTTGTGAAAAACCTCATGGAGTCTTCCTTCTACGCTTCCGGCCAAAAATATAACGTCATGGTATTTAATTTAAGCCAGGAATATGAAGATCACTTAAACGGTGTGCAATTTTACGGCTCAGCCGTTTACGACGGCATTACGTACGGCATTTGGGTATTTGAAGACGGAACCTTTACAAACAAAGGTGATGGCGGCTGGATCAACTGGGCCTTCAGAGGCTGGTTCGACCGGGATGGCAGCACTGTCAATTTCCATCGCCCTTAATACAGAAAAAAGCTGGCGTTTCAGCGCCAGCTTTTTTACTGCATCTATTCGCCGCCTTCAAGCATGGCGGCTTCCACATCATTAATGTATTGGCGAAGCTCATGGGAGATGTCCCGGGAAATTTCCCGCTCCTCAAAGAGCGTCTGAATTTCATTTCTGATCGCCTGCACAGCCTTCAGCTTCACTTCCAGCTTCTGATTTTCAAAATGAGCGCTTGATTTCAGCTCATGATGGCTGTGCTCCAGCCTGAAAATTAACTGTTTATAAAACGAAATGACAGACAAAAACACTTCTTTATGTTCTTCCGTTTTATGTTTTTCCAGATAGTCTATCGCTGCTTTTGCCGTTTTCACTCTCGTTGCCTGTATCAATCCCGCTTCATTTAAAATCGACATCTCCGGCTTTTTATGTTCACCGAAGAAAATCCAATACATCAGCCGCTTGAGCCTTGTTTTTGATAATCCGACCTTAAATGGGTTGGCATACAAAATTTCTAATTCATTAAACCGTTCTTGCAGCACGTTTGCCGTTTCTTCCGGGATGTCCCCTCGCTCCAGCATTTTCACCAGCGCCTCTTGCTCAGCGTTAACCCCTTGCGCACGGACTTTTCGCTCATGCTTTTTGATACGATTAGATGATGTATACTGCTGAAAACGCAGATTTTTCATTTTCTCATTGTATTCAGCTATCACCGCAAGAGAGGCCGTTTTGTTTGTATCATTCATGTCCTCTTTAATCGTTTGGAGAGCTGTTTTGATCAATTTGCGTCTCGCCGTCAGCAGCTTCTTATTTCGTTCCTCGTCCTCTTCTTCTTTTTCAGTCAGAAGCGGCAGCACAACGGTGGCAATGACAAGTGTGCATAAAATGACGCCGGCTGCTAAAAAGAGAATCAGATTTCTTTCCGGAAACGGCGTGCCGTCCTCCAGAAAATACGGTATGGAGAAAGAACCTGCAAGTGTTACAGCTCCGCGCACGCCGGAAATCGAAATTAACAGCGTCGAACGAAGACCAGGTTTATAGATGTTCTGATCCTTATTAAAGAACCACTTGCCGTTCCAGAAGAACAGCACCCACAGAAATCTGAGGAGCATTAGCGTAAATGTGATCACAAGGATATAGCCAATCACCTTCATGTTGCTGATGGCGGTGTCGTTAAAAATGACAGAAATGACGTCCGGAATCTGCGTCCCAAGAATAACGAAGACCAGGCCATTCAAAATAAATAAAATAATGTTCCACGTACTTGAGGAGACGATTTGCAGCTTGATCATCGTTGATTCCAGACGATCCTGTTCAACTGCATGGGTAATGCCTCCCGCCACAACGGCCAAAATGCCGGAAACGCCGATTTCTTCCGCTGCCAAATAAATGACAAACGGCGTCAGAATTTGAATCAGCATATGCATCGTGACATCCTGCATACCAAGGCGGCGCAGGAAGAGGCGAAAACGAATAATGAAGAACGAAATGACAACCCCGCACAGCAAGCCTCCGAGAGAAATAAAGACAAAGCTGACAGCCGCTTGTGCTAATGAAAATGCACCAGTCACTGCTGCCGCAATCGCAAACTTAAAGGCTACCAGACCTGATGCATCATTCATCAGCCCTTCCCCTTCAAGCAGGCGAAGAATCCCTTTTGGCATTTTCACTCTTCCTGATAATGCGCTGACAGCGACGACATCAGTCGGTGAAAGAATGGCCGCAAGTCCGAAAGCCGCTGCCAGCGGAATAGCAGGAATCATCCAGTGAATCGTGTAGCCTCCTACAATCACAGTCGCAAATACAAGACCGAGTGCAAGCAATAAAATCGGGGCTCTTAAATTCCAAAGCTCTGCCCGCGGCGTTCTCTTCCCATCATTAAATAGAAGAGGCGCGATAAACAAAACAAAAAACAATTCAGTACTTAATTCAAAATGAAGCCCCTGTGGAAATGAGGCGGCAAGAATCCCAAGCGCCACCTGAATCAGAGGCACTGGAATAAACGGAATAAACCGGTTCACGATATTGGATATCGCAATAATCGTTAATAAAACGAGAACAACTAAAAATATGTCCAAATGCATGACCTCCTTCGTCTGTTGTGTTCGTGCATGATGAGTCGATGAAGCTGCTTGTTTAAAAGAGGCTTTAGGCTAGGATGGCCTTGCATCCGATATGTGATTCCGCAGGAGTTCCCTCCACACTTGTCTTCTTTTATAGTACCCTTTTTAGGGTATTATTTCTCATGATATGCTCACAGTGAACTTTTTTGCCGAAGAGCAAATTTCAGATAAAAAGAGACAGGGAGCTATTCCCTGTCTCTCGTCTTTCTTTATCAATCATGAAAATTCGTGCCGTCAGTCGTTGCTTTAATGATACCGGCGCGAATGACAAAGTCACCGAAGTGCTCGCCTTCGTCGCGTTCTTTCGCATAGCAGGACAGAAGGACGCGCAGCTCGCTTAAAATGTCTTCTTCACCGATGTTTTCACGGTACATTTTGCTTAAACGGCTTCCGTCAAATGCAGCGCCAAGATACATATTATATTTGCCCGGCGCCTTTCCGATAAATCCGATCTCACCGAGCGCATGGCGTGCACAACCGTTCGGACACCCTGTCATGCGAATGGTAATTTCCTGATCACGAAGGCCGTTTTCGTCAATGATCTCTTCAACCTTATCTAAAAGGGTCGGCAAGTAACGTTCTGCTTCAGCCATTGCCAATCCGCAGGTCGGAAGAGCGACGCACGCCATAGAGCTGCGGCGGAGCGCTGAATGATGCTTGCCGTCAGTGAGTCCGTATTGCTCGATTAACGCACTGATTTCATCTTTTTTATCGCTTGAAACGTTCGCGATAATCAAGTTCTGATTGGCTGTCAGACGGAACTCGCCTGTATGAACTTTGGCAATTTCCCGCAAGCCTGTCATCAGCTTATAATCATCGTAATCCGTCACACGGCCGCCTTCAACAAACAGCGTAAAATGCCATTTATCCTTAATGCCTTCTACCCAGCCGTAGCGGTCGCCGTTATGATCGAAATGATACGGCTTCGCTTCTTCCAGACTCCAGCCGAGACGGTTTTCCAATTCTTCTTTTACGGTTTCTAAACCGAGGCGGTCAACCGTGTATTTGAATCGCGCATTTTTGCGGACAGAACGGTTTCCGTAATCACGCTGAATTGTAATCGTTTTTTCAGCAATGTCATACAGTTGCTCAGGACGGCAGAACCCGATCACCTTGGCTAATTGCGGATATGTCGCTGTGTCGCCATGCGTCATTCCCATACCGCCGCCGATGGCCACGTTAAAACCGATCAGTTTGCCATCTTCAACAATCGCAATGAATCCAAGGTCTTGTGAAAAGACGTCAATATCATTAGACGGCGGAACAGCAATACCGATTTTAAATTTCCGCGGCAGATAGAGCGGTCCGTACATTGGCTCGATTTCTTCCGGCGTGCCGGCCACTCTTTCCTCATCAAGCCAAATTTCATGATAAGCCCTCGTCCGCGGCAGCAGATCATCACTTAATTTTTTAGACCACTCGTATACCTCTGAGTGGATTTCAGACTGATAAGGATTCGATGCACACATGACATTGCGGTTTACGTCTCCGCAGGCTGCGATCGTATCCAAAAGAGCTGAGTGGATCGTGTGAATGGTTTTCTTCATGTTCCATTTCAGAATCCCGTGCATTTGGAACGTTTCACGTGTCGTCAGTTTTAATGTGCCGTTCCCGTATTTCTGAGAAAGGTCATCCATGACAAGCCATTGCTCAGGCGTTGAAACGCCTCCTGGCATACGCACGCGCAGCATGAACTGATATGCCGGTTCAAGCTTTTGCTTTTGGCGTTCATTGCGGAGGTCGCGGTCATCCTGCAAATAACTGCCGTGGTGTTTCATCAGGCGGTTGTCATCATCCGGAATTCCGGCACTGATCCGATCGAGCATCACTTCTTTTAGTGTGCCACGCAAATAATCGCTTTCTTCTTTAATGCGCTCGACGTCACTTGGAGAGCCGTCCGGTGCTTTTAAGATTTTGGTCACCATGTTGAAAAACTCCTTTCAGGTCAAATCAGTATACATCACGCTGATAACGTTTTTGCTGCTGCATATCGGCAAGATAAACTTCTGCTTCTTCACGGGTCATATTGCCTTCTTTTTCTATAATTTCTAAGAGTGTGTTATGGACATCGTGTGCCATGTGCTTTTCATCACCGCAAATGTAAACAGCCGCGCCTTCTTGAAGCCATTCGAACAATTCCGCGCTCTGTTCAAGCATGCGGTGCTGCACATATACTTTTTCTTCCGTATCACGTGAAAACGCCACATCCATTTTTGTCAGCACGCCGTCTTTGAGCCAATTCTGCCACTCTGTCTGATAAAGGAAATCCGTGACAAAATGCTGATCGCCAAAGAACATCCATGCTTTTCCTTCCGCTCCCGTCTCCTCGCGCTCCTGCATAAAGGAACGGAACGGCGCGACGCCTGTCCCAGGGCCAACCATGATGATCGGCGTTTCAGGATCTTTCGGAAGCTTAAAGTTTTGATTGTGCTGGACATATACCGGCAGTGTGTCTCCCGGCTGCAGACGCTCCGCGCATAAAATCGAGCAGACGCCTTTACGTTCACGGCCGTGCGCATCGTAGCGGACTGCACCGATTGTTAAATGCACTTCATCCGGATTTGCGGATAAACTGCTCGCGATCGAATAGAGGCGGGCCGGCATTTTTCGCAGAATCGAGACAAACTCCTGCGCAGATACACTGAACGGGCCATAATCACGAATAAGATCAAGCAAATCGCGACCTTCAATATACGCTTTTACATTCCCCTCATTCCCCGGGGCTAAAAGCTCTCTAAGCTCATTGCTGCCTGTCAGCTGGGCTGCCTGTTCAAGAAGCGGTTTTGTGAGAACGGTAATCTCATAGTAAGAAATCAGCGCTTCTTTCAGCGGGCGGACATCGCCTTGCTTATTAAGCGTCACAATTTCTTCCGGGTCCCAATTCATTTCCTTAAGCAGCAGCTCGACAAGCTCCGGATCGTTTTCCGGATAAACGCCGAGGCTGTCACCAGGCTCGTAAGTCAGGCCAGAGCCTTCAAGAGACAGCTCCACATGGCGTGTTTCTTTATTTGATCCTCTACCGTTCAAATTTAAATTTTCTAACACTTCAGCCCGAAACGGGTTTGTTCTGGAATATGAAGACTCACTGGTTTGAGGCGATGCTGCTGGCGCAGGTGCGGCACTTCCGCCCCCGGCTTCACTTAAACCCCCAAATACGCTTTCAAGCCATTCCGCTGCCGGCTCATCATAGTCAAGATCGCAATCAACGCGCGGAGAAATCCGTTTTCCGCCGAGTTCTTCTAAGCGCTGATCAAATTCTTTCCCTGTCTGGCAGAAAAATTCGTACGAACTGTCACCAAGCGCCAAAACGGAAAAACGAAGAGCTTCAAGCTTAGGCGCCCGTCTTCCATGCAGAAATTCATGAAACGACAGCGCGTTATCAGGCGGCTCGCCTTCACCGTGCGTACTGACGACGATCAAAAGATTATTTACTTTCTTCAACTGATTCGGCTTAAAATCGCTCATGGACGAGACAGTTACTTGAAAACCGCGCTGCTCAAGCTGCTTGCCGGCATTTTCTGCAAGCCCCTGTGCGTTGCCCGTCTGTGAACCGTAAAGAACGGTTACTTCCTTTGAAACGGCCGGTGCTACAGACGCTGCCGCCGGCGCCCCCGCAGTTTCTTGGGCGGAAACAGATTGCGCGGATAAATATCCGCTTAGCCAGATTTTCTGAGATTCGGTCAAGGTTGGCAGAAGGCGGTTAAGGAGCTCTGCCTGCTCCTGATTAAACGGACTGTTCATTACCTGAAGTTGCAACGTATCCACCTCACAAAGTTATAAACTGATCGAAAATTGCATCTAATTGAACTTTACCGGAATACTAGGCTTAAGTAAAATATATTTACATGATGATAACTATTAAGAATCCTAATGATAAAACCGCCTTATTTCATTTAAATAAAAAAAGAGAAGGGTTCCCTTCTCTTCATTCAGCTTTCTCATATAAATGAGACGGCACAGCCGTTACAAACGGACTTGCCTTACCTGTATAAAACACCGTCAGCGTATGCATCGCACGGGTGCAGGCAGTGTATAACAGCCTGCGATCGTGCTCTGTTTGATAATGTTCTTCTGAGGCATCATAGACAAGTACTGCGTCAAACTCAATTCCCTTCGCTAAATACACCGGAATGACACAAACTCCCTTTTGGAATGTTTGATTTTCTTTATGAATCAGTCGAACATCTATATATTCACTCATATGAGCGTGCGCCTGTATACATTGCTGCGCAGTCTTGCAAATGACGGCTATCGTTTCGTGCCCTTGCTTCTTGAGCCGTTCAATTTCTTTCGTAAGCTTTTGACAAAGATCCTCTCGTCCTTCGTTTTTGAAAACGAGAGGCATTTCCCCGTTTCTGTTAAAAGGCTCGATGTCCGCTCCGTCCTGAAGCATCGCTTTTGTTAACTCGACAATCTGCCTTGTCGATCTGTACGTTCTCTTTAAACGAACATATTCAGCTGGCTCACCTTCAAAACACGCATCCATACGCTTTGCGCCATGTATGGCATGGGCGTAGATGGACTGATTGATATCACCGAGCACTGTCATGCTGGCAGCCGGAAAAATGCTTCTCATGTACGCCATCTGAAACGGTGAATAGTCCTGAGCTTCATCGATAAAAAGATGTTTGATCTTCGTATTTTTCTTTCTGCCTTCAATCAGATCCTGCATATAAAGAAACGGTGCCGCGTCCTCATAGAGCAATTTATTTTCCGCAAATGCCGATCGGGTCAGCTCTCCTATTGCTGCCATCTTCTCATGCTGGAATTTCCCTCCCCAGCCAGAAAACAATTGCAGGTACAGCTGTTTCACATCAAGAAATGCAAGGAGTCTGACCGCCTGTTTGAGCGGTTTGAAAGCCTTTTTTACAATGATAGCGGCAAGTAGCTGCTGCTCTCTTTGATAATCGTTAAACGTACTCTCACTGAACCGTTTCCTTTCCTGGAGCTTTTTGTACACGTCCAGGTAATCCTCTTTGTCGAGCAGCTCAGCTTCCTGAACGACCCAATCCTTACGACGTTCCTTTTTCTCAAGCTTGTTTAGCTCACTCAGCAGCCACTTCGCTGTTTGCTCCATCCGATTCGGAATGGACTGTCTTTGATCCAGTGAGTAAAAATAGGATTGAATTTGTTCCTTTGTGATCAACTTTTGTCCGCGGAAGATGATATTTTTAAAGATCATCCCTTCAGAGGACAGCCGTGTGACGTATTCATCAATGAATTGCTGAAAAGATAAGCCCGCCTTCCATGTGATTCCCGCAAGCCTTGTTGGAAGTCCGCTATCCTTTGTTTCTGTCAGACAATATTCAAGCTGATCAAAGGGGCTTTCACATTGAAACTTGCGGCCAAGCCGATGCTCGATATATTCCTGAAACGTCGCCTGCTCCATGTTCTCTTCCCCTAACTCAGGCAAAACAGAGGAGACATAGCTGTTAAATAAAAAGTTGGGAGAAAATAAAACGATTTGTCCGGCATCTATGACGCCGCGGTGCCTGTATAACAAATAAGCGACACGCTGAAGCGCTGCCGATGTTTTCCCGCTGCCAGCCGCTCCCTGCACGATTAGGAATTTACTTTTTTCATTACGGATAATCTGATTTTGTTCTTTCTGGATCGTAGACACGATGTTTTTCATTTGGGTATTAGAGTGATGGCTTAATACTTCTTGCAGCATTTCATCGCCGATCGTCATATCAGTATTAAACATCGCCTTGAGAGCGCCGTTTTTAATGATAAACTGGCGTTTCAGTACCATTTCTCCTTCTATCGTTTCACCGGGCACTTCGTACTCCGCTTTTCCTGGGGAATAATTGTAGTACATGCTTGATATCGGCGCCCTCCAGTCATAGATCAGAAAGTGTTCCTCCTTCTCATCCATACAAGAAGCTAAACCGATATAAATTCGCTCTGCCTGCTCCTCACCGTTTTCAATAAAATCAATCCGGCCGAAATAAGGCGAAGCTTTTAATTGATGAATTCGTTTGAGCTGCTGATCCATACGCCGATGATTCCGTTCCCGATCAGACAGCAGCTCTGCCTGCTGCTTAATGCTTGCCATCGTTTCAACCGCTTCATGGGCATCATCAAGATTAACCGTAACATCCTCCCAAAAGCTTTTTCTTAATCCGATAATATCTTGCTTTAACCCGCCCGCAGACGTTTCCAGAAACCGCTCTTTTTTGCCGAGCTCCTGCAGCACCTCATCTATTCTTGACTGCTCTTCCTTCCATTCCTTATCCTGCTGATTCATGAACGGCACCTCCAGAAAATAGTTGACAAACACCGATGAAACACTGTAAAATATAATTGGATACATATAATCAATATATGATAAAAATACGCAAATACAATTTATCTTAGCACATTCACCCAATATCAATCAAGGTTTGGGTTATTTATATGCAAAAAAACCGATTTCAAATTGAAATCGGTTTTTTTAATGTTAGTTATCTAAACGAAAAGAACGGTTTGGCAGCTTCCAATTAAACATATAGGAACAAACGCGGCAAACAACGAGCACGAAAAACAGTACGTACAAGCCGAACGAGTTTCCCAGCCAGCCCAAGCCGACGATTAAACCGCCGAGAGCCGCCCAGACCGCATAAATTTCTGCTTTCAGCACAAGCGGTTTGCGCCCGGCAAGAAGATCGCGAATGATTCCGCCGCCGCTTCCCGTCAACACCGCTGCCACGATGACGGCACTAAGCGGATGGCCCATTTTGACGGCATACAGTGCGCCTTGGATAGCGAAGGCTGCGAGACCGATCGCATCTGATAAATTGCCCCACTTATTCCAATGCTTCAGCAGCAGCTTCGGGAACAAAAACACAATCGTAATGGATAAGAGCGCGATTTGAAAGTACGCTCCCTGCTCCCATAGTGCTGACACCGGAACACCGATCAGCAAATTGCGGATCGCTCCCCCTCCAAAAGCTGTGACAATCCCTAATATATAAACTCCTAAAATATCATATTCCTCTTCCATCGCAACGATTGCGCCGCTGACTGCAAACGCAATGATACCAATCACACTGAGCAGCTCCCAAGCCATTCTGATGACTCCCTTTATGTTTGTTAAATTTTCTGACGACCTCTAGATTTTATAATCGCTCAAGCGTAAAATCAATAACATTTTCACGATAAAAAAAGATAAATTTAGAGAGAGTACACCAAACGCTATCGAGCATGAGTTTTCGAGATAAAAAAAGCGCCCGGCATACAGCGGGCGCTTTTTTGTTATTCAGATTTTTCGCCTTTCAGCAGACACATAAAAACAATAATCAGGATAAAAGCAATCAGGGCCAGGAATGGAATGGTAATAAAACCAAACCAGTTAATATATTGGCCTGAGCACGGCACGCCGCTTACACACGGCTTAATGCCGGTAAAGCCGGGCACTTTTTGCTCTAAGTAGTGCATGATCGAAATAAATGCCCCGATAATCGCCATCGGGAGCACATATTTTTTCACGCGTGTGTCACCTTGAAAGGTGGCGATGCCTAAAATCAGGACGAGCGGATACATGAGGATACGCTGGTACCAGCACAGTTCACATGGAATGAACTTTCTGATTTCACTGAAATACAGGCTGCCAAGCATAGCGACAAGAGCCACAACCCAGGAAGCATATAAAAATACAATTCTATTTTTCATATGATTACTTCCCTTTCAGCTCTTTTTCTATCGTTTTTTTGATTTCATTATAATCCGCAAAATTTTTGATCACTTTATCATTTACGTAAATCGTCGGTGTTGCGTTTACGTTCATTTTTTGATTAAGGTCAGAATCCTTTTCCACTTGAGAAGCGAATGTTTCCTTATCAAGATTGTCCTTGAGCGTCTCAGGTTTTACCTTTGTGGTGCTTTTTGCAAGATCACCGAGAACGGCTGGAGTCACCCATTCCTGTTCTGTGTCCGGCTGTTTTTCGAACAGCTTTTCATGGAATGCCCAGAAAGAGTCAGGATCTTCTTTCCATACTTCTTCTGATGCAAGAGCCGCTAATCTAGAACCCTTTCCATGTAACATGACGTTCACGAAGGAAAATTTCACATCGCCCTTATCAATAAAGTCTTTTTGTATTTTTGGGAAGATGTCACTGTTAAACACCTTACAAGACGGACATTTGTAATCTCCGAATTCTACTACAGTTACCGGTGCATCATCCTTGCCAAGCACAGGCTGGCCTTTGATAGAAGGCTGTCCGGAAACCGCTTCATTGCCTTGTTCCGTTTTGTTATTAATGATTACAATGGCTGCTAGCAATACAACAACCACAATCGTAAGGATGACCGCGAATTTCGCAGAAGACTGCTGTTTCTTTTTCACTCCGACACCTCATCGTTTTCAAATTAAAAAAGAAGCGGATCGCAATTGACCCACTTCTTTATTTTAACAAGACAAGTGCCTATAAGAAAACCCCGAAAAAATGAATTCTCTCCGACAATTTATCTGTTTTTGAGACGCATAACGCGCATGGCGTTTGCCACAGCGAGCAGGGTAACGCCTACATCTGAGAAAACCGCTTCCCACATGGTCGCAATTCCAAATGCTCCAAGAATGAGAAAGATTGCTTTTACCCCTAAAGCAAAGCCGATGTTTTGCCACACGATTCGTCTTGTCCGTTTCGCAATCCGAATCGCTTCCGCTATTTTCGACGGCTGATCTGTCATCAGCACGACGTCTGCGGCTTCTACCGCAGCGTCTGAGCCAAGGCCTCCCATGGCCGCTCCGATATCCGCGCGCGCAAGCACCGGCGTATCATTGATGCCGTCACCGACAAAAATGAGTTTTTCGTTTGGCGAAAGCTTGGCTTCCAATGCTTCGACCCGCGACACTTTATCCTGCGGCAGCAGCTCCGCATATACCTCGTCAATGCCAAGCTGTTTTCCAACGGCTTCTCCCGTTTGTTTCGAATCACCTGTCAGCATAACTGTCTGTTTGATTCCAAGCGACTTCAGATCAGCAACCGCCTGTGCTGCATCTTCTTTTACTTCATCCGCTATGATGATTGCTCCGGCATAGCGTTGATCAACAGCAACGTGCACGATTGTTCCGGCATGTTCATCCGGGACGCCCTTAACCTGTTCTCTTTCCATGAGCTTCTTATTCCCAGCAAGGATTTCTGTTCCGTTTACTTTTGCAAAAATGCCGTGGCCGGATATTTCCTCATATGACTCTATCGCATCAGATGAAAGCATTTTCCCGTAAGCTTTACGCACAGATTCAGCAATTGGATGCTGGGAGTGAAGCTCAGCATATGCCGCCGCTTCAAGTAATGTGTCCTTTTTAAATCCTTCCGCAGGTTTGATTTCTGTCACTTCAAAGCTGCCTTTTGTTAATGTTCCTGTTTTATCAAACACCGCGTATTTGACTTGATTCAAGGCTTCTAAATAATTGCTTCCCTTCACAAGCACTCCGGCCTTTGAGGCTGCGCCGATTCCGCCGAAGAAACCGAGCGGTATAGAGACAACAAGCGCACATGGACAAGAAATTACTAAGAAAATAAGTGCGCGGTACACCCAATCGGAAAGTGCGGCGCCAGGAATCACCAGCGGCGGGACAAAGGCCAGCAATACCGCGATGATCACAACAGCAGGTGTATAATACTTGGCAAACTTCGTGATAAAGTTTTCTGTCCGGGCTTTACGGCTGCTCGCATTCTGAACCAAATCTAATATTTTTGATACTGCAGATTCCTGGTAGCCTTTTGTGACTTCAATATGCAGAACGCCGTTTTGATTGATAAAGCCTGACATCACATCTTGTCCTTCTGCAGCTTTTCTCGGAACGGACTCACCTGTCAAAGCAGACGTATCAACCATCGCTGATCCCTGCACGACCTTACCGTCAAGGGGTATGCTTTCTCCCGGATTGACCACAATGATGTCTCCTGTCTGTACGTCCTCCGGAGAAACCAGTTCGATGCCGTTCTCTGTTTTGACATTGGCGTAATCAGGCCGTATGTCCATTAACGCACTGATTGATTTTCTGGACCGGCTGACCGCGGCTCCTTGAAAAAGCTCACCGATTTGGTAAAACAGCATAACGGCGACACCTTCAGGGTATTGCTGAATCAGAAAAGCACCGATTGTGGCAAGAGCCATTAAGAAATGTTCATCAAACACCTGACCGCGGCTGATGTTTTTGACTGCACGGATGATAATGTCACCGCCGATGATCAAGTAGGCAGCGAGGAAAAGTATAAATTCAATGGGTCCGGAATGAACGACATATGCTGCTGCTCCGAGTATGATAGCCGCCGCCATTCTGATCAGCATATTGATCATTCGATGACGATAGCCGTCATCAGCTGATTTCTTTTTATGCTTTTGACGAACCGTTACATGCGGATCGATTGATTTCACTTTTTTCTCCACCTTATTGGTGACCCATTGCTCTTCTTTTCCATCGGCTGAGACAGTCAAGGTGCTTGCCGCAAAATTAACCGCACATCCGTCAATGCCTTTTATGCCTTTGACTCCGTTTTCGATTTTTTGGGCACAATTGCTGCAATCCAAACCGTCCAGAACGTATTCCTGTTTCACTAGTCTCACCTTACCTTCCGATTTAGGGTTCCCTCTTCAAAGCGTATCAATGAGTATTGGTCATGAATTTTTATATATGAGCACATACTCATATAATGGTTACATCTATTATATGGCGTTTCCCAAGAAAGTGTCAATGAAAAACAAAAACCGGCATATGGCCGGTTTTTATTTTACTTTCTGCAGACGCAGCGCATTCAGAACAACAGAAACGGAGCTGAATGCCATTGCCGCTCCCGCTATCCACGGCGCTAAAAATCCGAGCGCTGCGATTGGGATGCCGAGGCTGTTATAACCAAGCGCCCAGAATAAGTTTTGTTTAATGTTTTTCATTGTTAATCTGCTCATGCGAATTGCGTCGGCAATGCTGTTCAGATCTCCGCGAATCAACGTAATATCCGCTGTTTCCATGGCAATGTCCGTGCCTGTTCCAATCGCCATGCCGATATCGGCTGTGGCAAGCGCCGGCGCATCGTTAATTCCGTCGCCCACCATGGCCGTCTGACGGCCTTCTTTTTGCAGGCGGGAAATTTCCGCCGCCTTTTGTTCAGGAAGGACTTCCGCAATGACACTCGTAATTCCTGCTTCCTTCGCGATGGCTTCTGCAGTTCTGCGATTGTCACCTGTCATCATGATGACATCCAGGCCCAACTCTTTCAGACGGGCCACGGCCGCCCGTGACGTGTCTTTTATCGTATCGGCAACGGCTACAAGTCCCGCTGCTTCCCCATCAATGGATACAAGCATAACCGTTTTTCCTTCTGCCTCAAGTTCTTCCATTTGCGCAAGAAGAACCCCATGCTCAACCTGTTTGCTCTCCATTAACTTTCTTGTGCCGACGAGAATGGTTTTGCCTCCGGCTTCAGCCAAAATGCCTGCGCCAATCTTTGCTTCAAAGCGGGTCAGCCTCGGTATCTCAAGCCCTTTTTCTTTCATGCCGGCAACAATCGCTTCACCGAGCGGATGCTCAGATCCCGTTTCGGCTGCCGCCGTAAATTGAAGCAGATCTGTTTCTTCAAAACGACCGAACGGAATGGCATCAGTCAGTCGTGGCTTCCCGTTTGTCACAGTTCCGGTTTTATCAAGAACAATCGTATCGAGACGATGTGTTTTTTCTAAATGCTCGCCGCCTTTAAAGAGAATTCCGAATTCAGCAGCGCGCCCAGATCCGGCCATAATGCTCGTCGGAGTGGCAAGGCCGAGGGCGCAAGGACAAGCAATGACAAGAACCGCAATGAACTTGCTGATCGCTTCGGCAAAATCGCCGGGAGCCGCCCAAAGATACCAAATGAGGAAAGTGAGAACGGCAATCCCCAATACGATAGGCACAAAAATGCCGGAAATCTGATCAGCGAGACGCTGGATCGGCGCTTTTGACCCTTGTGCTTCCTCGACAATTTTGATGATATGAGAAAGTGCCGTATCCTTTCCAACGTTGACAGCTTTGATTTTCAGGAAGCCGTTTGAGTTGACGGTTGCACCTGTCACACTGTCACCTGGATTTATGTCAACAGGAAGACTTTCTCCTGTAATCATCGATTCATCTACTGCCGAGCGGCCTTCAACCACTTCCCCGTCGACAGGAATTCGTTCGCCCGGTTTGACGTAAACAATGTCATTGACTAGTACTTCGTCTATCGGAATGATTTGCTCCTGTCCGTCTCTTACGACAGTCGCTGTTTTCGCTTGGAGCTTCATCAGCTTTTTAATTGCATCCGAAGAACGGCCCTTTGCTTTTGTTTCAAACAGCTTGCCTAATAAAATCAGCGTCAGCAAAATCGCGCTTGTTTCATAGTAAAGGCCGTCTGTATGCCCATGGGAACCAAGGCTTTGGATGGTAAGATAAAGACTGTAAGCGTAAGCAGCCGTCGTTCCGAGCGCGACCAATACATCCATATTGGCGCTTTTATTTCTGAGCGCCTTATACGCACCCGCATAAAACGGCCAGCCGATCAGAAACTGGACCGGTGTCGCCAGCGCAAACTGCATCCACGGATTGAGGAATATATCCGGCACCCAAATAAACGATGTAAACGTAAAATGGCTCACCATCGCCCAAAGCAATGGAAATGACAGAACCGCTGAAAAGATCAGTCTCGCCGTTTGCTTCCGTTCTTCTTTCTTTTTAGAAGCTGCCGTTTCTCGTTCCTCATCACCCTTCAGCTGAAGCTTATATCCCAGCTTATCTATGGCTTCTTTCAAATCGCCGACAGACGCTTCTTTTGGATTGTACTCAACCGTAACCGTTTCTAAAGCGAAGTTTACAGGAGCATTTGTGACGCCTTCTATTTTGTTAAGCCGCTTTTCAATCCGATTGGCACAGGCTGCACAAGTCATGCCTTCAATATCGAATTCAGCTTTTTCTGTCACGACGTGATAGCCCAGCTTTTCTATTTTTTCCTGAATCGCTGCAGCCCCTGTCTCAGCGGGATCGTAGGTGACATTTGACGTTTCCATTGCCAGATTGACATTGGCATCCGTCACACCGGGCATCCGCTTCAGGCCTTTTTCAATTCTGGAGGCACATGCCGCACAGGTCATACCCGATACCTGCATCGCGATTTCCTTTTGTTCACTCAATCTACTCACTCCTTTATATACACCCGGGGGGTATATAAAAATGAAAGAAATATCGCGCCTCCCTAAAGGCGCGACACCTTGAATCAATCGGCTACATCATAGCCCTGATCTTCTATCGCATCCGTAATGTCCTTGACTGATACTTTGTCAGCATCAAACGAAACATCGACTTTTCCCGCTTCCAGATTGACATGAACAGCACTGACGCCGTCCAGTTCTCCTACGCTCGTTTCCACAGCTTTGACGCAGTGCTGACAAGACATTCCTTCAACTTGCAATGTTTTTTGTTCCATTTGAATTCCTCCTGTTTATCTTTCTGTTTTCATCCTACCATACCCCCGTAGGGTATTACAACAAAAAAAGACTTTATGATTTTGTGAACTTTTTAAATACGTCCAAAAGCTCAGAAATGGCCTGTTCCCCGTCTCCGCTTTTGATGGCATCTGCTACACAGTGATGGGCGTGGTCCTCAAGCAAGTGAAGCGCCACATTTTTCATTGCCGCCTGAACAGCTGAAATCTGCACAAGAATATCTACACAATATCTATCGTTTTCCACCATATTTTGAATGCCTCTGACCTGGCCTTCTATCCGCTTCAGCCGGTTTGTGATTTGATCCTTTTCTTTCGAGCTTTTATGGTTTAATGCTTTATGTTCGTTATGCTTCTCCATGCGTACACCTCTGTTTCTTATATTAATTCCCATTATACTGATTGTCCAAACTGTTGTCTAAGCATGCCGCCGCAAAAAAATGAATCAGTTAGGTTTTACCATTTATACAGGAGGGTATATATCTCTTGTGAAAACGCTTTTAAAGGGGAGAACAAAAGTGGATACAATAAAGGTTGGGATATTAGGGTACGGACTGTCTGGTTCTGTTTTTCACGCGCCGCTGCTTGCTGTTCTGGAAGAGTATCACATCAGCAAAGTCATGACATCGCGGACAGAAGAAGTGAAACGGGATTTTCCGGATGCAGAAGTTGTGCATGAACTTGAGGACATCACAAATGACCCGGCCATTGAGCTTGTCATTGTCACCACACCGAGCGGCCTTCATTACGAGCACGCTATGGCATGCATTCAGGCCGGAAAACATGTTGTGATCGAAAAACCGATGACAGCGACGGCCGAAGAAGGGGAGAAATTAAAGAAGGCTGCCGATGAAAAAGGTGTATTGTTAAGTGTCTATCATAACCGGCGCTGGGATAACGACTTTTTAACGATTAAAAAGCTGATCGCTGACGGATCCCTTGAAGATATCAATACATATCAAGTCTCCTATGACCGCTACAGACCTGAGGTTCAAGCACGGTGGCGGGAAAAAGGAGGCTCGGCCACTGGTACGCTGTATGATCTCGGCTCCCACATCATAGACCAAGCCCTGCATTTGTTCGGGTTGCCAAAAGCCGTGACTGCAAACGTAATGGCCCAGCGTGAAAATGCCGAAACCGTTGACTATTTTCATTTGACTCTGGATTACGGCAAACTCCAAGCCATTCTATACGGAGGATCGATCGTTCCGGCAAACGGCCCTCGTTATCAAATCCACGGACAACATGCCAGCTTTATGAAATACGGAATCGACGGACAGGAAGACGCACTCAGAGCGGGAAGAAAACCGGAGGATGACAGCTGGGGAGCGGATGATCCGGAGTTTTACGGAAAGCTGACAACCGTTCATGGCACGGACAAAAAAACAGAAACCATCCCATCAGTAAATGGCTCCTACCTTACCTATTACCGCAAAATAGCAGAGAGTATACGAGAAGGCGCTGCGCTGCCCGTCACCGCTGAGGAAGGAATTGATGTTATTCGCATCATTGAAGCCGCGATGAAAAGCAGTGAAGAGAAACAAACCATTATGCTGGAGAAATAAACAAAAGCCTCCCCAAGAAAAGGGAGGCTTTTTCATTAAAATGTTTTACCTGCTTCTTTCGCACGCGCAATCGCGTCTTCTTTGATTTGCTGTGCTTTATCAGGCTCCGCATTATGTCCCTCTACGAAAATGCCATCGAATGATGGTACACCGAAGAAGTTCATCATGATGCCGATGTAGCGGTGACCCATTTCCATTTCAGCCGCAGGGCCTTCAGAATAGTAGCCGCCGCGCGCTTGGATATGAATCGCTTTTTTATCAGTTAACAAGCCGATCGGGCCTTGTTCAGTGTATTTGAATGATTTTCCTGCAACTGCAACAGAATCAAGATACGCTTTCATTACTGGCGGGAATGAGAAGTTCCATAAAGGAGTAACGAATACGTACTTATCAGCAGATGCAAATTGATCACTAAGCTCTCCCAGACGGCCCACTTTCGCTTTTTCGCTTTCAGAAAGCTCGTCAAAGCCTGTGCCTGACTGCAGCTTGCCCCAGCCGCTGAATACATCCGCGTCAATGTGCGGGATGTTTTCTTTGTACAAATCGATATGTACAACTTCATCATTTGGGTTCGCTTCTTTGTAAGATTCGATGAATGCTTTACCTGTTGCCATACTGTAAGAAGTTGCTTCATCATGCGGGTGAGCAGTGATATACAATACTTTTGCCATTTTTACCAGCCCTTTCGTTTTTAAAAATCACACATCAATTATTATCATACAGACGCATTATGATTATTCTTTCTCTATTAGTCTTTATTATAGGGGCACTAAAAATTACTTTCAAGTAAAACATCTTGAATTAAAGATTATTTCGCTTTTCGAAAGCTGTCCGCAAGCCCGAATACAGTGCGGAGAGCTCTTTACTGATACGCGGGTAATAAGGAACATGCGGCACTTGTATGTCAGCCGGCATCCTTTTCATCAAAGCGGATTGCTCAGCCTGTTCAAAAAACACTTTTAACTGGTTCATCTCTTTTTCAGAAAACGGAGCAGGCGGTCGATGATGGGCTTGGGCCGAGAGCAAATAATACCCTAAGTGCTGAGCACCGGAAATGGCAGGCCAAAGCACATCTGCATTCGCGTTAGGAAAGTCCCCAAGCGCCTTGTCATACGCATCCCGAAGCCTAACCAGACTCACCCTTAACTTGTTCTCGTCTGCTTTCTGCCCGGTCAACAGTTTCTCCATAAAGTGCCCTTCCAGCCGA
The DNA here is from genome assembly GCF_021282335.1 of Bacillus sp. G16. Lineage (NCBI taxonomy): Bacteria > Bacillati > Bacillota > Bacilli > Caryophanales > Bacillaceae > Bacillus > Bacillus sp. G16. The sequence continues at coordinate 218,139 of NZ_JAJSOZ010000001.1, read as the reverse complement.
ATCACGTCTCGCATTAGTTCAGGCAGCCGCTTCGTTGAAAACAGTCTCCACAAAACTATCGTTCCCAATAGCCCGATTACACTGCCAACAGCTACATCCGTCAGCCTCGCTATCATAAAATAACCGACGTCCGAGCCGCCATGCATGCTTTCTGTTATGACAAGCGCATTTGCGGTCAAAAAAGGAACCGCCAGCGCATAATTGCGGACAATCAGCATCTCAAGAAGACATTGCAGCGCTGCAATACACAACGCAATATAAACACCGCCCGGCTTAACAAACAGGATTGCTCCTGCCAGCCCAACACCGATCACGGTTCCGATTGAACGCTGAATGGCCCTGTGAAGCGTAAAGAGAACAGTAGTGCCAAGCATGACCGCTGCTGCCGAAAGCGGAATCCAATAGGAGCGTGCAAAGCCGAATGTGAGGGCAAACATATCGGCGGCAAACAGCACAATTCCGTACTTTAACGCCCGTATCAAAACAGGAGACTGCCAGTCAAAGGCATTTCTCAAAAAGTAAAAAGAGGCTGGCAGGCGGCTCGGTTCCCCGTCCGATTGCTTATCATTCCGTCCTGAAGCGATAGACAAAGCCTCATTGATTTCTTCAAACAGCTTCCGGCTTGGCTCAGATTCATTCTCTTTAATCTGAAACGCACTGGAACTACGAGCATGCCCCAGCGCATCTCCGGTTTGACGGAGTGCCTTTTCAATCTCGGCCGTCTCTCTGTCTGGCGTTTCAGCTGAAAAATGAATAATGGCAAGGAATATGTCGTCAGCTTTTTCGAGCAGGCGGAAAAATCGTTCATCAGACTGTGATTTTTTCCGCCTGTTCCCCTTGCCGAGAACCGTTTGACGAGCTGTTCTGAGCATAAGCACCGTCTGATGCTGCGCATTATGAAAGCCTTGCGTACCGACGGCTGAAAGACATGCAGCCAGCTGATGATATGTTTTTTGCAGCACCGCCTCCTCCGGTCCATGTTTGTTCAATAACCAGCCGATTAAGGCGATACCCATGGCGAAAATGCCGCCGAGAAACGTCAGTCCCGCTCTGAACAACGCTTGTGAAGGATCGGCCGGCAGCCCGGAGCTGACTAAAAATGCAAGGACAAAAAACATCGGCGCAGGACCTTGTATACCGAGCGCGCTAAAAATAAACATTGCAGCTGCACCGATCAAGCCCAGGACAGCCGCCATTATCCAAACCGTCCCAGACAAAATAGTGCCTAATCCAAATGAGAGCGCAATCCCAATGGAAACCAAGAGCAGCTTCAAAGCGCGCTTTTTATACGATTCACCGCCCGCATATAAATAAACAAAGCCCCCGATGCTTGCAGTTAAACCATAATCCGTGTGACCCGCCAATGCGCCGATCAGCACAGGAAACCCTGAAGCGATCCCTGATCCGATCGCCTTTTTCCATGGAAATGGATTCGCATGAATGCGAAAGGCATCCTTCACGATGCTTGGCATGGTTCTTTGATTGTTCTCAACAGTTTTGTTCATTTGACAAAATCCTTTTCTATGAATGTATAGGACTTTTCCCGATTATTCACTATAGTATGCCCCAAAAACGCCTTCGCTTCTCAATAGATGTCCGCAAAAAAAAGCAGCGACCATACCGTCTCTGCCTGTTTTACATCAGTTTATTCGCAATATCCTGAATCGGCTTGATCCAGTTGCTGTACGTCAGCTCGGCAGCTTTTTTCCGATCCTTTTCCCTACATGCCGCAATGATTTGTTCATGTTCTTCAATCGAATTTTGCGGCGATTTAAAAAAAGACAAAAATAAAAGCAGCGCCTAACAGCACTGCTTTGTCCATTTGCTTTCTTTTAAGAGAAGATGAATAAAAAATAAAGGATAAATCAATAGATACCCATTAAACAGCCACCAAACAAGATCGAAGTCCCGGCTGAATGTCCAGAATGAAATTGCCTGAAGGCCTGAACAACAGGTCAGTACAAGAGAAATCAGCGCCATCAGCTTCCAGTCAGCACTGTTCTTCCGCTGCAAGTACAAGCTGTACAATCCTGTGAAAGAGATCAGGATATCCAGCGGGAAAAAGGACCAGTTCCAGGCGATCATAAACGGATGGGCATGATGTTTAAACGCCCAGCTTTCCGGTATCAGCGAAAACCCAGCTGACAGCCAGTACAAGATAAAACCGATATCAGTCACGAGAAAAAACAGTTTCATATATCTCATTTGTACTGCCCGCTTTTATGTATCGGCTCAGACTGCGCCCCATGATCGATCAGGTTTAAAGACACAACACCGCCGATAATCAATCCGATTGAAATGAGTTTCATGACGCTAACATTCTCTTGAAAAAACAAAAAACCAACGACTGTAATCAGGACAATCCCCATCCCTGACCATACAGCATAAGCAACAGAGACATCAATTGATTTTAGCGTAAGCGTCAGAAAGAAAAGACTCCCGCCATAAAAGAAAATCAACAGGACACTGGGAGTAAGCTTTGTAAAACCCGATGATAGCTTCATACTGACCGTCCCGGCAACTTCAAACAGAATCGCTAAGCATAGAAACAGCCAATTCACGTAGCATCAGCCTCCTCATCAGCTGTTATGCCGTTAAACAATACATCTACAATCGACTCAAGAACCTCTCCTGTTGTGAACTGATGTTTGAGCGGATATTCGGGATCATACACTTGGTTGATGCTTCCTATATACATGTGAACAAACAGGTCCGGATTGATGTTTCTGATTCTCTTTTGCTGTTTGCACTCGTTTAATAATTCAAGGACAATTGTCCATTCTTCCTTAATAAACGTATCTAATGTAAGCCACGCATCGTAATGGTATTTCTTCAGATCACTTAATAATCCCATATTCAGCAGTTCCATCCCCTGCGGAAGACCGATCAGCATTTTTTTCACTTTTTCAAGAATGTCTAAACTTTCATTTTCATAGATGTCTTTTTCCATTTGCTTCATCTCTGCGATAAATTGCTCAACAACCGCTTCCGCAAGCTTGTCTTTTGATGAATAATGCGCATAGAGCGTCCGCTTGCTCGTTCCCAGCACTGCTGCCAAATCATTCATCGTAAATGAAAATCCTTTCTGCCTGATCAGCCGGATGGTTTCCTCCAGAATTCTTTTTTCCAAATCAATCCCTCGCTTTCGGTACTAATAAAACTATATTGGTACCAAAATTATACGACAGCAATTTATGGAAATCAACAACACATAAAAAAACCTCTCCCAAAAGGAGAGGTTTAAAAGACACTGCGAACCAAACCGCCGTCCGCCCGAAGCGCCGCGCCATTGATCGCGGAGGAAAGCGGACTGCTTAAAAATGTAACGAAGTGGGCGATTTCTTCCGGACGGATCAGTCTTTGAATAATGGATGTCGGCCGGTTTTCTTTCATAAAACGTGCCTCAGCTTCTTGAACAGTCAGGTTTTCATCAGGATACAGCGAGTTCAGCATGGTTTCCACACCCTCTGTTAAGGTAGAGCCCGGCATGACGGTGTTGACCGTGACATTCGTGCCGGTTGCCAGCTCCGCCAAACTGCGGGAAATGGACAGCTGCATCGTTTTTGTCGCACTGTAATGGGCCATTTCCTGTGACGGCATAACCGCCGCTTCACTGGCAATGAAAATCACGCGCCCTTCTTTTTTCTCTATCATGTTGTGCAAATACTTGCGTGTCAGCCTTACCCCGCTCATAATGTTCACTTCAAAAAAACGAAACCATTCATCATCGGGAATATCAAAGTACTCCGCCGGTTCAAAAATCCCTAAATTGTTGACCAAAATATCAACCTCTGGATATGCCTGAAACAGCTCATTGCAGCCTTCTTCTGTTCCCAAATCAAATGCAGCCGGATATAGTACCGCTTCAGAATGTTGTGTTTTCAATTCATCTATCGTCTGATTCACTTTCTCTTCCCGGCGTCCGTTAATGATCACTGCCGCGCCTTCTTCAGCTAACGAAGAGGCAATGGCTTTTCCGATTCCCGATGTCGAACCAGTCACCAGTGCGGTTTTTCCTTGTAAATTCAGCTTCATTCGTTCATCCCTCCGTTTTTGATTCCTCTTATTTATTGACAGAAATGCGTTTGGTGAAACATCTGCTCTGCAATCAGTATGAAACAGCTGGGATTGAAATGGAAGTACGCACTTTTTGGTGCCTGTGATCTGGAGAAAAAATAAAGCAGAACCCTCAAAGAGGTTCTGCTTTATTGTCAGTATGTATGGAGACGGTGGGAGTCGAACCCACGTCCAGAAACATCGATTACTTAAGCGTCTACGAGCGTAGCCTGCATATTTATGTTTTCACTCATCTTCTTGCCTGCGGGCGGGCCTTCCGAGAGCTAGTCTGTTCATCTCTTCTTACGTTCTCAGACGGGAACGCAAGCGTAGCCTACTTGGATGTGCTCTTCACAGACACATAGGCAATGTCAGGAAGAGCTCGCTGCGCTTATTAGGCAGCTAATGCTACGTTTTGGTTAAAACTGTTAGTTTTGCCAGTTATATTTAAGTGCGTGTTTACGAGATCGCCTCTCGGCTCGCAGCTCAAGCTCGATCCATCCCTGTCGAATCCGTAACGTCCCCTTGTTATAAGGGAAATACGGGAGAAAATATCAAGCTCTCACTCAAACTGGCTATAGTCTTATTATAACACGATCACGGTTCTTTTCAATTGTAAAATCCTTGAAATGAAAAGCGTTATGATCTGATCGTGAACACAGTATAGCACAGGCCTGATTTTTGAATCAAGCACTATGCCTTTAGAAGCCTTTTTGACTGTCTCTGAACGCTCTTTCGATTTCCCGCTTCGCGTCCTTGCGCTTCAGGTCTTCCCGTTTGTCATAGTTCTTCTTCCCTTTTCCAAGGCCGAGAAGCACTTTGGCAAAGCCGTTTTTCAGATACAGCTTCAGCGGAACGAGGGAATAGCCTTTTTCCTTTGTTAACCCGATCAGCTTATTAATCTCCTTGCGATGCATTAACAGCTTTCTCGTCCGGAGCGGATCGTGGTTATAGCGGTTTCCCTGCTCATACGGGCTGACGTGCATATTGTGAAGAAACACTTCTCCCCGTTCGATTTTGGCAAAGGAATCCTTAAGGTTTACGCGGCCGGCGCGAATCGATTTGATTTCGGTTCCTTGCAGAACGATGCCTGTTTCATAGGTTTCTTCTATAAAATAATCGTGATTGGCTTTCTTATTTTGAGATAATACTTTTCCTGACCCTTTTGGCATGCCAGAACCTCCTCTCTCTAAGGAAAAACTGTCCACCTTTTGCGATACGCTCTATTTTACCAAATGTCACGTACCGCTACAATGAAAAGCTGTTTCCGAAAGAAAGCAAATAGAGCGCTGCGGCCCTATTTGCTGGTTGAGCTGCTATTTCTTCTTTTTCCGTTTCTGTTTCGGCGCGTTTTGGAAGCCGCGTTTTTTCTTTTTCTTCTTCGGCTTAGTGAACCACTCCCCTTTTTCCTCAGACGGAGCTGGAGAAACAGGCGTATTGGTGCTTTGGACGCGCTTTCTGGCAGGCTTTCCGCGTTTTCTGCTCCGACTGCTGTCCAGTTCTCTCGGACGACGCGGAGTGCCCTTCATGCCGACGATTTCAAAGTCGATATTGCGCTCGTCTTTGTTGACATCGACAACCTTGACTGTGATTTCATCCCCAATGCGGAAGACGTTGCCTGTCCGCTCGCCGATCATCGCAAAATGCTGTTCGTCAAATCGGTAGTAGTCATCCGTCATAAAGCTGACGTGGACGAGTCCTTCGATTGTATTCGGCAGCTCGACGAACATTCCGAAGTTTGTCACTGAACTGATCATCCCGTCAAACTCTTCACCGATTTTATCAAGCATGTATTCCGCTTTTTTCAGATCATCCGTTTCACGCTCGGCGTCAACTGCACGGCGCTCCATCGTTGATGTATGCTCGGCGATATCCGGCAGGCGTTCAGCCCACTTTTCCTGTGTCGCTTCATCGACTTTGCCGTTGATTAAGTACGTTCTAATCAGACGGTGGACGATTAAGTCCGGATAACGGCGAATCGGTGATGTGAAATGCGTATAGAATTCCGTTGACAGACCAAAATGCCCCAAGCTTTGCGGGTCGTATTTCGCCTGTTTCATCGAACGGAGCATGACAGTAGATATAACGGTTTCTTCAGGTCTGTCACGCACAGCGTCCAGAATGCTTTGCAGCGCGCGCGGATGAATATTTCCCGCCGTTCCTTTCACCACATAGCCAAATGTCGTCACGAACTCTAAAAACTTTTGCAGTTTTTCAGCATTCGGCTCTTCGTGAATCCGGTATATAAACGGTACATTCATCCAATGGAAATGCTCCGCTACCGTTTCGTTCGCCACAAGCATAAATTCTTCAATCAGTTTCTCGGCGACAGAGCGTTCTCTGATGACAACGTCTTTAACCGCGCCTTCGTCATCGACAAGCACTTTCGCTTCCTTGAAATCAAAATCAACGGCGCCGCGGTTCATCCGCTTATCGCGCAGAATTTCCGCCAGACGCTCCATGTCTTTAAACATCGGAACGAGAGGCTCGTATTTTTGTTTCAGCTCTTCGTCATCGTCAACAAGAATTTTATTCACATCTGAATAAGTCATTCTTTCCGTTGTTTTGATGACACTTTGGAAGATTTGGTGCTCCGTCACCTGTCCCTGACTGTTAATTGTCATTTCACAAGAAAGTGTCAGGCGGTCAACCTTTGGATTTAAGGAACAGATGCCGTTTGACAGTCTGTGCGGAATCATAGGGATGACTCGGTCAACCAAATACACACTCGTCCCTCTTTCGAGCGCTTCTTTGTCAATCGGCGAGTTTTCGGTTACGTAATGGCTAACATCAGCAATGTGAACGCCAAGCTTGTAGCTTCCGTCATCAAGCTTCGTCACGGTAACTGCATCATCCAAATCCTTCGCGTCCGCACCATCAATGGTGACAATCACCTGATCACGGAGATCACGGCGGTCTTTCAGGTCTTTTTCGTCAATTGTGTCAGGCGTACTTGATGCCTGTTCCATTGCGTCAGCAGGAAATTCTCCCGGCAGGCCGTGCTTATGAATGACCGATAAAATATCAATGCCCGGATCATTTTTGTGGCCGAGAATGGTTTCAATCTCGCCCTCTGCGTTCATGCGGCCTTCAGGATAGCTCGTCAGCTTGACAACAACCTTGTGTCCTTCCGCCGCTCCGTTTTCCCCATTTTTCGGGATAAAGATATCACTCGTGATTTTTTTGTCGTCCGGAATGACAAAGCCGAAGTTTCTTGTTTCTGTATACGTACCGACAACCCGCTGAATCGCTCTTTCTAAAATGCGGATGACGGTCCCTTCCTGTCTTGAGCCGCTTGACTGTGAATTCAGCCGAACCATGACGATATCGCCGTTCATTGCCGTATTCAGCTCAGTAGGCGGAATAAACACATCGCTTAATGATGTATCCTCAGGCAGCAAAAAGGCGAATCCTTTTGCATGTGCTGAAATTTTTCCTTTTATTAAATTCATCTTCTCCGGAATGCCGTAGCGGTCGCTTCTCGTCCGTACGATAAGCCCTTTGTCTTCCAAAGTGACTAACGCTTTGACGAGCTCTTTAAACTCCTCGGCTTCCGTAATATTTAACATCTCCTCAAGTTCCTGAACGGTCAGAGGCTTGTACGCCTCTTCCTTCATAAACGAGAGAAGCTTATCCATAAATGCTTCTTTTTCCATTATCCGACCTCCTGTTGATTACCAATCGAGCTTCTCTAAAAATTCATACACATCCTGATGGACGAGGTCACGTTCTTTGTCGAGCGTAATGGCATGGCCTGATTCCTCGTACCATTTCAGCTGTTTCTCATCAGTTTCCACTTCGTTGTAAATAATATTTGCGCTTTCGGTATTAATCATGTGATCATGACGGGCCTGCACCACAAATGTCGGTGAATAAATCATATCGACATTGTTTCGCACATCGGCAATTAAGTCTTGCAGCGCCTTGAGGGTGTTCATCGGCGTTTTTTCGAATTCCTTCATTTCCTCTTCAATTTGCTCCGGGCTTTTCCCCTCGAACTTTTTGTAATTGCGAGCGTATGAAAGAACGCCCTGATACATGACCTCTTCACTCTTAATATGCATTGGCGCGCACATTGTGACAATTCCCTTTATGGGTACAGTGTAACCCAATTTCAGCGAAAAAACCCCGCCAAGCGACAGTCCGCAGGCAGCGATGTTCTCATAGCCTTCAGATTTTAAGTATTCATAGCCATCCATCACGTTTTTCCACCAGTCTTCAGGCCCTGTATGTACAAGTTCTTCAGGGGGAACGCCGTGTCCTTCATATTGAGGCGCGTGGCATGTATAGCCCCGTTCATTCAAATAACGTCCCAGCATTCGTACGTCCGCTGTATTTCCTGTAAAGCCGTGCAGCAAAAGCACCGCTTTGTCTCCGCCTTTAAATGTAAATGGTTTTGGTGTCACAACTTTCATGCTCATGTCTCCCTTTCTATCTGCACGATCATTTTAGTTTTCCACAGTTTGATCAGAAAAAAACACTCTGAATATCAGCCAGAAACGTGAAAAAGGCCTGACTTCACATCAGACCTTATACAAACATTGCCCTATAGGATATAAGCAAGCGCAATCGTTAACACGAAAAACAAGACTGCCAGCACAACCGTGATGCGGTGCAAAATCAAATCAAGACCTCTTGCTTTTTGTTTCCCGAAGAGCTGCTCCGCTCCGCCTGAAATCGCACCAGATAATCCGGCGCTTTTACTGGATTGAAGCAAAACGACAATAATAAGTGCAATGCTGACGATAACCAATAAGGTAATCAAAACCGCGTGCATCCCTTACACCTCCAGACTCACTGGCCTACATTACTTCTATTTTACATGAAAAGGGTTGGCATGTCACGCTGTATCAGACGCCAAAAGGCCGGATAAGACGTTTTATCTTGGTTACCCTATTCATATGAAAAGGTCAAAAGGAGAAAAACGATGCCCCTTATCAGCATAGCCAGCAGAAAACATCTTTATTATGAGGAATATGGACAGGGAATGCCTATCATTTTTATCCACCCGCCGGGCATGGGACGTATGGTCTTTTATTATCAGCGCCTTCTCTCCAAACATTTCAGGGTGATTTTTCCCGATTTAAGCGGCCACGGCGACAGTGATCACGCGGATCAGCCCGCCTCTATTTCTTATTACGCAGATGAGATCGTGCAATTCATGGACGCTCTGCACATTGATAAGGCTGTGTTATTCGGATATTCCGCCGGCGGCTTAATCGCCCAGCATATCGGCTTTACCCGCCCGGACAAAGTGTCACATCTTGTTCTGTCCGGCGCTTACCCGGCTGTCCATAACGTAATCGGAGAGAAGATACATAAGACGGGGATGTATCTGCTTGAGAAAAACGCCCGTTTGCTCATAAAAATCCTCGCCGTCAGCCATACAAAAAACAAAGAACTTCGAAACCTATTAACAGGCCATATGAAAAAAGCAGACCTTGCCCATTGGCATCAATATTATCAGGATTCGCTCCACTACAACTGCATTGAACAGCTGCCCCATTTACACATGCCCATGCTGTTTATGTATGGCGGCCTGCGGGACTGGACCTTCCCAGCCTCAGGCTATTACCGCAAAGCTTGCAGCCATGCCGAATTTTTCAGATTGGAATATCAGGGGCATCAGCTGCCGACAAAACAATGGAAAACATGCAACGAACTGGTGACAGGGTTTGTGCTGACACATCATTCATAGAAATAGAAAACGCTTGGCTTCCAGGCGTTTTTCGTTGTTTTATTGACTTTTGTCAATAAAATCATAGTAAAAAAGATCCTCAAATTTCAAATTAAAATAGTGAAGCATTTTACCGATCACAAGCTGCCCCGGCCGTCTTTCTCCATTCAGCACGCGGCTCAGTGTGGCGGGTGAGACTCCGATTTCCAGCGCAAGCTGATTAAGGGAATAATCGTTATTGACCATATACTGCAAGACATAATCACGTCTAATCTGTATCTTTTCTACTGGCACTTTCCTCACCTTCCGTTCCTGAAAAAACTTTTTTCTATACTTTTACATTACGGCTTATGTTAACTTTTGTCAATACATTTCCAGCCTACCTATTCCCTTTAGTCAATAAACATACTAAAATATGAGTAACAGTGAGGGACGGGGTGAGACATATGGAAAGCTTTGGCGAACAATTGCGGGCATTGCGCGAAGAGAGAAAGTTAACAGTCAACCAGCTGGCGACTTATTCTGGCGTAAGCGCGGCCGGCATCTCCAGAATCGAAAATGGCAAACGGGGCGTTCCCAAACCTGCCACCATCAAAAAACTGGCAGAGGCCTTAAAAATTCCTTACGAAGGGCTTATGTATAAGGCTGGTTACATCGAAGAAGTACATGAAGACAGAGCTCCTTATGAAACGAAGTGCAAGCTGCTTGAAAAAGCGGAGGCCTATGACCTGAAAAACCTTGCTCTTCTTGAGAACGAAAAGTGGCAATATCTCAATAAAGAGGATTTGCTCATGCTGGATCATTATTTTTCGTTTATTTCAGACGAAGCCAAAAAACGGTCTGCTGATGACTAACTCTTGATAGGAATGCGAGGCGATCACCATGTCACCGTTCGGACAGCAATTACGGGAGCTGCGCCGCGCCCGCAAACTGACAGTGAATCAGCTTGCGGTGTACTCAGGCATCAGCTCGGCCACCATTTCAAAAATTGAAAACGGCAAGCGCGGCACGCCAAAACCTGCCACTATCAAAAAACTGGCGGCAGTACTGAAAGTGCCCTACGAAAACCTGATGGCTGCCGCTGGTCATATTCAAGCCTTTCCAGAAGAAATCCGCGAGGCTTCGGAAAGCTATCAGTCCATTTATGACATTTACCAGACTGCAATCACTCGCGGAGCGGAGCACCTTCCGATTTTCAACAGCCAAAAGTGGGAACATCTCTCAAAGCAGGATATTGAAAATCTCAGCAAATACTTCGATTTTCTAGCCTCGGAAGCGAAAAAACGCGCCTCTTCTTCATAATCCCCTGCTTCTCTTTCTGCATTTTATCAATCACGCTTGCATACCTTCCCTCGTTATTTGCGTTATAATAGTGACAGACGAGGTGAAAAGTATGAACCAATCAGAAATGTGTCCTAGATTTGAAAAAGCAGTCGACATCTTGAGTAAACGCTGGGTCGCTTTGATCGTATTTCAGCTCTTGAACGGGTCGCAGCGATTTAGCGAAATTGAAGCAGCACTTCCAAATCTAAGCGGCAGAGTTCTGTCAGAACGGCTGAAAGAACTTGAGCTTGAAGGAGTGGTGAAGCGGGATGTCATCCCGGAAACTCCGGTTCGCATCGAATATTCATTGACCGATAAAGGAAAGGCGCTAGCCCCCATTTTGGGTGAGATTTCAAAATGGGCAACGGATTGGATTGACCCTTCCTTTCTTGACTAATTGCTAAAACGGTTCTGATCTCAAAGACGAGAAAAGGAGCCGTTTTTTTATTTTTTATTTTCCAGTGAAAAAACGATTTCTCAGCCGATATATAGTACATCCACACATTACGTTTTTAAAGGATACCACTATATGCGACTGACGATTTCCCGCAAATTCAGCCTGGTATTTTTGACACTGATCCTGATCAATTTACTTATAGGCGGAATAGGCGTTTTTAATATGCAGCACATCATTCAAAAGACAGATGAAATCAACACAAAATGGATTGACGGCATCAAAGAAATTACTTCGATTAATTATTTGACCGAGCATCTGTCTTCTAAAGAAAAGGATTTTCTGATTTTCACAGACAAAAGCAAAATGGATACGCTTGAACAAGACATGAATCAGATCCTTGAAGACATCAATCAAAAGCTTGATAGCTACGAAAAAACGATTTCCAATGACAAAGAACAGAAACTGTTTGAGCAGCTTCAAACTGAAGTAAACACCTATACTGATATTCATACGCAAATTATAGAAAGCGGCCGCACGAATGACATGGACAAAGCAAGAGGTTTATTGGTGCAGACTGAGGCCAGATTTGAGGATATGAAAAAATCAGTCACTCAGCTCATTGACTTTAATAAAGAAGGCAGCAACACAGCGGTAAAAGAAACGAAGGACGTATACCATAAAGGGCTCATTTACAATGCTTTGCTTCTGGCAGCATCTATCATTATCAGTATTTTCATCTGGCTTTATATCACGCGAAACATTGTAAAGCCTATCATTCGCATGAAGGAGTCTGCCAATCATATTGCCGAGGGAGATCTGTCGAATGACATGGAGCCGCTCAAATCAAAAGACGAGCTCGGCGATCTGAACGAGGCACTGCAAAAAATGGTAGGCAATCTGAGAGATATTGTCGGGTACTCCAAAGAAATATCAATCCGGGTTCTTTCTTCTTCACAAGTGCTGGCAACCGCAACAAATGAAACGAGATCCGGCAGCAAACATATTACCGAAACAATGAACGAAATGGCTGAAGGCTCTGAACAGCAGGCCCAAGACGCCGTGACAATTGCAGAATCAATGAATGAGTTCACTGAAAGCATTGATAAAGCCTATAATCGCGGCATCACAATCAGCGATACGTCTCAAAATGTCCTCGAACTCGCAGTAAGCGGAAACGTAAATATGGATACGTCATTACAGCAAATGAAAACCATCCATCATATCGTTCAGGAGGCCGTGCATAAAGTGAGATCACTGGAACAGCATTCTCAGGATATCAACAAGCTCGTTCAGGTCATCAACGGCATTGCCGAACAAACGAATTTGCTGTCACTTAACGCCGCAATTGAGGCTGCCCGCGCAGGAGAAAGCGGCAAAGGCTTCGCCGTTGTGGCAGAGGAGGTCAGAAAGCTGGCTGACGGCGTTTCTGATTCTGTCCAAGATATTACCCGGATTGTCAACGGGACACAGCAGGAAATCCACACTGTCATTGGGTACTTAGAAAGCAGCTTTACAGAAGTCGAAAAAGGAACAGAAAACCTGACAGACACCGGACAAGCTATGCAGCATATCCGACAATCGGTCACTCACGTTGCAGACAGCATTAAGGAAGTAACGGATGGCCTGAAGCAGTTAACAAACCAATCGATTACCATCAATCAATCGATTGAAAATATCGCTTCTGTATCTGAAGAGTCGGCCGCCGGCATTGAAGAAACATTTTCGATTACCGAGCAGTCCGCCCATTCCATGGATCAAGTGCTCCAGAATGCTAAAGAGCTTGAGAAGCTGGCGAAGGAGCTTAATGAGAAGATGGATCAGTTTACAATCTAAAGAAAAAAAAGAGGCTGGAGTCATCCAAGCCTCTTTTTCTATTCTATGCAGCTGTTTGAACGCGTTTCGCTCTGGTTCGTTTTTTCTTTACCGGACTTAATGCCCTCTCCAGCCAGGCCATGAGCAAATCAGCTGCAACCGCCATCACTGCAGTCGGTATCGCGCCGGCGAGAATAATCGCTGTTCCGTTTGTCGCGTTTGAGCCGCGGACGATCATATCTCCAAGGCCGCCGGCTCCGACAAATGTGCCGATCGCTGTAATCCCGATGGCAATGACGAGAGCCGTGCGCAAGCCTGCCATAATGACAGAAAGCGCGAGTGGAAGCTCAACCATCCGGAGAACTTGGAAATTCGTCATGCCCATTGCTTTTCCCGATTCTAAGTAGGCATGTTCAATGCTGACTATGCCTGTGTACGTGTTTCGGATAATCGGCAGAAGGGAATACAGAAATAATGATACAATCACCGTGTTTGCGCCGAGCCCCATGACAAGCATTAAGACGGCCAGCATGGCGAGCGCCGGGATTGTCTGGATAACATTTGTTACGGCGAACACCCAGGCTGACAAGCGGCGATAATGCGCAATGAGGATTCCGACCGGAACCCCGACGACAGCGGCAAACAAAACGCCGTAAGCCGACATAAGAAAGTGCCGGCCGAATTCTTCCATGACGTAGCTGCCGTTCTGCGCATAATACGTCATGACCTGTTCAAGCACATTCATTGGTTTCTTCCCCCTTTCATGATTCGAAGTAATGATGCTTTTCTAAATATTCCTTGGCAACGACAGAAGGCTCTTTTAAATTGCCGTCGACTTCATAGTTGAGCTCCTGCATTGTGGCTGTGTCGATTTTCCCGATCATTTTCTGAATGACGCCTTCAAGCTCAGGATGTTCTTTGAGCACTTGTTCCGGAACAACCGGAGAGCAGTCGTACGGCGGGAAAAATTGCTTATCATCCTTTAGCATTTTAAGACCATAGGACTTGATTCTTCCATCAGTCGAATACGCAAGCACAATGTCCATTTTTCTGCTCTTCACCGCGTCATACACAAGCCCGATCTGCATTGGATACGTGCCTCCGAATGTCATGCCGTAGGTTTTCGTAAAATCCTGATAGCCGTTTCCCTTGAGCTTCATCCAATAGTTATCGACACCCAGCTTTAATTGCGGCGCCCATTTTTTAACGTCTGATACGTTTTCTAAATGATATTGATCGGCCAGTTCCTTGCTGACCGTAAAGGCATATGTATTATCAAACCCGTAGGAGTCATACCATTTTAAATCGTATCTTTTTTTAAACTCCCGCTGTGTCAGCGCCAGCGCTTTGTCCGGATCTTTCTCAGGTTCCATTCTCAGCGTTCCTGTCAGCGCGTCTCCCGTATATCTTGTGGCCGCAATGTCGATTTCCCCGTTCATTAAGGCCTGCTGCTGCACCGCGTTGGAGCCGAGATTTTTAATGGTTGTTGTTTTGAAATCAGTATGATGTTCGATCAGCTGCCCAAGCATGCTGGCGATAATTTCTGATTCGCTCATACTTTGCGCGCCGATTTTAATGGTCTGGTCTGAAGCAGCGCTGAGACCCGGAAGTGAACAGCCGCTCAACGTCAGCATTGCTGCTAGCGTTAACCCGATCATCCATTTGAGATATTTTCTTTTCATGAGCCGCCTCCTTATGAAACTTCCTTCAATCTCTGCATGCCGGCAGGTGTCAGTTTTCGTTCAGTCACCGCCAGCACGTAATCTATTACAATTGCCAATATCGTGACGGGCACCGCGCCCCCGATGATATATTCCGGCTGATATAAATTCAGTCCGATAAAAATGTAATCACCCAAACCGCCGCCTCCAATAAAGGAAGCGAGCGTTGCCCAGCCGATTAAGTAAATCGTCGATGTTCTGATTCCCGCCATGATCACAGGCGCGGCAAGCGGCAGCTCCACCAGGCGGACTTGTTCAGCCGGCGTCATGCCGATGCCTTTGCCAGACTCAAGCAGATTTTTGTTGACGCCGCGAATGCCGGTGTACGTGTTGCGCAGAATCGGCAGAACGGAGTAGAAAAACAAAGCCACAATGGCTGGAACCTTCCCGACACCTAGGAGCGGAATAAAGAAGGCGAGAATCGCCAGACTCGGCAGCGTCTGAATGATATTAACGATGCCGATAATGGTGCCGGCGCCCTTCTTCATTCTAGTAAGCACAACCCCGAGGGGTACGGCAACGAGTACGCCTAAAATAACAGCAATGAGCGATATCGTGATATGCTCATATGTTTTATAAAGGAGCTCGCCCCCGTTGGTTTGCAAAAATTGAACAATATGATTCACAACTTATCGCCTCCCTATGACAATACCGCGAGCTGCTTTTCTTCTCCCCAGAGAGAGTCATATACAATGTCGACCAGACTCGCTCTCGTCACAATTCCGATTAAACGCCGGTTTTCATCCACAACAGGTACGTATTTAACACCCCGTTTTAAAATTTTTCGGACCGTGTCGCGCAGCAGTGTTCCGCCCAATACTGTGTAAAGATCTTCATGTAAAACCTCTCCTACGAGATTGGCTTTTTTCCGGCATTGATCAATGATTTCAACATCCACATAGCCTTGCAGAACGTGCCCGTCATCGACGACAAGCAGTGAATCGACACGCTCCTGCCTCATTACCTGAATCGCTTCAGAAAGCGTTTTATCCGCGGTGATCGTCACAGGCTGTGTGTTCATAATCTGGTTAACCCGTTCCACATCCGGGCTGGATGACTGAATCAGCCGCTCCTTGCCGATAAATTCCTCAACAAATTCGTCTGCCGGATTTCTCAAAATATCATCGGGCGTTCCGACTTGAACGATTTCTCCCGCTTTTAAAATCACAATCCGGTCTGCCAGTTTAATCGCTTCATCCATATCGTGGGTAACAAATACGATGGTTTTATGTAAGGTTTTTTGCAGTTTTTTAAATTCTTCCTGAAGGGAATCCCTCGTAATCGGGTCGAGTGCCCCAAACGGTTCATCCATTAAGATAAGCGGCGGCTCCGCGGCAAGTGCCCGTAATACACCTATTCGCTGCTGCTGCCCCCCGCTTAATTCATGAGGGTAACGGTCTAAATATTCTGGCCCCATATCGACCAATTTTAGAAGCTCACGCGCCCGCTCTTTTCGCTGCTGCTCCGGCCATTTCAACAGCTTAGGGACAAGTGAGATGTTCTGCTGAATAGTCATATGCGGAAACAGGCCGATCTGCTGAATGACATAGCCGATCTTACGCCTAAGCTCTACCGGGTCCTGTTCCATGATGTTTTCGCCGTCAATGAAAATCTTGCCGGCAGAAGGCTCAATTAATCGATTAATCATTTTCATTGTTGTTGTTTTTCCGCAGCCGCTCGGGCCGATAAAACAGATAAATTCACCTTTTGCAATCTTAAGATTCACGTTGTTCACGGCTTTTTTGCCGCCTTTGTATGTTTTCGAGACATTTTCTAATGTCAGCAAACATCGCACCTCCAAAGTTAAGTTTATTCAATTCGTTCAGTTTGTATTTAATTTTTCAGACAATTGAATGGTTCCCATTATAGAATAAAGTTTATAAAATAAAAAGTTTACAATTTGTTCATATTATTTATAAAGTATGTATAAACGCTGATTTACCCGCATTGACCTGTAATGATCTCCTTATTGCTCCAATTTCCTGCCAAATTCTCTTGATGCGGCATTTCCGCCGCATCAAAAATGTGGTATATTGACATCGGAATTGTTAGCTGAAAGGATTGAAACCGTTGGAGAAAGATCCGATAACGATCATTGAACAAGCTGAGGACCATTTAATAGAAAGAATCGCGGAAAACATGCATGCATTTGGAATGCCCTCTACCGTCGGACGTGTGCTGGGCATTATTTATATGAATCGAAAACCGATGACGCTGGCCGAATTATCTGAAGCGACCGGCATGAGCAAAACACGCATGAGCCAGGTTGTGCGGGAAATGCTTGATGCCAACATCGCCGAGAAAGTGTTCGAAAAGGGCGTGCGAAAAGATTTATATGAGGTTGAGCAGGATTACTACCAAACGTTTATCACGCTGTTTTCAGCCACTTGGAGCAAAGTCGTCAGCAAAAACAAAATGATGCACAAAAAACTCAATCGGGAGCTGCTCAGCGTCTTGGATGAAGAGCTTACCCCTGAAGCGGAAGAAAAAGTGAATGAGCTGCTGAAGGAACTAAAGGAATGGCTCGATTATTATAATTGGCTCAGCCGTTTGATTGAGTTTTTTGAGAGCGAAGAGATTTTTAAATATGTGCCGAAGCCGTAAAAAAACGCCCTGTCATTCACAAGGCGTTTTTTCTTATGCGGCGCCGGCCAGGTTTTTCTTCTTTTTCTTTTTAATCGGGCTTAACGCGCGCTCAATCCAGCCCATGACCAAATCGGCTATCACCGCCATCAGAGCCGTGGGGATTGCGCCCGCTAATATAATCGCGGTTCCGTTTGTTGCGTTTGATCCCCTGACGATGATATCTCCGAGACCGCCTGCACCGACAAATGTCCCGATGGCCGTAATCCCGATGGCGATGACAAGGGCGGTGCGGAGGCCGGCCATAATGACAGAAAGCGCAAGCGGAAGCTCGACCATCCGAAGGACTTGAAATTTTGTCATTCCCATCGCTTTTCCGGATTCAAGATAAGCGTGTTCAATGCTGATAATGCCTGTATACGTATTTCTGATAATCGGCAGAAGAGAATACAGAAATAATGACAATATCACCGTATTAGCGCCCAGCCCCATGACAAGCATCAGCACGGCGAGCATGGCGAGAGCCGGGATGGTCTGAATGACGTTCGTCACCGCAAAAATCCATCCGCTTAATGTTCTGTACCTGGCTATCAGGATGCCGAGCGGAATCCCAACAATGGCGGCAAACAAAACGCCGTACACCGACATCAGAAAATGGCGGTAAAACTCCTGCAGCACGTAACCGCCGTTTTGCGAATAGTAAGTGCCTAGCTGCTGTAGTACTTCCATATAATCTGCCTCTTTTCTTAATCAAAATAATGATGTTTCTCTAAAAATTCCTTTGCTACGACAGACGGCTCCTTCAGCTTGCCATCCACCTCATAGTTAAGCTCCTGCATCGTTTCCGTATCGATTTGCCCAATCAGCTTATTTATAACGCCTTCAAGCTCCGGATGCTCCTTAAGCACCTTTTCCGGAATCACCGGTGAACAGTCATACGGCGGGAAAAAACGTTTATCGTCTTTTAAGATTTTCAGATCATAGGCTTTAATCCGTCCGTCTGTTGAATAAGCCAGAACAGCGTCCATTTTCCCGTTTTTGACTGCGTCATAGACAAGCCCGATCTGCATCGGATAGGTTGTGCCGAACTCAAATCCGTACGTGCTGACAAAGCCTTTATACCCGTCGCCTTTCCGTTTCAGCCAGGCATTGTCGACGCCCAGTTTATATTGGGAAGCGTTTTTCTTCAGGTCAGACACGGTGTTGATTTGCTCCTTTTCCGCAAACTTTTTTGTCACGGTAAAGGCATATGTGTTATCAAATCCGTAGGAATCAAACCATTTATAAGCAAAGCGTTTTTCAAATTCATTCTGCACAATCTTCAGCGCTTTTTTTGGATCTTTTTCCGCTTCCTTGCCGAGGGTGCTTGTTAAATCCGTCCCGGAATAGCGCGTGGCAGAAATATCAATGTCACCGCCGAGCATCGCTTGGTGCTGAACATAGTTTGACCCGAGATTTTTCACTAAAGCGGTATTCAAATCTGTATCATGTTCAATAAGCTGCGCCATCATATTCGCTAAAATTTCTGATTCTGTCATGCTTTGCGCCCCGATTTTGATCGTATCGTCTGAAGCGCCGCCAAGCCCCGGCAGAGAACAGCCGCTCAGCAGCAGGACAAAGGCGAGAGCGAGCGCGCCGAGCCATTTGATTTTTTTTGTTTTCAACAGAGCCAACTCCTTACGAAACTTCCTTCATCCCTTGCAATCCTTTCGGCGTCACCTTTCGTTCTGTCACGGCCAGCACATAATCAATAATAATCGCCAGGATCGTGACCGGCACGGCGCCGCCAATAATATATTCAGGCTGATACAGGTTCAAGCCGATAAAAATGTAATCACCGAGACCGCCGCCCCCGATAAAAGAGGCAAGTGTCGCCCAGCCGATTAAATAGATCGTTGACGTGCGGATTCCCGCCATAATGATCGGAATCGCCAGCGGGATTTCGACGAGCCGAATCTGCTCCCATCCGGTCATACCGATCCCTTTACCCGATTCCAGCAGATTTTTGTTGACACCTTTGATACCGGTATACGTATTGCGCAGGATCGGCAGCACCGAATAGAAAAATAAAGCGACAATCGCAGGCACTTTTCCTACGCCGAGAAGCGGAATAAAAAAGGCTAAAATCGCCAGACTCGGCAGGGTTTGCACAATGTTGACCACGCCTATAACCGTGCCTGCGCCTTTTTTCATTCTAGTGAGAGCAACACCGAGCGGCACTGCAACGATAATGCCCAATACAACGGCAATGAGTGAAATATATAAATGTTCTCCTGTTTTATACAACAGCTCTCCGCCGTTCGTTTGCAAAAAAGTCATCATTTGATTCATCCTAATAGAGCTCCTCCCCTGGTCAGATCGTCATGAGCTGGTCTTCCTCGCCCCATATGGAATCGTATACGATATCAACAAGGCTTGCTCTCGTCACAATTCCTGCTAAATGGTTCTCCTCATCCACCACAGGAACATACTTGATGCCCTGCTTCAAGATTTTTCGGACCGTATCGCGAAGAAGCGCCCCTTTTTGCACGGTATATATATCGGAGCGGTATACATCGCCAACGACGCTCGCTTTTTTGCGGTTTTGATCTATCATTTCCACATCAACATAGCCCTTCAGCACATTTTGCCGGTCTACAACGAGCAGTGAATCGACACGTTTTTCTCTCATTAGCTGGATCGCCTGGGAAAGCGTTTTGTCCGCTGACACCGTCACTGGCGTTCTGTTCATCATTTGCTCAACCCGCTCGATATCCGGCCTTGACTGGATCAGGCGTTCTTTCCCGATAAATTCTTCAACAAATTCATTTGCCGGGTTCCGGAGAATCTCATCAGGTGTGCCGACTTGAACGATTTCTCCCGCTTTTAAAATCACGATCCGGTCAGCAAGCTTAATCGCTTCATCCATATCGTGGGTTACAAACACAATCGTTTTATTTAAGGTTCTCTGCAGTTTTTTGAATTCTTCCTGAAGGGAATCACGCGTAATCGGATCAAGCGCTCCGAACGGTTCATCCATCAAAATGAGTGGGGGTTCCGCAGCCAATGCGCGCAGCACACCGATTCTTTGCTGCTGTCCGCCGCTGAGCTCATGGGGATAACGGTCTAAATATTCCGGGCCCATATCGACTAGCTTTAACAGCTCTCTCGCCCGTTCTTTCCGTTTTTCTTCAGGCCATTTCAGCAGTTTCGGTACGAGTGAGATGTTCTGCTGGATGGTCATATGGGGGAATAAACCAATCTGCTGAATCACATAACCGATTTTTCTCCTCAGTTCAACCGGATCCTGTTCCATAATATTTTCTCCGTCAATAAAGATCTTTCCTGACGATGGTTCAATCAATCTATTAATCATTTTCATCGTCGTCGTTTTTCCGCAGCCGCTCGGGCCGATAAAACAGATAAATTCGCCCTTGGCAATATCTAAATCAATGCTGTTCACAGCTTTTTTGCCGCCTTTATATACTTTTGATACTTGTTCCAATTTCAGCAATCCGTGCACCTCCGCAGGTTTCCTTTAAATTTTCTGAAAAGTATAATCCTTATTATAGTTTGAACTTTGTAAAATAAAAAGTTTACAATGTGTTGAAATTATATGTTATTTACAGGTTATTTATTGTTATGACCAAGACGGAGAGGGTGTTCTTACAATTACGCCGGATCCCTCCCTCTTCCTCTGTATTCAGCTATTTTCAACAACTGGCAGAAATATGTTATATTGACACCATCAATTGCCATTTGAAGGGATGATCAGCTGTGGAAAAAACTGCTCTCGACATCATTGAACATGCTGAAGAGCATCTCATTGAGAAGATTGCCGAAAATATGCATACGTTTGGAATGCCTTCAACTGTCGGGCGTGTGCTTGGAATTATCTATATGAATCGAAAACCGATGACCTTAAGCGAGCTCTCGGAGGCAACAGGCATGAGCAAAACACGGATGAGCCAAGTTGTCCGCGAAATGATCGATGCCAATATTGCCGAAAAGGTGTTTGAAAAAGGCGTACGAAAAGACCTATATGACGTCGAGCAGGATTATTATCAAACCTTCATTTCTTTATTTGCGGCGAACTGGACAAAGGTCGTAAGCAAAAACAAAGTGCTGTATAAAAAATTAAACCGGGAGCTGACTGATCTTTTACAAAGGGACGGGCTAACCCCGGAAGCGGAAGAGAAAGTCAATCAGTTGCTGAATGAATTAAGAGAATGGCTCCATTACTATGACTGGCTGAGCAGATTGATTGAATTCTTTGAGAGTGAGGAAGTCTTTCAATACGTGCCTAGAACGAAAGAAAGCAGTTCCCTGAAGTAGGGGAACTGCTTTCTTTTGTTAATGAAATCCTAAAATTTAGTTTTAGGATTTTATCAGTATCTGCATAGGAAAAAGAAATATTCTCCACCCTAGTACCTTGAGGCGATTTCTCAATAAACGTTTATAGCCTGTCAGAAACGCTCCATGCTACAATGAAGTGACAAATGGAATAGGAAGGACGTATACAGATGTTCAAAAAAATTGCAGCAGATGCACTGGGCTTATCTGATATCGGAAAAATTATCGAACCTCAGGATTATGACAAAACAGATGCTGATGACTATGTCATGCATGAAGACAATGAAAAAATTTATTTCTTGATTAAAACGAAAGCAGACGAATACTGCTTTACGAATCTGGCTCTGATCCATGTAGACGGCGCACGCGCCACTTCCTCAAAACGAACGTTGAAACGCTATCCTTATTCGCAATATAAAATCTCTGATGTTTTTCTGGAAACTGCCGGAAAAGTCGATTTGGATGTTGAGATTAAGTTCAAGCTGGGCGGTGAACAATTCGACATCGATGTGCACAAAGACCAAATTGAAAAGTTAAAAGACCTTTATAAAGCACTGCTTCGCATCGCTGAAACAACCTATGAAAATGATATTTTAATCAATCAAGCGGAACAAAGCTTGGATAAAGCCGTGACGATTCTTCACCATACCCGCCCCGAGCACGTCAATATTGAAACGCAATATAAAGAGCTGACTGAATTCGGATTCACATGGCTGACATCCGTTCGCTCGCAGTATCATATTAAGGATTTTGGAGATGTATTTGAGAAATATGTGAATAACTAGCATAAAAAAAGACACAGCTGGTATTAGGCTCGTGTCTTTTTTTATGTGGTATTTTTGTATGAATATTGGTTACTTTACAACTTTTTTCTTTTATAATAAAACTATTAGTCTATTTTCCCTATATTACAGATAAAGGAGTTATCTTATGTATTGTCCTCAATGCGGCCATCAAACAGATGGCGGAAAGTTTTGTGAGAAATGCGGATCGCCGCTCCCTGGTCAATCAGGCCAGCAGCAGGCAGTTCAAACCGGAGCCGCTGCAAAACAAGCGGCAAAGCAGTTCGGTTCTTTTGTCCTGGCCGTCCTGAAACGCCCTTATCAGGAATGTAAAACAACAGGCGGAGAACAGCTGATCAGCGCGGTGATTACGATGGTTCTATTCAGTTTGCTGACCCCTTTGATGTTTTATACTCTTTTTTCAGACGGTCCCGGAAGCGTAAGCTTTACAGCAGTCTTTTTAGAGCCAACCATTTACTTTGCCCTGTTTATTTTCGGTTTGCATGCATTGATCTTTTTCGCCTTGAAACTCGCGGGAAACCAAGTATCTTTTAAAGATTCATTTTCCAGATTTGGTGCGTTTCTCATTCCGTTTACAGCTATTTTGATTCTTGCCCTTTTATTATTTTTATTACAAACAGACATTTGCTTCACCGTGTTAGCCGTTGGTTTAATCGGTGCATTCTTTGCCATTCCTCCTGCAATGCTGAGCAGTTACCAGCATTCATATAAAGGAAAGGTTGATATTATTTACTCAACGATTGTGATTTATCTGATCACCTGCGTTACATTTCAGCTTATTATCGAACACTATATTAAAGAGATTTTCCGTTATATGTTCTTTTAAAAAACAACCCCCATCACCTGCTGGTGATAGGGGTGTTTTTTATTGAATCGATGTTAAATAAATTCTTCCGTCCTTCACTGTACCGGTATAGGTCCAGTTATATGTTCTAAGCTTTGGACTGCCGCCTGATTTTGTGATATAGAATTCTTCATACGTCTTAATCGTAATCGCTGATCCATTTTGACTCCAGCTTTTCACTTTATAGTTATTAAAGTCTTCTGTTGTCCCCTCTTTATTTAATTTCGTTACGAGATGCTGCTGGTCGGAATAAAGGGAACTGCCTTTTTCAAGGCTGTCTGCCATCAGTGAGAAATTATTTTGATTGACGGCATCTGCCTGACTTTGCAGATAACTGCCCATAAATAATGTCACTTGTTCATCTGTAACATCACCGCTTGCAGAGCTTTCACTGTTTTTGTTTTTCGAGCCTGCCCAGGCGGATGTGTATGTCTCCGGTTTATCATTTTTGATTTTCTTTGAATTTGTTCCGGCAGATTCGAATGTTGATTCTGTATCTTCGAAAATCCACTTTTTCTGTTTTTTATCATATGAAAGGAGATATTCGTAACTCGGGCTGTCATCAGTCATTTCGGGTTTTGAATAGTCGTTATATGATGAAGACTGGTGAAGTTCTTTCCCTATTACCGATACCTGCCACGTCCCGTCATTTTCCTGAGAGAGCGCGAATGTATCCAGGTCAAAATCAGTTTCTAAGTACTTGTCTTTTAAATATGAATCCGTGTTTTTCATAGAATCGACGGTATCCTTCGTCTTTGCCTTCCATTTGGCACTCGCCTCTGTCATCTGGGCTGTATTCCCGTCAGATAGCGCTTTGGAGTACTGCTTAGTGGCTTTGACAATCGTGTTCATAATCGTTTCCTGTGTATCTTGATCAGGAATTAATGTTAACTCCATATCTTTATGATCGATCGGAACGCCCTCTGTTTTTGTTTTTCCCCACGGAAATTCCGCTTCGACCGCAGCCGTCATTGATCCGTCTGTCAGAAGCGGACCGTAAGTTACGGATTTGAACGGGTCTTTATGAATCGATTTGCCGTTAATCAGCAAATCTCCCTTCCCGCTCTTGATGTCATCCGCTAACCTGAATGTCACATCGTCTGCTTCCAATGAGAGATCCACACGAAAGCTGTTATCGCCAACCGCCTGAATGTCTTCCTTTTTCACAAGATCGACTACATCGTTTTTCAGTTTGGCTGAGACTGTATATTCTCCGGGAATGTACGGTCCGAGGGTTTGTGCTTGATCCGCTTTCTTTACAGATCCGGCATCCTCTTTATTGACATATAGATCGGTATTTTTATAATTGCTGGTCACTTCAAAATAAACAGGTGCTATCTTTAAGTCATAATGATCAAATATCAGCAGGCTTTTTCCGTCTTTCTCTGCGTATACGATATCCTTTTGAGGTGTTTCAGCACGCAGTGATGCAAAAAGCTCATCTTTTTTGTCAGGATGATCCTTTAAATATGTAAGAAACGGTTTTACATTATTTTTAGTAAGCTTAAGCTTGTCATTTACCGGCGTAAGGAGAGACGCGATTTGGTCTTTATCCTCATCATTTATAGCCTGTTCAAACTTGTCGACTAACCTATCCTTTGAAGTAAAGTACGCTCCGGTTTTATATGCGGCAAATAATATGACGCACGCTGCGGCAATGCTGCTCCATAAAATGATGGTTTTCTTAGGGATTGGTTTTCGCGGAGCCTGCCTCGTTTCAGCAGTGCTTGCTGTTTCTTTTTGTACCTGTCTGCTGCTCCCTCCAATCGGGGTGCCGCATTCTTTACAAAACTTGGCCCCTTCATTATTTTTTTGACCGCATTCCTTACAAAACATGTGACTTTCCTCCTATTTGTTATCCACTATTTTGTACATATTTCCTATGTTACATATTTTATAATAGAATGGTATGAAATTGGAGGAAATCACGAAAATATCTCTATAAACATATGAAAAGGTGGAATGACGATGCAACATCTCACCATTCAAAAAGCAATAAACCATGATCAAGCGCTGTATGAGCTTCTGCTGCTCGCCGACCCTTCAAAAGAGATTGTTGATGAATACATTGCCAGAGGAGAATGCTACACTGCTTATATATCGGGCGAATTAGCTGGTGTATACGTGATCATCACAACTAGACCGCAAACCGCAGAAATCGTTAACATCGCAGTAAAACAAACAATGCAAAAACAGGGCATTGGCAAGCTTCTTATCCGCGACGCCATTGAAAAAGCGAAACACATGGGAGCAAAGGTGATTGAGATTGGCACTGGAAATTCCAGCATCCATCAACTGTCGCTTTATCAAAAATGCGGATTTCGCCTTCAAGCAATTGACCATGATTTTTTTATCAGACACTACGATGAGGAGATCTTTGAAAACGGCATTCAATGCCGTGATATGGTGAGGCTTTATTTGGATCTCTAAAAGCACAAAAAAGCCGCCGAGACATATCTCGGCGGTCATTTTATTACTTGTTTAAGTTGTAGAAAGAGTTAATACCGTGGTATTGAGCAGTTTCAGCCAACTGATCTTCGATACGAAGAAGCTGGTTGTATTTCGCAACACGGTCCGTACGAGACGGAGCACCTGTTTTGATTTGTCCTGCGTTTGTTGCCACAGCGATGTCAGCGATTGTGCTGTCTTCTGTTTCACCAGAACGGTGAGAGATAACAGCAGTGTAGCCTGCGCGTTTCGCCATTTCGATCGCATCGAATGTTTCAGTCAATGTACCGATTTGGTTTACTTTGATCAGGATAGAGTTGCCTACGCCGTTTTTGATACCTTCAGCAAGTTTTTTCGTGTTTGTAACGAAGAGGTCATCACCAACAAGCTGAACTTTTTTGCCAAGACGCTCAGTAAGAAGCTTGTGGCCTTCCCAGTCGTTTTCGTCAAGTCCGTCTTCGATAGAGATGATTGGGTATTTAGAAACCATTTCTTCGTACCAGTCAACCATTTCAGCAGATGTTTTCACAACGCCTTCGCCAGACAGATGGTATTTGCCGTCTTCTTTGTTGTAGAACTCAGAAGATGCAGCATCCATTGCAAGCTTCACTTCTTCGCCAGGTTTGAAGCCGGCTTTTTCGATTGCTTCAACGATTGTTTGAAGCGCTTCTTCGTTAGAACCAAGGTTTGGAGCGAATCCACCTTCATCGCCTACAGCTGTGTTCATTCCTTTAGCAGAAAGAACTGATTTCAGGCTGTGGAAGATTTGAGCGCCCATGCGAAGTGCTTCACGGAAGTTAGGAGCACCTACAGGCATGATCATGAATTCTTGAATATCCACGTTGTTATCAGCATGCTCTCCGCCGTTTACGATGTTCATCATCGGTACAGGAAGCGTTTTTGAGTTGAATCCTCCAAGGTATTGGTAAAGAGGAATCTGTAAGAAATCAGCAGCAGCACGCGCACAAGCCATAGATACGCCAAGGATTGCGTTCGCACCGAGTTTGCCTTTGTTTTCAGTACCGTCAAGCTCGATTAAAAGCTGATCGATTGCGTTTTGTTCAGTTACATCAAAGCCAAGAAGCTCTGGAGCAATGATTTCGTTTACGTTGTTAACAGCTGTTAACACGCCTTTTCCAAGGTAACGGTCTTTATCGCCGTCACGAAGCTCAACTGCTTCGTATTCACCTGTAGAAGCTCCGCTTGGCACTAATGCGCGGCCGAAAGCTCCTGATTCTGTATATACTTCAACTTCAACTGTTGGGTTGCCGCGGGAGTCTAATACTTCGCGTGCATAAACATCAACAATGTATGGCATGAGTTTTGTCTCTCCTTTTGATTTCAACTTATTTTTGAATTAAAGATGTTCCTGTCATTTCTTTCGGTTTTTCAACACCGAGAAGGTCTAATAACGTTGGTGCAAGGTCGCCTAGGATTCCGCCTTCACGCAGCGTGATGCCTTCTTTCGTTACAATCACAGGGACTGGGTTTGTCGTATGCGCAGTGTGCGGTTCGCCTGATTCTGTAATCAGAATGTCAGCATTACCGTGATCAGCGGTAATGATAGCATGTCCGCCTTTAGCGAGAATCGCGTCAACGACTTCGCCTAAGCATTCGTCCACTGCTTCAATTGCTTTAATTGTTGGTTCAACCATTCCGGAGTGGCCGACCATATCAGGGTTTGCGAAGTTAAGAATGATCGCGTCATGCTTGTCAGCTTCAATTTCTTTGACCAACGCGTCCTTCACTTCATACGCACTCATCTCAGGCTTCAAGTCATATGTTGCAACTTTCGGCGAGTTGATGAGAATACGCTCTTCACCCGGGAATTCAGCTTCACGGCCGCCGCTCATAAAGAACGTGACGTGCGGATACTTTTCAGTTTCTGCAATTCGAAGCTGTTTTAATCCGTGCTGAGATAATACTTCTCCGACTGTGTTATCAAGATTTATCGGTTTAAACGCCACATAGCCGTCAACTGATTCACTGAAGTGAGTCAGGCAAACGAAATGCAGGTTCTTCGGATAATTCTCGCCGCGGTCGAAATCGCGGAAGTCTTTGTTTGTGAACGTGTTAGAAATCTGGATGGCGCGGTCCGGTCTGAAATTATAGAAAATCACAGAATCGCCATCTTGGATTTTCGCAACAGGTTCACCGTTTTCTTTTGTGATGACGGATGGAATCACGAATTCATCGTAGATACCATTCGCATATGAATCATCCACAACATCCATTGCGCTGCGGTATGTCGGGCCTTCGCCGTACGCCATTGCGCGGTACGCTTTTTCTACACGGTCCCAGCGTTTGTCGCGGTCCATTGAGTAGTAGCGTCCGGAAACGCTGGCGATTTCTCCAACACCGATTTCCTCAATTTGATCGTTCAGCTGCTTGATGTATGTTTTCGCTGTTTGCGGACCTACATCACGGCCGTCAAGGAAACCATGAATGTAAACCTTTGTCAGCCCTTCATTTTTCGCAAGCTTTAACAGCGCGAATAAATGGTTGATATGGCTGTGCACGCCGCCGTCTGATAAAAGACCGAACAGGTGCAGGGCTTTGTTGTTTTCTTTCGCGTTGCTAATCGCGTCAAGGAATGTTTGATTGCGTTCGAACTCCCCTTCACGAATGGCAACATTGACGCGTGTTAAGCTTTGGTACACAATACGTCCCGCACCGATATTTAAGTGACCTACTTCGGAGTTCCCCATCTGTCCGTCAGGAAGACCTACAGCCTCGCCTGAAGCAGTCAATGTTTGATGTGGATACTGGTTCCAATAGCGGTCAAAATTCGGTTTTTTCGCTAAAGCGACTGCGTTTCCTACTGTTTCGTTTCGTAATCCGAACCCATCAAGAATGATGAGTGCAGCTGGTTTTTTACTCATATTGACCTTCCTCCAATAATTGAACGAATGACTGTGGCTCAAGGCTCGCGCCGCCGACCAAAGCACCGTCAATATCGGACTCTGCCATATATTCTTTAATGTTTGCAGGCTTTACGCTTCCGCCATATTGGATGCGAAGCTTGTCTGCAGTTTCTTGGCTGAAGCTTTCAGCGACGGTTTTACGGATATGCGCACACACGTCGTTCGCATCTTTCGCTGTAGAAGATTTGCCTGTTCCGATTGCCCAGATTGGCTCATAAGCAATAACAGAAGCAGCAACTTGTTCTTCAGAAAGACCAGCAAGGCCTTTTTTCACTTGGTCTGCAACAAGATCATTTGTTTTGCCGGCTTCGCGCTCTTCAAGCGTTTCACCCACACAGATGATCGGCACAATGCCGTGTTTGAAAGCAGCATGTGCTTTTTTGTTAACTGTTTCATCAGTTTCAGCGAACATTTCACGGCGCTCAGAGTGGCCGATGACGCAGTAGTCAACGCCAAGGTCTTTCAGTGCAACCGGGCTGATTTCGCCTGTGAACGCGCCGCTTTCTTCGAAGTGCATGTTTTGAGCGCCGACTTTTAGGTCAGTGCCTTTAACAGCAGAAGTAAGCTTTTCTAAGAAAAGTGCTGGCGCGCAAACAACAGCTTCCGCTTTGTCTGCTGCTGGAATGGAAGATTTCACTTCTTCAACGAAGCTGACAGCTTCGCCGAGTGTTTTGTTCATTTTCCAGTTACCGGCGATAATTGGTTTTCTCATCTGTTCCACTTCCTTATAGCAGTTTTGAGATTATTTATCGTTAAGTGCAGCTACCCCTGGAAGCTCTTTGCCTTCCATAAACTCAAGGGATGCGCCGCCGCCTGTTGAGATGTGGCTCATTTTGTCAGCAAGGCCGAATTTTTCAACCGCTGCCGCAGAGTCTCCTCCGCCGATGACAGAGTATGTATCTTTCGCCTCTGCCAATGCTTCCGCAACCGCTTTTGTTCCTTGAGCGAACAAGTCGATTTCGAATACGCCCATCGGTCCGTTCCACACGACAAGTTTGCTGTTTTTGATTACATCAGCATACGTTTCGCGTGTTTTCGTACCAATGTCGATTGCTTCTAAATCACTAGGGATTTCAGAGATCGGCACAATTTTCACGTTTGCATCGTTAGAGAAATCATCTGCAACGAGTACATCTTCAGGCATGTAGAAGTTAACGCCTTTTTCTTTCGCGCGGTCCATAAATGATTTCGCAAGCTCGATTTTATCCTCTTCAAGAAGAGATTTACCGACTTCATGGCCAAGCGCTTTAACGAATGTATAAGCAAGACCTCCGCCGATGATCAGGTTGTCTACTTTATCAAGAAGACTTTCGATCACACCGATTTTGTCTTTTACTTTCGCTCCGCCGATGATTGCTGTGAACGGGCGGTCAGGGTTAGAAACCGCTTTTCCGAGTACGTCAAGCTCTTTTTCCATTAAGAAACCTGCAACTGCTGGCAGATGCTCGGCAATTCCAGCTGTAGATGCGTGAGCACGGTGGGCAGCACCGAATGCGTCATTTACATATACATCTGCAAGCTCAGCAAATGCTTTTGCAAGCTCAGGATCATTTTTCTCTTCACCAGGGTAGAAACGTACGTTTTCCAATACAAGAACGTCTCCGTCCTTCATGTCAGAAATTTGTGCTTTTACAGCATCGCCGTAAGCTTCATCTGCTTTTTTCACTTGTTTGCCAAGCAGTTCGCCGAGACGTGCAGCGACAGGAGTTAAACGAAGCTCCTCAACCACTTCGCCTTTCGGTCGGCCTAAGTGGCTCGCAAGAAGGACTTTCGCGCCTTGTTCTGCAAGGTGTTTGATTGTTGGAAGCGCAGCACGGATACGTGTATCGTCTGTTACTTCCCCGTCTTTCATTGGAACGTTAAAGTCAACGCGGCAGAATACAACTTTGCCTTTTACGTCGATGTCTTTGAGAGTTTTCTTATTCATGCCTAGGAGATCCTCCTTCAAAATGGTTTGCATACAGCACGAAAAACGTGAAACCGTCTGGTCAAGCGATAACTCCGCCAGGGCAGATCGCAGTCTTTTTCGGCACAGGGCAGTTCGTCTGAAGCCAGGGCAGCGGCCTTAGGCGAAAGCGCCGGCAAAACTGCTGAAACGCGGTCGTTTCTCTTTCACAGAACGTTTTCTGAAAGCCGGTCTTCATGGAAAAAGGGAAAGGGAGTCCGTCCCCTTCCCTTGTCCGCTTTCATTATAGCGCTTCTATTCAAAAGAACCAAGTCAGGTCCTTTTTTCAGCTATAAATTAAAGACCTTTTTTTGCGATGTAAGCTGCAAGGTCAACAACGCGGTTAGAGTAGCCGCTTTCGTTATCGTACCAAGAAATTACTTTTACCATGCTGCCTTCCATAACCATTGTAGAAAGAGCATCGATTGTAGAAGAGTTTTTGTTTCCGTTGTAGTCGCCAGAAACTAATGGCTCTTCGCTGTAGCCAAGGATTCCTTTAAGATCGCCTTCAGCCGCTTCTTTAAGAGCTGCGTTTACTTCTTCAGCTGTTACTTCTTGGTTCAGTTCAGCAACCAAGTCAACTAGAGAAACGTTTGGAGTTGGAACACGCATTGCTCCACCGTTCAGTTTGCCTTTTAGTTCAGGAAGAACTAGAGAAACTGCTTTAGCAGCACCAGTTGATGTTGGGATGATGTTTTCAGCTGCTGCACGCGCACGACGGTAGTCTTTGTGCGGAAGATCAAGGATTTGCTGATCGTTTGTGTAAGAGTGAACAGTTGTCATCATACCGCGTTTGATGCCGAATTTATCGTTAAGTACTTTTGCAAACGGCGCAAGGCAGTTTGTTGTGCAAGATGCGTTAGAGATAACATCGTGGTTAGCCGCATCGTATTTATCTTCGTTAACACCCATAACGATTGTGATATCTTCTTCGTTAGCAGGAGCAGAGATGATTACTTTTTTCGCGCCAGCTTCTAAGTGTTTCGCAGCGTCTGCGCGTTTTGTGAAGAAACCAGTAGATTCAACCACGATTTCAACGCCTTGTTTGCCCCAGCTAAGTTTAGCAGGATCGCGTTCTGCAGAAACTTCAATTGTTTTGCCGTTAACAACAAGGTTGTTACCGTCAACTGAAACTTCAGCGTCTAATTTTCCGTGTACAGAATCATATTGTAAAAGGTGAGCCAGCATGTTAGCATCTGTTAAATCGTTAACCGCTACTACCTCAACTTCAGGATTGTTTAATGCTGCGCGGAATACGTTACGTCCAATACGACCAAAACCGTTAATACCGACTTTTACTGCCATGATTGTTTCCTCCTTTAAATAAGTGAGAGATATTTATATTGAGGGATTATTCATCCCTTAATAACTTCTTTGCGGCTCCTTCGTCTGTGACGAGAACCGTGTTGCGGGGCTTTTTAAAGTAAGCCTCGATCGCCTCGGCTTTTGATGATCCGCCCGCTACCGCAATAATATCGGGGATGGCGTCTATGTCATCCAGCTGCATTCCGACAGAATGCACTTTGTGGACCACTTCGCCGTCCGCGTTAAAATAGTAGCCGAACGCTTCTGTCACCGCGTCGTTGTCATCTATTTTCTTTAAGTCTTCTAAAGGCGTATTTCTCCGCTCAGCCATAGTTTTAGCTTCGCCGATTCCGTGAACCAGCATACTCGCTGATTTAATGGTGTTCAGCACCTCTTTGACTGAAGGCTCTTCAATAATAGATGAATAGGCGCCTTGTGACAGCTGTCCCGGAACAAACAAAAGCCGGTAAGTGCCTGAAGCCTTCTCCGCCATATGCGCGCATATGGTGTTCGCCTGGTTTTTCACGTCTTCGCCTAAACCGCCTCTTGCGGGCACAAACAAAAGCTCGCGGTTTTTAGAATCCGGCGTCATCATTTCGGCGACAGCTTCAATTGTCGTACCGCCAGTTACAGCGACGATATTTTTGCCTGAAAATCTTTTTTTCATACATGCGACAGCTGCTCTTCCCATTTCTTTTTTGACCCATGGGGATTGGTCGCTGTCTCCGGATACGATAATGGCATCCTTTAGATTTAAACGTTCCTTTAATGTCTTTTCCAAAAGCGTCAAACCTAAAACATCTTTCATCGTATCTTCCAGAACGGAAAGCAGTTCGTAGCCCTCTTCTGTCAATGTCATGCCGTTTGTTTTAATATCAACCAGGTTCTGTTCCTTTAAAAACTGAACCTCGCCCCTCAGCACACGCTCGCTGATTCCGAGACTGGCAGACAGGCTTCTTCGCCCGATGGGTTCTGTCAGCCTGATATACTGCAAGATTTCAAACCTCTTTTGCATAACGACCAGAAGATCAGGCAATAATTTTTTTTGAGCTTGTATTAACTGGTTCATGACTCAAACGTTCCTTCCTTTTTTTGCTGGACATTATATGTCCCGCTATGACAAAAAACGTCCCATCATAGCCAAAAAAAATTATTTCTGCTTTCTTTAATTATTTTAACAGGGTGGAATTGTTTATTCAACTGTTAAGAGCCAATTCATCGACAATATCGCAGAGTTTTCATGCCGCGGGGTTTTATCCAGCAATATTTTTTCCTTTATATCTTTATCTTATACAGAAAACGCCAAAAGGTGCATCCCAACATAAACAGCCCTTCCAATAGAAAGGGCTGCTCTTTTAAAGCGTTTTCATTTTATCCAGAGCTTTTCAATCTCTTCGAGCGATTTGTTCTTTGTTTCCGGGCAGATCGTAACGACAAACAGGAAGCAAAGGATATTAATCACCGCAAAGATCCAGAATGTATAGGCGAGCCCGAATGAGTCGATCATCATTGGCACAAACTGTCCGATCGCCCAGTTTGCTCCCCATAAGAAGATGGTCGCAATCCCTGCGGCTCTCGCCCGAAGATGATTCGGGAAGATTTCAGAAATCATAATCCATGTGATCGGCCCTACAGATACACAAAATGCCGCCACAAAACCTAAAATAAAGAAGATCAGCATAAATCCGCTTGTTAACTGAAAGTAGAACGACGTTCCGATTAAGATCATAAAAATAGCCATAAAAGCAGAACCGATGGACATCAATTTTTTTCGTCCGACTTTATCAATCAGCAAAACCGCAATAACTGTAAAAATGACTTCTACAACACCGACAATACAGGTTGTCACAAATCCGGCATTTTGACCGAATCCCATCATTTTGAAAATTTCCGGCCCGTAGTAAGTAATCGCATTCATGCCGATGACTTGGTTAAAGAGCGCCAGCAGGATTCCAATGACAAGCGCCTTTCTGAGACCCGGCTTGAACAGCTGGGAGAGCGATCCCATTTGTTCTATTTTTAAAGAGTTCTCAATGTTCTTTAATTCTTCTTTTGCGACAGTTTCCCCATTAATACGTGTCAGTATCTTTAAAGCTTCATTTGTTTTGCCCGCTTTCGCCAGCCATCTCGGACTTTCCGGCACGACGAGCAATACGAGGAAAAAGATCACGGACGGCACCATTCCATAAGCAAGCATCCATCTCCAGCCGGTGTGAACGCCCCATTCGTATGTTCCAGACCGCTGCACAGCGAGATTAATAAAGTACGTTGCGGATATGCCCAATATCGTAAAGAGCTGATATAAGGAAGAAAGGCTTCCCCGGATGGCTGGCGGCGCCGCTTCCGTAATATACGTAACAGAGAGTGATGAGCCCATCCCAATCCCAAGGCCCCCGATAATCCTTGCAATGATTAAGGTAGACACATCTTGAGAAAGCGCCGAAACAATTGCTGATATCGCAAATAACAAAGCGGCTGTCATTAAAATTTTTCTCCGTCCGAACCTGTCGCTTAAAAATCCGGATATCCCGACGCCCGCCACTCCTCCAATCATAATGCTGGAAATCACAAGACCTTCCATAAACGGACTCAGGCTGTATAAATCTTTCAGAAAACCGATGGCGCCTGAAATCACTGCCGTGTCATAGCCGTACAATAAGCCGCCAAGTCCCGCCGCGCATGAGATCAAAATGACAAATCCCATTGAATGGCTTCTTGTTACAGGAGCATTTGGTTCTAATTGAGTTGGAGTATTCTTCATTTCCCTGCCCTCCCGAATGTTGAGTAAAGCGTTTACATTTACCTTTGTAATTGTACGTACTTATATTAAAATTTAACGAAAATTTCATTTAATTAGTACGTACAAATATAGAATAATCTTGTTTGCATTTTCTGTCAATGTTTTCTTACAAAGAACGCTGTGATATACTGAAATTTGTCCGTATACATTTTGGAGGAATAGATATGTTACCAAAATACGCTCAAGTAAAAGAAGAAATCAGTTCATGGATTAATCAAGGCAAAATACTGCCTGATCAAAAGATCCCTACCGAAAACGAGTTAATGCAGCAATTCGGCGTCAGCCGGCATACCATTCGCAAAGCGATCGGAGACCTCGTATCACAAGGTCTGCTGTACAGCGTGCAAGGCGGGGGAACCTTTGTCGCTTCACGCTCTGCTAAGTCAGCGCTGCATTCCAATAAAACGATTGGTGTTCTGACAACCTACATATCAGACTATATTTTCCCGAGCATCATCAGAGGAATCGAGTCTTATTTAAGCGAGCAGGGATACTCCATGCTGCTGACCAGCACAAACAACAACCCGGACAATGAAAGAAGAGGGTTAGAGAACCTGCTGTCCCAGAATATCGACGGACTTATCGTGGAGCCGACAAAAAGCGCCCTGCAAACGCCGAATATCGGCTACTATTTAAATTTGGAGAAAAACGGAATTCCTTTCGCGATGATTAACGCTTCATACGCTGAGCTTGCCGCACCGAGTTTTACCTTGGATGATGTGAAAGGCGGCATGATGGCGGCTGAGCATCTCCTTTCTCTCGGCCACACGCACATGATGGGCATTTTTAAAGCTGATGATACACAAGGTGTGAAGCGGATGAACGGGTTTATTCAGGCGCACCGGGATCGTGAGCTATTCCCTTCTCCGGATATGATTGTGACATTTACGACGGAGGAAAAAGAATCAAGGCTGCTGGAGAAAGTGAAGGCCACACTGGAGAAAAACAGCAAGCATATGCCGACAGCCATTCTTTGTTATAACGATGAAATTGCGCTGAAGGTGATTGATATGCTGCGGGAGATGGATATCAAAGTGCCGGAGGATATGTCTATCGTCGGGTATGATGATTCGCATTTTGCGCAAATCTCCGAGGTGAAATTAACCTCTGTGAAGCATCCGAAATCCGTGCTTGGAAAAGCAGCTGCCAAATATGTCATTGACTGCTTAGAGCATAAAAAGCCGAAGCAGGAGGATGTCATTTTTGAGCCTGAATTGATCATCCGCCAGTCCGCACGAAAACTGAATGAATAAAAAAGCAATGTATGGGTCTCCCCGCTACATTGCTTTTTTTTATAATTGTTATCTGTTTTTCCAAACGTCTGCGATGATTTCAAACGAACGCATTCTATCTGTATGTTCAAAGGTTTCTGAGTTGACCATAATTTCATCAGCCTGTGTCGTATTGACAAAGTCTTCGAGCTTCGCCTTCACTTCTTCCGGACCGCCGACAATCGTCGAGCTCAGCTGCTCATTGACCATTGCTTTTTCATACGGGCTCCAGATTTGATCCATATCCTCAACAGGCGGCTTAAGCTGATTCGGCGTGCCGCGGACAAGGTCAAGAAATCTTTGATAATGCGAAGTCGCAAGGTGCTGCGCTTTCTCGTTTGTATCTGCCGCGATAATGGTTACGCCGACCATCGCATACGGTTCATCGAGCACGTCTGACGGCGTAAAGGAATTGCGGTACAGCTCCAAAGCGGGAACCGTATTCGCCGGTGAAAAATGAGCGGCGAATGCAAACGGAAGACCTAGTTCGCCTGCCAGACGGGCGCTGAAGCCGCTTGAGCCCAGCAGCCAAATCGGCACATCTATGCCCTCTCCCGGAATGGCGCGGACTTGATTGCGCACATTTCCGGATGGTTTAAAGTAATTGCGCAGTTCCTCTAATTGTTCCGGGAAATCTTCACCGCTGTTGATGTTTCTGCGGAGCGCTCTTGCTGTCAATTGGTCCGTTCCCGGAGCACGTCCGAGCCCCAGATCAATCCGTCCGGGATACAGCGTTTCCAGTGTGCCGAATTGCTCGGCAATCACTAGTGATGAGTGGTTCGGAAGCATAATACCGCCGGAACCGACGCGGATTTTCTTTGTGCCGCCCGCAATATGGCCAATCAGAACCGCGGTGGCAGAGCTTGCGACACCTTCTATATTATGATGCTCAGCGAGCCAGTAGCGATGATAGCCCCATTCCTCAGCACGGCGCGCCAAGTCCATGCTGTTTCGGAATGATTCCGCAACCGTTCCTCCCTGAACAACCGGAGATAAATTCAAGACAGAAAGCAAGGTATCTTTGCGTTGTTGAGTAGACATGTTTTTCTCCTTTGCAATTGTGATATCAGTAAACAGCCTCAAGCTGTCAAGTCATGATCGAAAGGACTTCTATCACACCATAACACAACTGCAATCAGGAATAAAAGAATTTGATTCGATGAAATTCGAACAATATAAAACGAACGGTTTGGCACCGTTATTCTGCCCCAAACAGCTCCTGCGCCATATCAATAAAGAGTTTAGCCGCCAGAGAAGCCTCCTTTAGCGACGGAACAGCAAGCTGCACATCACGGTATACCGGCGGGTCCAGATCCCGCGTCACCACATGCTCCGGCAGCGGCATGCCCGACATGGACATTTCTGATAAGATCGCCAGGCCCAGTCCTTCTCTGATCATACTGATCGAGGTGTTAATGTTATAGACTGTAAAAGCGGCGTGCAGTGTAGCGCCCGCCTGCCTGAACATATCGATAAAAGGTGATTCATAGCCCCCGTCACAGACGATCATCGGTTCGTGATCGAGATCTTTCAGCGTAATGGCCGAACGGCTGCAAAGCGGGTGATCGTCCCTGAGAACGACGGACATTTTGTCTTTTTTCAGCGGAATGTACTCGATTTCCTCCGTCGGATACAGAAGAATGCCGACATCTATCATCCGCGTGTGAAGCCACTCCTTGACTTCATCTACCGTTCCTTCGTGCAGCACAAGCTCCAGTTTCGGATATTTTTGTTTAAACTCACTGATCAGCTTCGGCATAAAATAAGCCGAGGCAGTTGAGAATGTGCCGATATGGATCGTTCCCAGTTCAAGCCCTTTTTCCGCGGCTGCCACTTGCTCAACTTTTTCAATGCCTTTTAAGACTTCCCTGATGTGGACTAAGATCTTTTTCCCCGTATCGGTTAGCATCAGGCCATTGCGGCGGTCTCGAATGATCAGCTTCACATCAAGCTCAGCCTCGATCGCAGAAATCGCATGGCTGACAGCCGGCTGTGTCATGTTCAGCGCCTGCCCCGCTTTTGTAAAGCTCCCCGTTTCAGCTATTTTTACGAAAACCCTTAATTGTGTAATGGTCATAACAATTTACTTATGCTCCTTATAAAAAAGATTCATTTTATTTATCTTATATTCTACAGTATCATAATGGAAAAGTTCTACAAGGAGTGATTGAAAAGTGAAACAGCTTTCAAAAACGAAGACAGCTATCCTTCTCGCCTTTCTCGTCATCACGTGGGGCATCAATTGGCCGTTGTCGAAAGCAGCGCTCGCCTATTCGCCGCCATTATTGTTCGCGGGCATCCGGACACTGATCGGCGGGCTTTTATTGGTCATCGTCGCACTGCCGCGTATTCATAAATTACGATTAAAAGAAACGTGGCCGATTTATCTTGTTTCTGCACTTTTAAATATTACGTTATTCTACGGCCTGCAAACGATCGGGCTGAATTACCTCCCGGCGGGACTGTTTTCCGCGATCGTCTTCTTTCAGCCGGTGCTGATGGGCGTGTTTTCTTGGCTTTGGCTCGGCGAATCCATGTTTGCGCTGAAAGTGATCGGGCTTATCCTCGGTTTTGCGGGAGTAGCTGTCATCAGTGCCGCAGGCTTTGGCGGGCATATTTCTGTCATTGGGGTTCTGCTGGCTCTCGGCTCCGCACTCAGCTGGGCGCTCGGGACAATATATATGAAAAAAACAGGCAGCCGCGTCGATTCCATCTGGATGGTCGCTTTGCAGCTGACGATCGGAAGCGTGTTTCTGCTTATATCCGGCTTTTGGACAGAAAGCTTTTCTGCAATCCAATGGACAGTTCCGTTTATTACGAGCCTGTTGTTCATCTCTGTCTTCGTTATCGCGCTTGGATGGCTTGTCTTTTTTACACTTGTCGGTTCAGGGGAAGCAAGCAAGGTCGCATCCTATACCTTTTTGATTCCGCTCATTTCGATCGTGGCAAGCTCCATTTTCCTTCATGAACCGCTTACCTTAAGCCTCTTGGCGGGTCTGCTGTTGATTGTGACGAGCATCTGCCTCGTGAATTCAAAATCAAAAGCACAGAAAGCGGCGGCGATTGGTGTAAATGAGAAGGCTGCACAATAATAAAAAAACCTCTTGTCGTTGTGACAAGAGGTTTCTCATTTACTGATGTTTACGTCCATTGATCCAATAAAAAATTGTAATCAAAAGATAAATCGCCGCAGTGATGAGGGTAATGACAATTGACGTTGTCATGATGACCCCGATCAGAATGGCGAGTAACGCCAAAACCGCAAACCATGTCGTGTACGGGAACCATTTTACATAATAGGCCGGTGTTTCTGTTTGCTCTTTTCTCGATTTCAAATGAGCAAATCCGATGATCAGCCAAATGAATAAAACGGTATACCCCAATGATCCCATTAAGTAATTAAACGTTTGGCTTCCTGCGAACAAAGAAATCAATACGCCAATATAGAGAGAAGAAGTGCACATCAGAATCGCAAACATCGGTACATTTTTCGATGAGAGCTTCGAAAAGATCTTCGGGAGCCTTCCGTCAGTAGCCTGTGTATATAAAATGCGTGATGATCCGTATAAACCTGAATTCATTGAAGAAATGATCGCCAGCAGGATGACTGCGTTCATGATATGATCCGCGCCCGGAATACCTACCATTTTAAAGACCATGACGAAAGGACTTTCTGGAACGGAATTGACTTGATTCCATGGAATCAGGCTGACGATGATGAAAAACGGCAGCAGGTAGAACGCGACAATCCGTGTCAATGTGCTGCGGACTGCTTTCGGGACAACCTTTTCAGGATTCTTTGTCTCAGCAAGCGTCACACCGATAATTTCTGTACCGCCGTAGGAGTAGATCACGACAAGCATCGCCGTAATCAGCCCTGTGCCGCCGTGCGGGAAAAATCCGCCGTGCTCTGTCAGGTTTGAAAACCCGGCAGCTGTATGATCACCGAATGATACAAATAAGAGCAATAATCCTAAAATAATAAAGACAATAATAACGGTAATCTTGATCATTGCCAGCCAATATTCAGTTTCGGCAAAGATTTTAACAGAAAGCAAGTTCACAATCGTGACGATAAGAGAAATCCCTAATGCCAGCACCCAGATCGGGCAGCCCGGCAGCCAATATTGAATAAAGATCGCAGCGACAACAGCTTCAGCCGCAATGTTAAGCACCCACATTTTCCAGTATATCCAATCCAAGAAATAAGCAGCGTAATTTCCTAATACCTGCTGGACAAGATCTCGGAAGGTTCTGGCGTTACGGTTGCGCACAGCCATTTCCGCGAGCCCCTGCATAATAAACAGCAAAATAATTCCGCCGAGCAGGTATGCGATAATGACAGATGGACCTGCCACATCGATCGCTGAGCTGCTCCCTTTAAATAAACCTGCGCCGATTGCTCCGCCCAGCGCCATCATCATAATATGGCGGGACGTCATCGTGCGTTTTAACGTCTGATTGTCCTTTTTCATCCTCTTGTACCTCTCCTTCTCATTTTCAAAAACAAAAAAAGCCCGCCGTCTCCTATCTAATAGATAAAGAGACGACGAGCCTTTGGCTGACCGCGGTACCACTCTTGTTGATTCTTCGTAAAGAATCCAGCTTTTGACCTGTAACGAAGGTTAGCCGTTAAAACATAGGGAATATTCAATCTATTCCGTTCCGTCTTACCACTCCCGGGCGAGTTCAAAGAAGAATCAGGCTGCGTCGCACCACCCCGCAGCTCTCTTTTCTGATCGCTTTCTTTTACTGCTCCCATTCTATGTGTTGTAGTTTTCTGAAAAACTTAAATTTTATGATCTGAATATATTAACATAATATACGTGCTTCTCTTTTCCCTGTCAATAACTTCAGAGAAAAAAGAAACTGTTATTTTGTCCCTTTTTGGATGGCTTTCCAAAAGGATTCTGACTCGTTTCCTAATGCATAGACTGAGACACCTGCTATTTTATATTGCTTTGCCAGATGGCTTTTCGTTTGAACGGTTTTTTCATTTTCATACCACACGACATGTTTATGCTTCTTTTTGTCAACGTAAGAAAACGTCATCGAACCTGATTTTTTGTTGAATGCCGGCTTTGCTTTCTGCTTCTTGATGAGGGACATAAGTTCATTCCATTCCCGCATGGCGCTGCCGCTTCCGTCTTTTACATCCCAGTCATAGCCGTACGCAGGGATTCCCATAATGACTTTATTGGCTTTGATTTTCTTGACTGAAAACTGCAGAGAGCTTTTGATCCAGCTTGTGCTTGCCACTGATCCCGGCTCGCCCCAAATACCATGTTCGTCGTAAGTCATGACTTGTACGTAGTCGGCATATTTACCGATTTTCGCATAATCATACGGCCAGCTCCAGTCATCGTTTTGATCATCGGCGCTTTTGGCCGGAACGGAAACCATTGTTTTAATATGTTTCTTTTTCAGGACCTGTGAGACATATTGAATGAAGCTTGAGTATTTGGATCGGTCTTCTGGATGCACTGCTTCAAAATCGATATTGATACCGTAGTATGAGTGCTTTTTGGCCAGTGCTATCAGCTGATCTGTGAATCGTTTTTTCGCTGTTTTATTACTCATGACCCGCTTTGCTAAATCTCCGTCAAAATCGTATATGGCGTCATTATAGTTTGAAATGACAGCCCATGTCTTGATTTTT
This sequence comes from Bacillus sp. G16, assembly GCF_021282335.1. Lineage (NCBI taxonomy): Bacteria > Bacillati > Bacillota > Bacilli > Caryophanales > Bacillaceae > Bacillus > Bacillus sp. G16. The sequence continues at coordinate 176,239 of NZ_JAJSOZ010000001.1, read as the reverse complement.
TTCTTTTTCGCATATGTCAGCTGCTTGCTCGGGGCATCGCCAATGACTTGTCCGTTTTTTTCAAAGGCAAACGTATCTGTGGCGATGGAATTCATGTATGAATGATATTTCGTAAGAGAATTGTATGAGGCCGTATCTCCAGTGGTGTAGCCTAATGTCATGCCGGCTGCCTTCGCTTCTGTTTTTGTATACATAAACAGCACGATCGCAATTGCCAGTGAAACAGCAATAATCAGCCATTTTTTCATCGCATTTCCTCCTTTTTCAAGTCATACTCTTCTCATCGGCCAAAAAATTGGAAGTTGAAGTTTTTTCAAGCAAAAAGCCCGGCAGCACATGCCGGGCTTCCTGAGATCAGCGATCAGATACGAGAATGTATGCAGCCTTTACAGGTCCGTGCACCCCGACGACCAAATCCATTTCGATGTCGGCTGAGTTGCTCGGTCCGGTAATGTAGTTGACGCATGAGGGAACAGTGACGCCGTCCGCAATGTTTTGGCGGATGATATCACTGGCTTGCGTCATTCTCGGCACAATGCTTGATTTCGGCACAATCGCAATATAGGTCGTCGGCAGAAGGCTGACGGACCGGCCGATGTCTTTTGAGGAAAAGAGGACAACCGTCCCCGACTCTGCCAGTGTGATTTCACTGAATGTGATCCCTACATTGGCTTGCTCCGCTTTTTTGATATTTTCTTCGCCTTTGTCAGCATCCCACTCCCAGACCGGTGTTCCATCGCTCGGCCAGTCTTTGGTAAGCAGGCTTTTTAGTCCGTATGCTTCAAAGCGGGAGTCTTTCGGAATGATGACAGGGCCTCCGGAAAACCGGCTGACTTGTTCGCGGAGGGCATCGTAAAGGCCGGTTGAATCGGTTTCAATCAGCTCTGTATGGATTTTGACACAATGGTTTTTGAGCACTGTCACTAAGTCATCTGCTGAATATCCTTCAAGTGTTTTATATTGCGGTTGGTGCGCCCACTCAGGGACTGCCACGCCTCCTGTTCTTCTTTCACGGCCCAAGCGTGATGCGATCCGGTTTAAAAAGCTCTCCTGATTCTGAACGGTTCCCTTCGTCATCACTGCTCCTCCTTCGTGCGTTCACTTGTTTCTCTGTCTGTAAACCAGTCTCTGAATCTTGATTTATGCGGTGCCGGGAAGTCGCGGATCTGTGTCCAGCTTTTGAGCAGGCCGGGTCCTTTCGAAATTTTTTCGTCCTCTGTAAAAGGCGTCATGGCGGCTGGCGCCCATTTTGAGCCCATTTTATAAAGCGACAAAGAGGACGCGCCAAGTCCGAACGCTTTCATCGCAAGCTTTTCGCTGATCGGCGCTCTTCCTTCTTTTTCGACGATGTTCTGGCGATGCTTGAGAAGCAGCTCGTGAAGCGGAATTTTGACCGGGCAGGCTTCTGAACAAGCCGCGCACAATGTAGACGCGTACGGCAGCTCCTTAAAATCGTCATAACCACCGAGCAGCGGCGATAAAACCGCTCCGATCGGCCCCGAATAAATTGAGCCGTAAGAGTGTCCGCCGACATGGCGGTACACAGGGCAGACATTGATACAGGCGGCACAGCGGATACATTGCAGCACAGACTGGAATTCCGTACCGAGAATGTTGGAGCGGCCATTGTCAACAATGACAAGATGGAATTCCTCCGGCCCGTCCACTTCCCCTTCCAGCTTCGGGCCTGTCAAAGCCGTAATATAACTTGTCAGCCGCTGTCCGACAGCGCTTCTTGTCAGCATGCTGACAAGCACTTCAAATTCAGAAAATGACGGGACAATCCGCTCCATGCCCATCACGGTGATTTGCGTTTTCGGCAAAGTGCTCACAAGCCGTCCGTTACCTTCATTGGTCACAAGGCTGACAGAGCCCGTGTCAGCGATGGCGAAGTTACAGCCGGTAATGCCGATATCCGCTTCCAGAAACTTTTCCCGGAGGATGGTGCGCGCATGCATGACGAGCTCTTCCGGTTTTTCTGTATGTTGATAGTCCAGCCTCTCTTTAAACACATCGCGTATCTGCTCTTTATTTTTATGAAGGGCGGGCGCTACGATATGTGACGGCGGATCATGATCATCAATCTGCAAAATATACTCGCCGAGGTCGGTTTCGACGACTTCGCAGCCTTCCTGTTCCAGCACCTCATTCAGATTGATTTCCTCTGTGACCATTGATTTTGATTTCACGATTTTCTTCCCGTTCTTCTTTTGAATGACATCGCGAATGTAAGAAGACGCCTCTTCCGATGTTTCCGCGAAATAGACATGCCCGCCTCTTTTCGCCACATTTTCCGCAAGCTGGCCGAGATAGAAATCGAGGTTTTCAAGGACATGCTGCCTGATTTCCTCTGATAGCGAGCGCCACTCTTCCCAGTTTCCCAGCTCTTCGGCTGCTTCAAGGCGCCGTGTCCGCAGACGTTCCTGCGCACCTGAAACAGCGCCTCTCATAAATTCATTATCAATCCCCTGTGATACCCGCTCTTTAAAAGCGTCAGTACCGATTTTCATCGCCATGATCCTTTCCCCCTCTGAATCCAGTTTTATCTGCTGTTGAGCACTTCGGCGATGTGCATCACTTTGACATTCTTGTCTTTTCGGTCAAGCCGTCCCCCGATATTCATCAAACAGCCGCAGTCAGCACCGATCAGCACCTCTGCTTCCGTTTCTTCGACGCATGCGACTTTTTCATCGACCATCTGTTCAGAGATCTGCGCCATTTTGACGGAGAATGTTCCTCCGAATCCGCAGCAATTGTGTTTGCCCGGAAGCGGCGTGAATTCAAGCCCTTTCACATGACTCAGCAGCTTCATCGGCTCCTCCGATACCCCGAGGAGCCTTGTCATATGGCATGACGTATGTAAGGTTGCTTTTTTATGAAGGGTTGCGCCGACATCCTCCACCCCGAGGACGTTCACGATGAAATCCGTTAATTCATACGTTTTATCCGCAAGCTTCTGCGCTTTATCCGCCCATTTCGGGTCATCTTTAAACAGGTGCGGATACTCCCTGAACATTGTGGTGCAGGAACCGGATGGACTGACGACATAATCTGACTCCTGAAACGTTTCAATCATTCGTTTCATTGCTTTTTTGGCATCATTCACGTAACCGCTGTTGTAAGCCGGCTGGCCGCAGCAGATCTGCCCCTCCGGAAAATCAACCTCACACCCAAGCCGCTCAAGCAGCTCAACCGTTGCTTTTCCTACGTTTGTTTGAAACATATCAACAAGACAAGTGACAAAAAGTGAGACTTTCATGATGAACCCCTCTCTCATCCCCAATATATGATCAGGTCATCAGATGACCTGAGTTAAAATAACTATATGAATATCGTACACTATTCTGATAATGGAAGGAAAGGGTTTTCTGGGGATATTTTCATTTGCGGGCATATAAAAAACACTCCTGATCTCCCAGGAGTGCCGTGATGGTGAAAAACATATGGTTAAATCCAGCCCTTTTCCTCAGCAATGCTGGCGGCTTCTGTCCGATTTTTCGCATCAAGCTTTTGGATGATTTCTGATATATAGTTTCGGACTGTGCCTTGAGATAAATAGAGTTCAAGCGTAATATCTTTTGTTGTCTTGCCTAAAGCCGCCAGCCGCAGAATTTCTTGCTCTCTTACAGTGAGCGGATTTTCGTCTCTAATCATATTAAACGTCAGCTCCGGGCTGAACACTCGTTTTCCCTTTACACACTTTCGGATGGCATCGGCCAGATCGTCAATTTCCCCGTCTTTCAGCAGGTAGCCATGTACGCCGGCTTTGACGGCGCGTTCAAAATATCCGGGGCGGGCAAAGGTGGTTAATATAATGACCTTGCTGCCGCAGCCTTTTTGCATTAATGCCTCTGCCACATCCAGCCCGCTTCGAACCGGCATTTCAATGTCCATGATGCACACATCCGGCTCCAGCTTCAAAATGGCTTTTAGCGCCTCTTCCCCGTTTAATGCTTGTCCGATGACTGTCATATCCTTTTCTAAATCAAGCAGAGATCCCAAAGCGCCTAAAAGCATTCGCTGGTCCTCAGCAATAAACAGACGAATCATTCTTTTCGTCCTCCTATCATTCTGCTTTTTTAATAAGCGGAATCGTCAGTGTCAAAACCGTTCCGTTATGGGCTAAAAGCGTTAATCCGCCTTCAATGAGCATGAGCCGTTCTTCCATTCCCCGCAAGCCATTCCCAAATGTTTTCTCCTTTGCCGCTCCCTTTCCGTCATCCCGTATGACAATCCTCATTTTGTCAGCAAACTGAGAAATGGTGATGGCGCAGTGGGTTGCTTTGCTATGCTTGATGATATTGGTCACGGCTTCCCGCATACACATACTGATAATGTTTTGAGTGACGGGAGATATTGCTGAAAAGTCTTCGTCTCCTTCGTATTGAAAGGTAATGTTCCCCGTTTTTAATATGTGCTGAATGTTGGCGAGCTCCTCCGTCATCGTGACCGTTCTCATATCAGAAACAAGCTCACGAACTTGCTTAAGTGCGGCTCGTGAGCTTATTTCCATTTCTTTTGCCTCAAGCCGTGTCCGTTCTGGATCAGATGTTGCCAGCCGCTGAATCAGCTGGCTTTTTAATGTAAGGAGCGACAGGGTATGGCCGAGGGTATCGTGAAGATCACGGGCGATTCGAACGCGCTCCTCCCTTTTGGAGAGTTCCCTTATCTGTTCGTTTGCTTGGTCAAGCTTCGTTTCAAGCTCTATTCTCCGAAACATAGAACGGATTCCGAATGGAGAAATGAGCATGATGACCTGAAATGGAAGAATAGAGAAAAGCTCCCGAATTGAGACCGAATTCGCAAATAATTGATACAGACAAGGGAGCAGCAGCATGAAGATTAAACCGCAGAAAGCACGGTTAAACTTCGTTTTCTCTCTGTAATAACCAACAAAGTTTGCCGGGAAAAAACCTAAGTACATATAGCTGATATCATAAAACAGACTGTATATAAAAATAACCGCCATTTGCACGATGAGCCAACACGTAAACGATCCTCTGCCCAAGCTGCAGAACAACTGGCGATATGCTGCGACAAAAAGGACCAGCATGCCATATCCAATCACCTGTTTGATGCCTGATTCTTTCAATAAAGAGAGGAACGGCATAATGATGTACACCAGAAAGATATAAGGGAAAAACCCGAATTGCTTCGGGAAAATTGATACTGCCTTTTTCATGTATTACACCGCTTCTTGTTTTCTTCTAATATACTTAGATAGTAGCATGAAGAGCATCAAATAAGCGATTAATATCAGAATATTTTTCCAGGATGGGAATTCGTCTCGGACAAGTTCCCACGCTCCGCTCCCGAAATGATAAGACGGAAGCCACCGGCCAATGTTCTGCATCATGTCAGGCATGACCTCAAACGGCATCCACATGCCACCGCCTAAAGCCAGCAGCATGTAAAGCACATTACTGATTCCGGCCGCTGTTTCTACTTTTCTCATGAGGCCTATTAGTGTGCCTAATGCTAAAAACGGCAATGCGCCAAACAAAATCCACAGTCCGCTCATGATCCATTCAAACGGTGACAAGGCAATGTCATTGATAATGGCGCCGAAAAGAAAAATGACGGTAATGGATAAAACGTGAATCACACTTTGGCCAATCATCTGAGCTGATAAATAAATATGATCCGGAAGAGGCGTAATGCGGATAAAGGCAGTCCAGCCCTGTGACCGTTCTTGAACCATACGGATTCCAAGCGTCATGATAGAAGAACCCATCACGCTGAAGACTGTCATCGACATTAAGTAATGGGCGTCCCATGCACGTTGATCAGGGACGTTGGTATTCACTACATTGGTAAAGAGATAATAAAAGGCAATCGGCATCATCAGCGACCAAAGCACAAAGTACTTATTCCTAAGCACCCTTTTCATTTCAGCTATGCTTTGCTTCTGGAGCATGTTCACTCACATCGCCTCCCTGTTTCCGTCAGCCAGCTGGCGAAATGCCTCATCAAGCGTTCCTTGCTCAATTCGAATATTGCGTGCATGTATGTTTTCTTGAAAGATCAGCGCTAACACTTTGTCTGTATTTGATGTTTGGATGATGGTTCTCTGATGCTTTTGGATCACTCGCTCTACTTCCGGGTGACGAGACAGCTTTTCCAATGATTCATCTGAATGAAGCGTAAAGGAAACAGACTGTTTTTGAATCCTAGAGCGGAGCTGCATTGGTGAATCGTCTGCCACAAGCCGTCCATCAGCAAAAAATAAGATTCGCTGTGCGGCATCATCTGCTTCCTGTAAATAGTGAGTTGAGAAAATAATCGTTTTCCCTTGATCCGCCAGCCCATGAATGGTCTGCCAGAATCGATGTCTTGATGATGTGTCCATTCCGACTGTCGGTTCATCGAATATAAGCAGCTCCGGGTTCCCGGCAAGAGCCAAAGCAAAGCTCAAACGGCGTTTTTGTCCGCCGGATAATTTTTCTGCTCTTGTTTTCAAGTCTTCTTTTGTGAGTGCTGTTAACGAAACGAGTTCTTTCATGGACAATGGATTCGGATAATAGCTTCGGAAGAGTTCGAGGATTTCATTCACCTTTAGCCCCGGCATGACACTCACTTCCTGCAGCATCACGCCTATTTTTTCGCGAACCCGTTGATCATCGGGAAGCCGGTTAAATAGTTTGATTTCTCCCTTAGTCGGTTTCAGCAATCCTAATATCATGGAGATAACGGTCGTCTTCCCTGCCCCATTCGGTCCGAGAATGGCTGCAATTTCTCCTTTTTCAATGCTGAAGCTGATGTTGTTTACAGCTGTTTTTTGCTGGAAATGTTTTGTCACATTGCTTACTGATACTGCCTCATTCATCACATGAGCACCTCCTGATGGCTTACATTGATTGTAAAATGACTGAGATGATGATGTTAGTATGGGGTGTCATGATGATTGAGTGACAAATGTCATATTCTTTCCCGCCGCAGGTGCCTAGGCCATCCATCCTCTACATCTTCCAATTCATCCAGCTCTCCTATGCCGGATGTCCTCTTTCTTTTAAACTGCTATTTACTTTCATAGAAAGACACCCTCTTCAAACCGCCCGAGTGTTATGATATACATATTGAACTTTATTTTACTTTCCGGCTGAAAGGAGCCAATCATGAACGAAGCGATTTTGTCTCGAAATGATGTGAAGGTGAAGGGCAGCGGCAAAGCCTCTATCTTTTTTGCACCTGGTTTTGGATGCGATCAAAGCGTGTGGAATGCCGTGGCGCCGGCCTTCGAAGAAGATCATCAGGTCATTTTATTTGATTACGTCGGTTCGGGACATTCAGATTTGCGCGCATATGACCTGAATCGTTACCGGACACTTGACGGCTATGCCCAGGATGTTCTAGATGTTTGTGAAGCTTTAGATCTGGAAGATACCGTGTTTGTGGGTCACTCTGTCGGAGCAGTGATTGGGATGCTTGCTTCCATCCGCCGCCCGGAACTCTTTTCCCATCTGGTGATGGTGGGCCCTTCTCCTTGCTATTTGAATGACCCGCCTGAGTATTACGGAGGATTTGAGGAGGAGCAGCTCCTTGGCTTGCTGGAGATGATGGAGAAAAATTACATAGGCTGGGCAACTGTATTTGCGGCCACCGTTCTGAATCAGCCAGACCGGCCTGAAATCAGGGAAGAGCTTGAAAGCCGTTTTTGTTCTACTGACCCTGTGATTGCCCGCCAATTCGCGAAAGCAGCGTTTTTTTCTGATCACCGGGAGGATCTTTCGAAGGTAACGGTTCCCTCTCTTATCCTCCAATGCGCAGATGATATCATCGCACCGGCAGCAGTAGGTGAGTATATGCATAAGCACCTGCCTTATAGCAGACTGAAACAAATGGAGGCTCGCGGGCATTGTCCCCACATGAGCCATCCTGAAGAAACGATACAGCTGATCAGCGATTATTTGAAAGCACACGTGTGATACGGAACGAAAGGGATAGAGGTGACCCTCTGAATGGACAAACAATTGAATAATGCACCATGCGGTTTCCTCACTTTGTCAGAAGAGGGTTCAATAATAGCGGTCAACCGCACCCTGCTCAACATCCTAAAATATGAGCAGGAACAGGTAATCGGCGAGCATATGGATACGATCTTGACCGTTTCCGCACAGCTTTTCTACCAGCTTTATTTTGTTCCACTTTTGAAACTGGAGCAGCACATTGAAGAAATGTACATTTCCCTGCAAACAAGAGATGGAGAAGAAATTCCCGTCCTTGTCAATGCGGTTGTAAGAGCTGATCGCGGAGCATCTGTCACCGAGTGTGTTCTGATTCCGATGCGGAAGCGAAATGAATATGAAAATGAACTGCTGATGGCCAGAAACGCAGCCCAGGAAGCTTTGTTTGCCAAACAGAAAGCCAATGCAGAATTAGAAATTGCTTTAGGAACGCTGAAGGCTAAACAAGAAGAGCTTCTTGAGATCAACAAACAAAATCAGCAATTTAAATTAAACACCAAAAGAGAGCTTGAGCTCGCCAGAAAGATTCAGGAAAACTCGTTGACTGAACCGATTGTAAATGATCAGATTCAGATTGAGTCTTATTACAAAGCATCCAGTGACTTATCAGGTGATCTATACGGATTTTATCAAATCGATGAACACCGTTACGGCATTATTATCCTTGATGTGATGGGTCATGGGATTTCATCTGCTTTGATTACGATGTCTCTTCATCCTTTGTTCCAGCGCCAGATCACGCAAGGTCTCAGTCCCGGCAAAGTCATGAAAGAATTAGACCGCCATCTTCACAGCTTGTTTCAAAATGATGAGGAAGCAAGACATTATTGCACTGCCATTTATCTCGAGATTGATACAGCCCGGCAAAGAATTGATTATGTCAACGCAGGGCATCCCCCGGCATTATGGCAGGGCGCCGGAGGAACCCAAAATCTGCTGCAGGCAACTGCGCCTCCGATCGGGATGTTTGAAGACACAGTGTTTCAGTCAAGCAGCCTTCCATACACGGAGGGCGGAAGGCTTCTTCTTTATACAGATGGCGTGATGGACCCTACGGCTTCATGTTATTTATTTGATTTATTGAAGAAGCATCCCGAGTTGCCTATTACCGACCTGAAAGAGAAAATGCTTACATCACTGCATCAACATAAGGAAGCCCATCATAAAAGTGATGACGAATGTTTTATAGTAGTTGATTTGAAATAAAAACATCCATGAGACATAACAATGATTTGTTACATCTCATGGATTTTCTGTTTCAGCGTTTTTTCGGGTTATGTCCTGACTCCGCATATTGAAACACCTGCAAGGAAGGCAACGGGTGTCCGTTAAAATCAAACAAAGCTTGATTATCCACAGCGCTTCCCCCATACCATTTCCCGGCATCTTCAGGGTCGTATTCGGCAGCGTAGCTGGAGGCCCAGCCTGACCCGTACGTTTCCCATAACACTTTGTTTTTCTCTATTTGCGTTTTCGGCCCGACTGGAATCCACGCAGGCTCCCAATAGAAAACGCCAAGTCCTGCCGTGCCCGTATTTGCTACAGCCTGCATCACATCTCTTATCGCATCTGCCTGGCCTTGAACGGACATTGGATATGGCAGCGTCTGCCCGCTTTTTGGCGCTGTATTTTCATGACCGTCGCCATCCTCAGCGGTATAGGTGTATGATGTCTCCGCGACCATAACTTTTTTGCCGTACGTATCAGCGACAGCCTTCAGCACGGAGGTCAAATTCTGTACTGTGCCGTGCCAGAAAGGATAATACGAGCTGGCAAACACATCATAATCCACTTTGTTTTTGCGTAGTGTTTCTGCAATAAATGAATACCTTCCAGTCGTTTCAGGATTGGTAAAATGCAGTGCGACCAGAATGCCGCGGTTTGTTTCCCTGACCGCTCGGCTTCCTTCGTTAAACAATTGGCTCATCTTCGCCCAATCGGTTTCGCCGGCAAATGCCCCTGTTGTTTCATTTCCGACTTGAACCATGCCGATGTTGACGCCTTCCTTGATCATCTTTTGAAGGCTTTGTTTCGTATACTCATAGAGCTTTGCTTTTTTAGCTTCAAAGCTGAGATTCGTCCAAGCTTTGGGCACCTTCTGTTTCGCAGGATCGGCCCAGAAATCAGAATAATGAAAGTCGGCCAGCACCTTCATTCCGTTCGCTGTCGCTCTTTTTCCGATTTCGATGGCTTTTTGGATATCATTGTTTCCTCCTCCATACCCGTTGCCATTTGAATCATATGGGTCATTCCAGATGCGGACGCGAACATAGTTGACGCCAGCTTGTTTTAAGGTTGTAAAGATGTCCTGAGGTTTTCCGCTTGTATTGTAAAAGGTGACGCCGCTGTTTTCTAAAGCAATAACACTGGACACATCTGCCCCTTTGATAAAATCCTTGTTCATACCCTCTACTTTTTTAACGAAAAGCTCATCTGTCTGAAGCTCTGGTACATGTTTCTCCCCCTCAATGGCAGCGGCATATCCCGTTGAACTGAATGCACTCCACACGATAACAGCCGCAAAGAACATTTTCACTCTGCTTCTCATGATTCCACCCCTCTCTCCAAAGTAAGCGTTTTCAAATATACAAGAAAAAAGAATCCGCCCAAATCGAGCGGAGCATCAGCCTAATGTGTGTTTACGACGATTCTCACTTCATATTTTTCCATCGTCAGGTCGCCTGACAAGATTTCTCCTGTCATCATATCCTTCACACTCTGATCAAACGTGACCAGCTGCTTTTCTTCCGTAAAATTCATGACAAAAATATAATCATGGTCCTGATCCTGCCTCACTTGTACGGAGACGCCTTTTCCGTGCCGAACCGGAAAAACAGGAGAAAGCGACAGGTCTGTGATCAGTCCTTTATAGAAATCCCGATGAAATTGATCTTCCAAACGCGCACCGATAAAATACGCCTTTCCCTGCTGATATTGATGGCTTGTCACCGCTGGCGTACGCGCATAAAAATCTTCTTGATACACCGCTTCTGCTGATGCGGTCTTGACATCGATCACCGTTGCATAATCCTTCATTTCATATGTTTGGCTGCGATAGCTGACAGCATTTCGATCCTTCGGATACAGCGTGTCGGTTTCAAGAGGCTCAATCCCGAAAATAGCCTGCAGGTCCGGATGCCATCCGCCTGTGTACGTTAAATCATGCTCATTTACAATTCCGCTGATATACGTCATGACTAAAGTGCCCCCGTTAGCCGTAAACGCTTTTAAACGGGAAATGGTGTCTTCGCTCATTAAATACAGCATTGGGACGATCAGCAGTTTATATGGTGAAAAATCTTGTTCTTTCGTGATGACGTCGACAGGGATATCGTGTTCCCAGAATGTGCGATAATGCTGCTGAAGCGTTTGCGGATAACGTTTTGTCGCCTTCGCAAACCCCTGAGCATCCTCGAGCGCCCAATGATTTTCCCAGTCATATAAAATAGCGGTTTCAGCGGGCCTCATCGTTCCGACAACCTCGGACAGCCGTTCTAATGTCTCGCCGACTTTGGCCACTTCTTGAAAGACCCGGTTCTTCGGGCTATTGTCATGATCCACTACTGCCCCGTGCAATTTTTCTGATGACCCGCGTGATTTACGGTATTGGAAATAGAGAACGCTGTCCGAACCGTGGGCAATCATCTGCATGGACGACAGCAGATTCATGCCCGGGCGCTTCGCCTTGTTGACGTTATGCCAATTGACTGCGCTTGGCGTACACTCCATTAATAAGAAAGGCTGCTGCTTCAGGCTTCGGTACAGGTCGTTGATAAAGCCGACCTTCATCGCTAAATCAGCTGTGCTTTCCCAGTCATTGTGCCAGACCGGATAAGCGTCCCAGCTGATGACATCGACATGCTTCGCAAATTTGCTGTAGTCGATGCCCTGATACGGTATCAAATCCGGTGTATCAGCCATAAAGTTCGTTGTGATAGGGATATCAGGCGTCAGTTCTTTCAGCGGAATGATTTCATTTTCATAAAACGAAATCGTTTGATCGGTGACGAACCGGCGCCAGTCTAAGTTCAAGCCGTGCAAGCCATTTTCACCGATCGGCGAAGGGCTTTCAATCTGTGACCAGTCATTGAATGTATGGCTCCAAAAAGGAGTCCACCACGCATGATTTAATGTCTTGAGGCTGTTGTCATATTTTGATTTCAGCCACTCCCTGAAAGCATGCTGGCATTGTTCGCAGTGGCAATCTCCTCCGTATTCATTTGAAATATGCCACATTAACAGCGCCGGATGATTGCCATATCTCTCTGCTAATAACCGGTTGATGTGGCGTGTTTTTTCACGGTAGGCCTTTGATGTGATGCAGTGGTTGTGCCTTCCGCCGTGCAGCTGTTTGACTCGGGAAGCATTGACACGCAAAACTTCAGGATAGGTTTGCGACAGCCAGGCAGGACGGGCTCCGCTTGGTGTTGCTAATATGACCCGGCCGCCTATACTGTGAATCTGTTCAAAAATATCATCAAGCCATTCAAATTGGTATACGCCCTCCACCGGCTCAAGCGCGCTCCATGCAAAAATGCCGACAGAAAACGTATTCGTATGAGAAAGCTTCATCAGCTTGATATCATCAGCTAAAATATCGGGCCGATCAAGCCACTGATCAGGATTGTAGTCTCCTCCGTGGAGCATAAATTTTGCTTCTGTTACGTGCGTTTTTTCAAGCTTCGACATCATATTCTCCTCCTTATTCTCCTAGCCTTTCGTTCCCCCTGCAGTTAATCCGGACACAAAATTCTTTTGCAGCATGATAAAGATGACGGCAACCGGGATGCTGATGAGCAGGGCTCCGGCCGCAAATGTCGTATAGCTGGCCCCCATGACATCGTTCACTAAATTGAATAGGCCGACGGGCAATGTATATGATTCAGGCGTTCTCAATATCGTTGAGGACAGCACAAAATCTCCGAGCGGGCCGGTAAAGCCGTTCATAGCGACCACTGCCGCCATCGGTTTTGATAATGGCAGAATGATCTGGAAGAAGATTCTTGTGCTGCTGGCCCCGTCAATCTTGGCGCTTTCGTCTAAATCCATCGGGATGGAATCCATGTACCCTTTCATCAAATACGTATTCATCGGGATCAGGCCGCCGATATAAAGCAAGATTAACAGCCAGTGGCTATTGATCATCCCCAAGATTTGCGCCAATACAAACAAGGCAATTAAAGCCGAAAACTGGGGAATCATTTGCAGCAATAAAAAGAGAGTTAAAGCGTATTTCCTCCCTTTAAATCGAAACCGCGAAAACGCATAGGCGGTAAAAGTCACACAGATCAAAGACCCCGCCATCGTAAACAGGCTAATCTTCATTGAGTTGATATACCACTGCACATATTGAAGGCTTTCTTTGCCCGCAAATAATTCCTTGTAATGGTCGAATGTCGGATGCTTCGGAATGATGGATGTACTGATCAAGCTGTTGCCGGGGTTAAAGCTAGCGCCTGCCGTCCAAAGGAGAGGATAAACAATGATGACCGTCATACAGGCTAACAACAAGTAAGAGAAAAGGAGACGGATATATTTTCTGACCTTCATATCTGCCAGCATGCCTCATGCCTCCTCTTTAAAAGACTTCGTCCGTCTGAACTGCCACAACGCAATGGAAATGACGAACACAGATAATAAAATCGTTAAAGCTGCGGCGAGTGAATATTGGCTGGACTGCATTGTCAATTTATAAATCCACGAAACGAGGATATCTGTCCCGCCAGCTGTTGATCCGGTGACAGCCGGACCGCCGCCATTGAATAGATAGATAATATTAAAGTTATTAAAATTAAACGTAAACTGAGTAATGATAATCGGAGCCATGGCAATGAACACCATTGGAAGCGTGATGTATCTCAGCTTTGCGAAGACAGAAGCGCCATCAATCGTGGCTGCTTCATACAGATCGTCCGGGATCGACTGCAACACGCCTGTTGAGACAAGAAAGATGTACGGAAACCCGAGCCAGCCCTGCATGAGAATCAGCGCAAGCCTAGACCAATTGGCATCTGTCATCCACGGAAGAGGCTCTATCCCGAAAAAAGCCAAGATGTCGTGATTCATCGCGCCGAAGCTGTCATTAAACAGCCCTGCAAAAATTAAAATCGTAACAAATCCGGGAACGGCCCAGGGCAAAATCAGAATCGTCCGGAAAAAGCGTTTAAAACGAATGTCTTTCTGATTGACAATGATCGCGAGAAAAATCCCTAAACTGACTTGCAGTGTGGATGCGGCAAGTGTCCAAACCACCGTCCAAGCCAGCACATCAAAAAAAGTCGACCTCCAAATATCAACTGTGAAGATGTTTGAGAAGGTTTGAAAACCGACCCAATCGATTAATTTAGCAGGAGGGGAATGGTACAAATCATAGTTTGTAAAAGCTAATGCAAAGCTGAACAAGATCGGAAAAACCACGGCGAATATTAAAATAAACAAAGATGGGCCGCTGACAACATAAGGATAGCCCTGAGAAATGATATTTTGGTATTGTTCCTTTAGGGAACCCAACGGCTTGTTTTCATCACGCCGTTTTCCGCTTTGAAACGCATCGCGAAGATTCGCATAATACACCGCAAGGCCAAAGCAGGTCACAATCACAGCGATAATCCCTTCCGCCAGGAGAAACACGGAATTATCCCGCGGCACTTCTGTTCCCAGAGTAAAGATTCCCCAAAACCCCATATTGAGCAGATCTCCAAAGACCGCAAAAAACGATGCGCCTAAGAAAAGAAAGACAAAACCTTTTATCCATTGCTTGTTATAAAATTGCCCCAGCCCCGGGATGATTGACAGGAACAAAGCGATTTGACGATGCTGCACCGTTTTCACCTCTCTTACCATACGAATCTAGCTTTCTCTTTATTTTCCGCTGTGCTTTGCCTTGATTTGTCCTTTGGCCGTTTCAGCTGCTTGATCCAATGCTTGTTTGGGATCCGCTTTTCCTGTTGCAATCGTTTGTAATGCCGAATCAACCGGCGTCCATATTTCATTCATTTCCGGGATATTCGGCGTCAGCTCTGAGAAGCGGGATTGTTCAGTAACAGCCCGTACCGCCTCGCTTTTCATAATAGCCTGGTCATTGGCTAAGGATTTCACAGCAGGGACTTCCTTCGTTTGTTCATATCGTGTTTTAGAATTCTTTTCGTTCGCGAGAAAAACGGCTAATTCTTGCGCCAGCTCTGTATTCTTTGAAAACGCACTGACGTTGTAGCTTTTGACGCCGATAAAGGAGCTCATGTTTTTCCCATTTTCCAGCTTCGGCAGTTTCGTTATGCCATAATTGATTCCTGCTTTCGAAAAGGCTTCTACATTCCACGGGCCCGAAATAATCGCGGCGGCTTTTCCTTCTGTGAACAGTGATTCCAGCACATTAATCCCTTGTTCTCCAATAATGCCTGCCGGGAATAAACCCTCTTTATAAAACTTTTGAATCAGCGCCGCACCTTTAACAGCGCCTTCATTATTGATCCCGATGTCAGACGGGTTATAGCTGCCGTCTTGATTCTTACCGAAAATGTATCCGCCGTATCCGCTCATCACACTTTCCGCGTAATAAATTTGATCGAACAGGGCTAAAAATCCAAACTTGCTTCCGTCAGCTGTCTTTTTAGAATAGTCGTACCACTCTTCCAGCGTTTGCGGCAATTCCTTCTCTGAGATGAGATCTTTGTTGTAAAAAAGCACTGTCGTTTCGACCGCTTTAGGCAGCCCATAAAGCTTTTGATCTACCATTTGAGACTGAATGGAAGCGTCAGTATAGAGCGATTGAACGTCCTTTTCGACATGTAATTCCTTAAGTAATCCTTCCGTCACAGCCGTTCCGATTTGGTCACCTGGCATTGTTAACACGTCAGGCCCCGTGCCGGCCGGTCCGTCCATCCGCAAATCTTCAATCTGCTGGGCATACGGTTTTTCCACGACTTTAACCTTTACATCATGCTCTTTTTCAAACGCAGCAACGGCGTCTTTAATGCCCATGCTCTTTTCTTTATCCTCCCACACGACAAGCTCTGACCCTTTTGAACTTGATTTGGCACTGCTGCTTTCCTTTGGGCCGCAAGCCGCCAAGGATAAACTGACAGCCGAGCAGAGCATGAGTACGGAACACTTTTTTACCATTTTCATTGATTGTCACCCTTTTCATATGAATGAAAGCGCTTTTAAAATAATATAGCACGCCCGAGAAAATGTGTAAACAAACTATTTACCTCCATCAGTAAATTTTTTTACCTAAATAAAAAATGACTTAGTCTCCTAAGCCATTGTTAATTCATACTCTTTCTGACGATTAATTCCGCCCCCAAGTATAATGTTTTTACCGTTCTTCTTTTGTCTTGCACTTGTTCAAGCAGCATTTCAACAGCATTTTTACACAATTCATGTATATCAATATGAAACGTTGTCAGAGGGGGCGAGACATACTTTGCGAAGCTGATGTTGTTGATGCTCACAACGCTCACCCTGTTCGGTATGGCAATTCCCTTTTCATTCAGGGCTTGCAGACAGCCTACTGCAATCGGGTCCGCCGCGATCAAAAAAGCGGTCGGGAGCTGATCACCTAATGTGTCAATCGCTGCTGTCATCAGGCGGTACCCGTTTTCCACAGAGAACCCGCGATGACAGAAAATATACCGCTCGTCCAGCATGCCTTTTTCCCTCATATAGGATCTGAAGGTTTGTTCGCGGATGTCCATTTCATCCTGATTGTTGTTGGGATTTTTGTATGTGCCGCCGATAAACCCGATGGTCTTATGCCCCTTCTCGCTCAGGACGTTTACCGTTTTTCTTGTCATTTGGGCTAAATCAGGCCTTACCGAGTCAAAATGATCTGGATCAGGAGTTGAATCGATAAAGACGCCGTTTTCAGTGAGATTTCTGAGGAAAGCCAGCTCTTGATCAGAAAATGTGCCGACGGCAATAAACCCTTCGATATGTTCAGGAATGCTTTCGATTCCATCCGATATTTTATAAGTGGTCATGTCGACATTGAATGCTTTCGCCAGTTTCTCTACCTCTAATCTCATCGTTTTAAAATAGACATCTTCTAATTCTTCTTTATCTGTCAGCCAATATAAAAACGCAATATGTTTCACTAGCGGCCTTACTGTTTTCTTGCGGTAATTGAGCTTTTCTGCCGCTTCATAGATTTTCTCCCGTGTCTCATCAGGAACAGAAAGGCTTTCATCGTTATTTAAAACGCGGGAAACGGTTGAAATCGAAAATCCCGCTTCCTGCGCGATATCTTTAATTGTCGCCATTGCATCTGCCTCCATTATTCAGCTTGCCGTTCATTTTAGTAAAACATTTTACTTCCTTTTCCGTAAATGTCAAGTGCACAAGGCCCTTACTGCATCATGTAAAAAGACTGAACCATTTGCGGCTCAGTCTCGGTTGTTTGTATCATGCGGCACCGGCAGAATTGCCCGGGAAATGAGTTGGTTATTGCACATTTTCCTCGAAATATCCCGAAAGCACATCTTCCACATTCGTCAAATGCGCCAGCATGGCAGCCTCCGCCTGCGCTCCATCCTGTGCTGCCACGGCCTTGTAAATCCGTTCATGCTCCTCATAAAGCCGCTGAACTGAGGTCTTTTTGGAAAACAGCCAGATTTTCCGTGTTTCTCTCATCGTTTCCAGCAGCAATGATGAAACATGATTCATCAAATGTTTGAGAAGATCATTTTGGGAAGCGTCAGCAAGCGCCAGATGAAATGCGAAGTCTGCTTTCTCGCCCAGCTCCCCGTCCGCTTCAATGCTGCTCATTTCCTTTAACGCAGCATGAATTCTTTCGAGATCCTCTTCCGTCCTTTTTTCAGCAGCTAATGACGCCACGCCGATTTCAAGCAGTTTTCTGACCTCGAGCAGCTGCTTGACGTCCTCTTTTTTCATAAGAAGCGCGGCTGAGAGCGGCTGAGAAATTTGATTCGGTTCAAATTCCTTCAAGTACGTGCCTTCTCCCTGTTTCATCTCGACAAGCCCCATCGCTTTTAATGCAGAAAGTGCTTCGCGGACCGCTGAGCGGCTGACTTGAAAGCTTTCAGAAAGCGCCTGAACGGAGTCCAATTTATCTCCCGGCTTCAATTCGCCGGTTTTGATCATATCTAATAATGCATCCGCCACTTCTTCATATATTTTCTTTGTTTTAATCTGTTTGTATTTCAATGCAATTCACCCCGTAACTTGTAGGTCTGGCTGGTTACGATCTATTATACTCTGTTTTGGGGGCCACCAAAAGATTTTGACAATTTTGTCAAAAAGTCTTGTACTTTGATTTTTTTCAAAATATAATGCTAGGTAACTGGTCTTATTACCCAGTCATCAGATGATCATATCATCTTTAGAAACCGCTTACATATAACGCCGGTTTATGTTTCAAGGAGGGGTTTGGGATGCAATGGACACAGGCATTTACGCCTATAGGGGGAAATTTGCTTTTATCAGCGCTTGCCGCACTTGTACCGATTATTTTCTTTTTTTGGGCACTCGCGATTAAACGGATGAAGGGGTATACAGCGGGCTTGTCCACCTTGGGGATCGCGCTTGTGATTGCTGTATTGGTTTATCGGATGCCGGCGGAAAAAGCGCTGATGTCCGCTACACAAGGAGCCGTATACGGGATTTTGCCGATCGGCTGGATCATTGTAACGTCTGTTTTTTTGTATAAAATCACTGTGAAAACGGGACAGTTTGATATTATTCGCAGCTCTGTTCTCTCGATTACCGATGACCGCCGGCTTCAGGCGCTTCTGATCGCTTTCTCATTCGGTGCTTTTTTAGAAGGAGCGGCGGGCTTCGGGGCGCCGGTCGCCATTTCTGCCGCGCTGCTGGTCGGTCTCGGCTTTAACCCTCTTTATGCGGCGGGAATCTGTTTGATCGCCAATACAGCCCCTGTGGCCTTTGGGGCGATTGGGATTCCGATTACAGCTGTAGAAGGGCCGACAGGGATTCCGGCGATGGAGATTTCGCAAATGGTCGGGCGGCAGCTGCCGTTTCTATCCGTATTTATTCCTCTTTATTTAATCATTATCATGAGTGGGTTCAGGAAAGCCTTTGAAGTTTGGCCGGCGATTCTCGTTTCCGGTGTTTCCTTTGCTGTTGTTCAATATCTCAGTTCTAATTTTTTAGGGCCTGAGCTGCCGGATGTTTTGTCCGCTCTGGTTTCGATGGCTGCACTTGCTGTGTTTTTAAAATGGTGGAAGCCAAAAACAACATTTCGGTTTGCCAGTGAACAGGAATCGGCCGCTGCGATTGAAACGGCGAAAACAAATTCAGCAGCACCTGCGTACAGCGGCGGACAGATATTCAAGGCCTGGTCGCCATTTCTGCTGCTGACAGTGATGATTTCTGTATGGGGCATTCCATCTGTCAAATCGGCGCTGACCGGGCATTATGAAGGCTCCGCTGTTTTCTTGAAGTGGCTGAATGCTGTTGGAGAAAAATTGACTTTTGCCCCCGGTGTGCCTTTTTTGAACAATCAAATTGTCAATGCTGACGGTGCGCCGATTGAAGCGGTTTACAAGCTCGAGGTGCTTGGTTCGGCCGGCACCGCGATATTGATTGCCGCTGTGCTGTCAAAGTTCATCACGGCGATTTCGTGGAAAAACTGGGGAGCTGTTTTTCAGGAAACGATCCAAGAGCTGAAGTTTCCGATTTTGACCATTGCTTCTGTCGTTGGTTTTGCCTATGTCACCAATTCCTCTGGAATGAGCACGACACTCGGGATGACACTCGCGCTAACAGGTTCAATGTTTACCTTCTTCTCGCCTGTTCTCGGCTGGCTCGGCGTCTTCATTACCGGCTCAGATACTTCTGCCAACCTGCTGTTCGGCAACCTGCAGAAAGTCACCGCATTATCAGTCGGCATGGACCCGGTTCTGTCTGTCGCTGCCAACTCATCAGGCGGTGTCACAGGAAAAATGATTTCGCCGCAGTCAATTGCGGTAGCGTGCGCTGCGGTAGGACTCGCCGGAAAGGAATCAGATCTTTTCCGCTTTACGATTAAGCACAGCTTGTTTTTGCTGCTGCTCGTTTGTATCATCACCTTTTTGCAGCATCATGTGTTCAGCTGGATGATTCCGTAAAAAAATCCTCCCGTCAAGGGAGGATTTTATTTATACCGTTTTCTCGACGCCGATGACGGAATGTTCATTTGATCGCGGTATTTTGCCACGGTTCGTCTGGAGATTTGGATGCCGTGCTGTTCATATAGCAAATCAGCTAGCTTTTGATCTGAGAGCGGTTTTGTTTTGTCCTCTTGATTGATCAGGTCTTCAAGATGCGTTTTGACTGCATAGTTAGACGCATCTCCATCTCCTGAAGCCTCGGCTTTTGCTGAGAAAAAGAGTTTCATCTCAAACAGTCCGTACGGCGTTTGCATCGTTTTCCCTTTAATTGCCCGGCTCACAGTTGATTCATGAAGGCTTAGGCAGTCCGCTACCTCCCTGAGAGTCAGCGGCTTCATTGCACTTCGTCCTTTCAGAAAGAAATCCTTTTGCCGTGTGATCAGTTCATTTATGATTCTCGTGATCGTCTGCTTTCGCTGTCGCAGCGCGCGGCTCAGCCAGCGCCATTCCTGATATTTCGCAGATAAATAAGAGGCGGTATCCTGACAGGAGCCGGACGATAAAAGCGTTCTGTACTGCGGATGCAGGTCTATCTCTGGAAACGAGCGGGTATTCAGCTCCGCTGCGATGTGCCCGTTTTTCACGGTGATAAAAATGTCAGGCTCGATATACACATCTTGCTCTGGCCGGGCAAATAGAAGGCCCGGTCTTGGATGAAGAGCTGCGATGTCATCAGAGATATCTTGAATGGTATGAAGCGGAATTCCCGTTTCTTTTGAAAGCGCTTTCCAGTTTTTTTGCGCGAAAGCATCAAAATGAGCTGAAACAAGCATTTCCGCTTGTTCATTTCTGTTCGGCAGCCGCTGTAATTGAAGAAGGATACATTCCTGCAGAGATCTTGCGCCGATTCCAGCCGGCTCTAACGACTGGAGTTTTGCCAAAACAGCTTCCGCTTCCTTGATTGAAACCGATAGTCGCCGTGCTGCCTCCTCCACTTCTTCTTCCAAGTACCCGTTCGAATCAAGCGAATGAATCAGATAATTGAAAATCTTTTTTTCGGAGTTTGTCAGATTCATATCAAGTGACTGCTGTTTTAACACATCCTGCAATGTTTTTTGCGGATCACTTAATTGAAGGCCTGCTTCCTGTGCATTCATCCTGTTTTTGTTTATTTTATGGTAAGATAGTGGCGGTGTGTCTGATTCCTTTCGTTCAATAAGAGGGTTTTCCAGTGAGAGCTCATCAATGTATTCGGCGAGTTCTGCCGAATGATAGCCAAGCAGCGTGATGGCCTGCCTGAGCTCCTGTGTCAGTTGAGGCTTTAATACTTGTACTTGCTGAAGTTTCATATCCATCTTGCTCACTCCCCTTTCTTCATTGTACATGATTGAGATCACACCGTAT
Organism: Bacillus sp. G16; assembly: GCF_021282335.1. NCBI lineage: Bacteria > Bacillati > Bacillota > Bacilli > Caryophanales > Bacillaceae > Bacillus > Bacillus sp. G16. The sequence continues at coordinate 154,806 of NZ_JAJSOZ010000001.1, read as the reverse complement.
ACATTTATGAAAAAGGAGCTGCCAAAGAAATGTCTGAACTTTTTTCCGTACCTTATTTTATTGAGAATTTCAAACAGCATATTGAAATGAATCAGTCTGAGGATAAAATCCACGCGATGAACAGCTACTACCGTTCCGTTGTCTCAACGCTTGTGCAGGACCAGCTGACGAAAAACGCAGTCGTCTTGAAACGGATTCAGCATTTAGATGAAGCGTACAACAAAGTCAAACGGGGAGAATCAAAATAAACCTTCCGCTCACATATGAGCAGGAAGGTTTTCCTTCTTTGAGACGTTCTGGATGAGTCGGGTGTCCGGCACGCCTTCCATCCAGGTGTGATAGTAATTGGCGTTTTTCCCGTAGGAATTATCAATGACCGTGTTTTCTTTTTGAAGAAGAGAAGACAAGATGTAGCCGTGCAGCCTTGACGTTTCTACCGATTCGTAACGGCTGAAAAACCGAATCGCTTTTTTAACGATATAATCCGAGTATTTTTCCCATATATACGCGATGGGCAGAGGGTTGCCCGCTTTTTTGTTCAAAACGTTCAGCGTTTGCAGAAAAGCGATCGTCCGGCGGTCTGAAGCTGACAGCACCGTGCGCCAATCGTAGCTTTCCGCTTTTGCGTCTTCCTGAAGCTCCTTGTTTGCTTCATGATCTGTTCTGATAAATCTTAGCTTTTGATTAATCGGCTGCAGCGTTGGAACTACGGGAAACAGCTGATGAGCCATATCAGGCAGAAGCTTAATATGATTGCTTGTAAAGTAAGCCTGTGCTGTTGCATAGGAGGCTTTTTCCCTTGTGATGATGTGGAGATTCGCATGTTTAGAAAATATCTCCGCTGTCCGTTTGAGATTGTCTTTGTTTTGAAAATAAATTGATTGCGGCAGAATCACGATTTTGTGGTTCGGATAGGTTTGGACGATTTTCTCTCTAAAGCCTTGATAATACGGATACAAGTCCCCGAAGTTGCCGCCTCCCTGGCAGACGATGATGAGGTTCGGATCCAGCTTTCGTCCAACTGGAAAATTGTCGGGATTCCAGCGTTTTCTGACCCGGATCCCATGTTCTTTAAAGAATGCTTCTGTTCCCTTCATAATAAATAAATCCCCTACATTTCCGTATAGAGGATAGTCGGCATATATGATCTCGGACTGTTTCGGAATGACATCGAGCAGCCCGGACAGTTTCTGTTTCAGGCTGATCATCGAATGCTTGCTGTCCATTTCTTCACCTCGGCAGTTTGGAATAAGTGTGCTAGCACATCAATGACCCGGTCTTGTTCTTCTTCCGTCAGATTTGACCCAGACGGGAGACAGATCCCTCGCTTGAAAAGATCTTCGCATATGCTCCCATTACCTTCATGAGAATAAAATAAAGACGGCGCAAACAGCGGCTGGGTATGGAGCGGCTTCCACAGCGGCCGCGCTTCAATGTTTTCTTCAGCAAGACGCTGAACCGCGTCATATGGATTCAGCCCGTTATCAAGTGTGAGCGTGGTAAGCCAGCGATTGGATACGCCTGCTGCATACTCCGGCATAAAGCGGACGCCGTCTATGTGACCGAGCGCATTTTTGTATCTCGTAAAAATAGACCTTCTTTTTTCCACCCGCTCATCCAGCACTTCAAGCTGGGCAATGCCTACGCCAGCGAGAATATTGCTCAGTCTGTAATTGTGTCCGATTTCGCTGTGCTGATAATGTACAGCCGGCTCTCTTGCCTGCGAAGCGAGAAATCGTGCTTTTTCAATGGCGGCTTCATCGTCTGAAACGAGCATCCCGCCACCCGATGTGGTGATGATTTTGTTCCCGTTAAATGAAAAAATGCCGAAGCGCCCGAATGTCCCGCTTTGCTTCCCTTTATATACTGTGCCGAGAGATTCGGCTGCGTCCTCAATGACAGGAACTCCGTATGCGTCACACAGGCTTATGATGTCATCCATTTTCGCGCTTTGCCCATATAAATTGACGGCAATGACCGCTTTGGGCAGCTTTCCGTTTCTTTTCGCATCCTCCAGCGCTCTTTCAAGGGCTTTCGGCGACATATTCCACGTATCAGGCTCAGAATCAATAAAGACGGGCACCGCTTTTTCATATAAAATCGGATTGGCGGTCGCCACAAATGTGAAGGACTGGCAAAACACACAGTCTCCTTCTTTTACCTCAAGCAAACGCAGCGCCAGATGAATCGCCGCCGTTCCAGAGCTGACCGCAGCCGCCCCTTTTACGCCGACGCGTTCAGCCAGTTGTTCTTCAAATGTATTCACAAGAGGCCCCAGTGGCGCAATCCAGTTTGAGCGAAAGGCTTCTGAAATATAGTGCTGCTCTCTGCCGCTCATGTGAGGGGGAGATAAGTAGATTCTTTTATGCATATAATCATCCTTTGTTTTATGTTTGAATGGAAGAAATAATACGCGCCGGGGCACCGGCCGCCGTTACCCTGTCCGGTATGGAACGGATCACCGCGGAGCCGGCGCCGACAGTGCTCCAGGCCCCGATTGTGAGCTGCGGTATGACGGACGCGCCGGTTCCGACATGAGCGCCTTCCTGAACAACAACCGCTCCTGACAGCGTGACACGCGGGGAAAGATGGACATAATCGCTGATTTGGTTGTCGTGCTCTGCCACTGCACCAGTATTGATGATACAGTGGGCGCCGATACGCGCATCCGCCTGAATGATCGCGCCCGCCATAATTACGGTCCCTTCCCCGATGACAGCGGACTTGCTGACGATGGCTGTCGGGTGAATCAATGTAATGAAATCTTCTTTCTTCAGTCCCAGTCGCTCTGCCAGCTGTTTTCTGACACTGTTGTTTCCGATGGCGATCAGGAACAACACATCGGGGACCAGCCTGCGCACTTCAGAAATGGCTTCCGGCGGGCCTGTGCACCACTCTTTTCCGGCTTCAAACGATCTGAATTTATCATCCAGCACAGCGGTTAAGCGCGTGTCTGGCCGGGCGTTTATCAGCTCTCTGATCACCTTTCCGTGTCCGCCGTCACCCACAATGGCCACGTTTCTCATGAGGACACATCTCCGCTTCCTGTAAACCGTTCCGCCGTCACATGATTGGTTTGCTGAATCCCTTCTGAAACAAGCACTTTTCGCACCGTCAAACATAAAATTTTCAAATCGAGAAAAAATGATCGGTTGTCAACGTACCAAACATCGAATTCAAATTTCTTTTCCCAGGAAATTGCGTTTCTGCCGTTGATTTGCGCCCAGCCTGTGATACCCGGCTTCACCTCATGGCGCCGTGCCTGCTTTTCTGTATAAAGCGGCAGATAGTCCATCAAAAGCGGCCGCGGACCGACAAGGCTGAGATCGCCTTTTAGGACATTCAGCAGCTGCGGAAGCTCATCGATGCTCAACTTCCTGATCAGCCTGCCCGTTTTCGTCAGCCGGACTTCATCAGGCAGCAGATTTCCTTCACTGTCCCGTTCATCCGTCATCGTTCGGAATTTATAAAGGGTGAACGGTTTGCCGTGCAGGCCCGGCCTTACTTGCTTAAAAAAAACAGGGGATCCTATTTTCAGCCTGACAACGGCGATGGTGAGCAAAATGATGACACTCGTACAGCACAATAAAAGAATGGCGGCCGTCAGATCAAAAAGTCGTTTCAGGATCAAAGATTCACAGCTCCTTTCGTTTTTCGAAACCGTTTCAGTACCAGCTGTCTTTCCTCTTTCGTACAAACGAGCGTAAAAGCGAAAACGGCGTAGCAGCAGCTGACTGTCATTCCCGCTGCTATCAATGATGTCCAGCCGTCAATCTTCACAAAGAACCGGATCGCCTCACAGACCGCCCAGGCAAACGCAGCTGCTGAAAGAGGCCCGATTATGCCTTTGAAGAACACGTGCTTTTTGTAGCCGGTAATGCGGGATACGTAAAGCGGCGTAAAAATGGCATTTTTTAAAATAAGGGAAATCGCCCCGGCCAATGTAATGCCGTACAGGCCGAGATGAGCCGGCCCGCTCAGCGCGACGGCCAGCACCACATTCACCGCGCCTAACAGCAGGGTAACGATCGCCGGTGTTTTTTGTTTATTAAAGGCGGTCCATATATAGAACATTGGCATAAAGGCGAGGCTGACCACTAAGTATCCGGCATGAATATATAAAAGCGGTGCTATAGACGAAAAGGACGGTCCGAGCCAGATCGTCAGAAAAGGCCCCGCCAAACCGCCCAATAAGGCAGCGGGAAGCGCAAGCAGAAGACCGTTCAGCCTCACTGCCTTGTTAGCGTAATTCACCAATCCGTCCATATCGCCTTTTGAATAATACGAAGTCATAAGCGGTGCAAACAGGGATGCGACTGTTCCAGCCAAGCTGCGCAGCAGCAGCGGAAACTGGATTATCGCCGCGTATTTCCCGGATGCAGACGCCCCCAGCACCAAATTGGCGGTTAATAGATCAATCTGCAAAAAAAGCAGGACGCCGATTTGATTGACGGAGCTCCATGTGCCCGCCTGAAACAGCTCCTTGCTTGTGCGGAATGAAAGATCCTTCATACGAAACGAGAACCACGGAATCAGCTTTTTGAAGAAATAGAAAGACAGCACAGACGCGATGGCAGCACCAGCTAAAGCGGCAAGCTGGATCTGCCAGATTTTCGGCGTGAAGCATGCAAACAAGAGCAGCACAGACAGCACGCGTACTAGCATTTGCACCGCCTGAATTGAGCTGGTGATGTATAGGCGGTTGGCATAAAATGGAGCAGCGCCGAAACCCGCCATCAGAAACGTTAAAATGAACAGCAGACTGCCGATCAAAATCGACAAACGCACATCAGCCAAAAGCGCTGGCGGCACGTTCATGATACGGTCAATAAAAAAAGCCGAACCCGCAAGAGGCAGCAAAAGAAGCAATGATATTAGAACAGACGCCGCCAAATAGTTGCTGATATACGCATTTGCTTTATCCCGCTCTCCCCTGTGGGCGGCGACAGAAAAGAACCGCACAACAACCGAGCTGAGCGCCACGGTGATAATTGAAAAGTAATTAATCACATTTTGTGTCAAATGAACAAAGCCGAACGCTTCCACACCAAGCGTTTTGACAATAAAAGGCGTCATCCAGACTGACAGGAATACGGACAAGAGAAAAGCCGTGAGATTAGCGCTGAAGTTTATCGTGAATTTCATGCCTGCTTCGCACTGCCTTTCATCGTCCCCCGCTGCTCGAAAAACAGCTTGATGAGAAATATGAGCCGCAATTTGCACAGGCCTAATACCAAACGCTCGCCTCTTAATAATTTCTCATGCTGAAACGGTGTATTTCTGACAGCCTGCCGCACCATGTCATAGGATAAAATCTGCCTGATCTGCTTTTTGATGTCTTTCGGCGGATTTGGAGAAGCACAGGCATTTGCCAGAAGCATCGGAAGCTGGTGCTTGCAAATGTACACATTTAAATCTTCTTTGCATGCACCTGCTAAACCGTAATGATTGTAGAATGCGATTTTAGCCTGATATTGCTTTTGAATCTGTTCATCCATCGCCGGCTTATAAGGCATTTCTGTCAGGCTGTTCGGGTTTTCACGATAGATGTACAAGCCTTCATCCAGCATTTTCACCCGCTCCGCTTCGAAAAAAGCGGACAAATTGAAGGGGGAGTCTTCGGCAAAACGGATGTCTTCATCAAACAGCAGATTCGCCCTTTCCAAAAGCTCACGGCGATAAACATAACGCCATACATACCAGATAAATCTCGTTTCGTGAGCATGTTTGAGCCGTTCAGCAATTTCCGCTTTTGTCAGCACGCGGTTTGTGTCAAGCTGCGGCGGCACATATACCCGACTGTCCGCTGACTGCTTGTAAAAACCGCATCCAGCGATGTCGAGCCGGTTCTCCTCCGCTTCTTCAATCAGCCTCTGGAACATGGCGGAAGATACATAATCGTCTCCATCGACAAAGCCGATGTACGTGCCCCGCGCGGCCTTTATTCCCGCATTTCGTGCTGAACTCAGCCCGCCGTTTGTCTGATGCATGACCCGGATTCTCGCATCCCGTTTTGCATAGTCCTCTGCAATCTCGCCTGAACGATCCGGGGTTCCGTCATTCACGAGGATGATTTCAATATCAGAAAGCGTTTGACGAAGCAGTGAGTCAATGCATTCCTCTATAAATGGTTCAACGTTATACATCGGAACAATAATGCTGACGAGCGGGTTCATTGCGCTTCACCGCTGATTTTGTCCCGCAGCCCTTTAAAATACACATCTCTCGGAAAGCCGGCACGGGGTGTTTCTTTTGTTAACAGCTCTTTTACTGCGTCTGTCACGCGCTCGGGGTCCGGATGTTCAATCAGCTTCATGAATGGGATGTCTTTGAGCCATTGATAGCCTTCCATCACCTTGTGGTCAAAGGAACGGATGACGACACACGGCGTTCCTGTCAGTGCGCAAAAAATCATGCCGTGAAGCCTGTCAGTGACAACAGCTTCTGCGCTTTGCAGCTTAGACCACAGCGCTTCAAGCTCCTGCTCCCGTGAATCGCGGCTGACCCGGCGCCCAATCGTTGTCGTAAAGGATTGGATTTCGCCGAATTCTGCAAAAAGCGCCGCCTTGACCCGGTTTCTCTCATCCTCCCGAAGGACGCTTTCCTGATCCTCGCGCAAACACATATAAACCCCTTCGCGCTCTGCGGGGGTCTTGCTTCTATTTAAATACAGCACCATGTCCGGCTGCTTCAAAATCGTTTTTTCTTGAAAATGCCGTTTCATAAATTGATACGTTGTTTCATCCCGAGCCATCAGCAATAGGCCGGGGTGCGCATTATAAATTTTCTGTGCCCGTTTCAGCTCTTTGCGCCCCTTTTTCGTGTCAGAAAAATGAGCCGTTGCCGGAAGCTGGACAACTCGATAGTCGTGAAATGTTTTAATGATAAAGCGGCGCGTCCACTCCTCATAACGGTATAAATCCCCCATGTTTCCGCCGCCGATGATAAAGACCATATCCTCCGGATGGCGTGAGCGGAGCAGCGCTTTCGCTGATTTGTAAATGTCCTTCATATCGACTTCGACGATGTCAAAATCGGGATATTCCCGCTCAAGAAATGCCTTGCTGGCATAAGCAATCGCGTGGTCTCCCAAATTGTCATGAGACGGCAGCAGGGTCAGTATGATTTTTTTCTGATGTGCTGCGGCCTTTACCGACTGATCGGCCGCACCCAGCCAATATTGGGACGGGTATTTGACCTTAAGCAGCAGCCATTCTGCAAGATTGATTTTCAACGATTGTAACGACATGTCCTCACCCTCTGTTTCTCATTTTGTACTCGATTACCCGCTGATACACGGCCGACGCCATAGCGACGAACGGAATCATTCTGTATTTCGCCATCAGAAGCAGGCATGACCGTTTTGCATCAAAAGGCGCAGTACCCGTTTTTGAGAGGCTCTCCTGAAACACCGGGTCCGCGCAAATCACGCCGACATTTCTAAGCTTTTCAAACAGCCGGCCGCTGCCGCTTGTTTTCCATTCGTTCAGCATACAGATGCTGCTGTGAAGCACGATAAAGGTATCAAGCTCCTTTCGGTACTCCTCCATTTTGTTGTTCTCCTGTAAAAAAGCCGCATTCGCCTCATACAGCGCAAGTCCTGATTCAAACAGTTTTTTCTGATAGCGCTGCACGATGGATGATAGGTGAATTCTGTAATGATAGAGCGGCGCTTTTACATAGGATACCGAACGGGCGAAAAAATGAGCCCGGAAGCTGAAAAACTGATCCTCGACATGCTCCAGCTCGCCTCGGAGCGGAAACGACAGCCGGTGTGCTTCAATCATGCTTCTTCTGTAAAGTTTGTTCCATGAAAACCCTCTGACCTTCCCTTCGAATAACGCCTTGATATAGTGCTCCTTCGGCTGCCCCTGATAGGTTTCCGCAATGTCAGAGAGCATCGTTTTTCCAGTATCCTCAAATTCCGCGGCGTAATTACAAATGACCAGATCAGTTTCATCGCCTGCTGCCTGGAGCATCCGCTCGCAATAATCAGGCTCGATCCAATCGTCTGAATCGATAAACGCGATAAACTCGCCGCGTGCCGCCTCGATGCCTTTATTCCGAACCGCGCCGAGCCCTTGATTCTCCTGATGTATCACTCTGAACCTGTTGTCGTTTTTGGCGTATTCCTCCGCGATATCCGGGCTGGCGTCTGCTGAACCGTCATTGACGACGATGATTTCAATATTGTCCACCGTCTGATTACGCAGCGATTCGAGACATGTTTTGATATATGTTTCTGTGTTATAAACAGCGACTAACAGACTAACTGCAGGTGTTTCCATAATGACCGGCTCCTCTTGCATAAATTACCGGGAAAAAATCGTTCTGTAGGGCAGAACGGACGAATCAACCGGCATAAGCAAATAACTGTAAAGAAAATAACAAACAACGATAGCGATATAGATAAGGGCATTCGATTTTTCATCAAAGATCCTGACGAAATAAGGGACTAAGATCATTTGATACAGGCCGAAATAGATATTGAATCTGGCAAAGATCACGTCCTTTGTGGCCAAAAGCCCGAACAAAAACCCGAGCAGGCACAAATTGACGACGATATCGATTTGCGGCCACAGCTTCCGCAGACGCGCTCTGTAGCAAAAGGCGAGAAACAGCGGCAGAACCAAGACAGCGATTTTGATCACATTCATTCCATTTGTGTTTGTCATGAGCCATTTTTCATAATGACTGTATGAGCTGTTTTCAAGCACAACGACAAACACAGAAATAAATTTTTGATATAAAAACGTCATGCCGAGAAATAAAGCGGATAGGCCGAATATTGCCGGTGACCAGGCTTTTCTTCTGACAATAAAGTACACTGGAATCATAATCAGCGCCGAGGAATGAAAGAGCGAGCTGATCAGCACGATCAGAAAATATCGCTTCCAGTTCCCGCTGATGATATAACGGATCGCCCAAAACAAAGCAGCGGCCACCATGTATTGCCTGATGCCGTTAAAAGACGCGTAATAATGGAAGGTTCCTAAAAATAAAAAGACACTCAGCTCAAACGGCCTTCCGTAGTCAGCGAGTGTCTTCATAATAAAGCTGTAGGTCACGGCCGCAACCGTTATATACATGATTTGGGGATCTTTCGTGATGAAATTCATCAGCCAAAGCAGTGCGGTAAAGCCCGGATCTGTCGCCATTTTCGCTGTGCCGAAACCGAATATCTGCCACACATTTTGATAATCGCCCGCCATTTCGTACAGCAGCGTGTACGTCTGAAAATCCGTGCCGACTCTGTAGCGGAGACCCGACACGAGCACAAGTGAGGCGAGCGGAATCCAAATCAGAAGCTTATTCGGCCGATACCCCGTGGCGAGCGAATCGTCACGGCCGCCGCACATTTTAGCGAACCAAGACCAAATATATACAATTCCCATATTGACGGCATATACAATCATCGTTTATAGTCCTTTTCCGCTGCTGATGTTGTACACATTCAGCAGCTCTCCTACATTTTGCTGTGCATCGTAGCCGAGTTCGGCAAGTGTTTCTTTGATGAGCTCCCGCTTCGGCCTGCCTGAGGCGGCCGCCCTTGCAATGGTTTCAGCCCAGATACCGATCGGCTCAGAAAGACTCAATCTCGTCACAAGCCCGAGACCGGCGTCGACTTTTTCTGTAATGTTGTCTGAAATGATGCATGGAAGCCCCGATGCCTGCGCTTCCACAAGCACAACCGGCAAGCCTTCGTACAAAGACGGCATGACAAACACATCAAATGTGCGCATCAATTCATGAATGCGTTCTTCAGTGCCTAAAAAGAGGACCTCTGAAAGCAGATTCTGCCGCCGCACCTCCTCTTCCATTTTCTCGCGCAGCGGCCCGTCTCCTGCGAGAACGAGCTGAAAGCGAACCCCTCGTTCCTTGAGATGTGCGGCAAGCTTTAGCAGAAACGCGTGGTTTTTCACTTCATGAAACCGGGCCACATGGCCAATGATCAGACGGTCAGCCGCTATGCCGCGTGCTGTTTTTTCTTCATCAGCCCTCTGCCCATTTGGGGCGAACAAATCAAGATCAATCCCGTTCGGAAGGAGATGAACGCGCTCCCGTTCCATGTTGGACTGCCCGAATAAAAACGTGCCCGCATCCTCTCCGCAGGCACACAATGCTGTCGCATTCGCCAAGATAAGCCGCCTAAACACCATCAGCTGCAGGCGATCCTTCCAATTGAAGCCGGTTTTCCACGACGTATTGTGGGAATGGCATACCCTGACCGGCACTCCGGCAAGCCTTGCCGCAAGGGCGATAAAGCCCGTTTGAAAATCCGTGTGGGCATGGACCGCGCTGAACGGCCCGTTTTCTTTTATCGTGTTTCTTACATTCCTCACAAATGTAAGGGGATTGCTTTGTCCGATGCTCGGGACATAAAAAAGCCGCCCGCCTAAAGATAAAATTTCTTCATCATAAGCGCACGGATCATTTCGATACGTTAAAAAATCAAATTGTACTTTGCTTCTGTCCATTTTCCGATATAAATTCATCACCATGGTTTCCGCGCCGCCCCTGTTCATGCCGCTGAGAACATGGAGCACGCGTTTTTGGCTGTTATTCATGCTTGACAAGCCCTTCCTTTTGGTTCGTCACTCTTTTTTTGTGGTAGCGATTCATCACGGCTGGAGGCATAAACGCGCGGATTAACGGTTTTGCGATATATATGTAATCAGATAAAGGGAGCTTCAAACGTCTGCATGCCTGATAGACAAGGATGGCATTGTCGATTGAATACGTAAATGACCGCCGTTTGAATGCATCGCTGTCTTCCCTTACTTTATACAAGGCCTCCTGGAGATTGTAGCCCCTGAAGCCCTCTTCAAAAAAGCGAAGCCACAAATCAATATCCTCCATCCGTCTCGTCCGCCGCACCGAACGGTAGCCTTTCAGCGTGCGGTAGGCGCTGGCTCTCATCATAATCGTTCCGTGGCAAAACGGGGTCCCTTTTGCCATGATGGCCGGCTCCGGAACAGAAGGCAGGATGCGGGTGCCTCTTACGCCACATTCATCAAATACAAGCATGCCGGTGCCAACCACCTGATAGTGGCGGTGTTTTTCTAAAAACGCGACCTGCTTTTCCAGACGGCGCGGGAACGAAAGGTCATCGCCATCCTGGCGGGCGATATACTCGCCTGTCGCATGCGAAAGACAATGATTTAATGAGGCGGCAAGCCGCTTGTTTGTTTTGTTTTGAATCAGCTTGATGCGGTCGCTGTAATGAGCGGCATACTGCTTCGCAATGCGGAGCGTGCCGTCTGTTGACGCATCATCGCACATAATCAGCTCCCAATTTTTATAGGATTGGCTGAGAATGGATTCAATGCTTTCCGCCAAAGTGCGTTCACAATTATAAATGCCCATAATGACAGAAACTTTCGGTCCTGAGTTCATACGCTTTTCTCCTTTATCTCCATGTACGCGGAATATATATCTGCCATTTCTTCTACCGTTCGCGCCTCCGAAAAGCGCAAGGCTGTTTTTCGGCCTTCCTGTCCCAGCCTTCTGCAGAGTTCCGGCTGATTGTAAAGCTGTTCAATCCGGCGGGCAAAAGCGGCACTGTCACCGATTTTGATCAAAAAACCATTTTCTCCGTCCCGGATAATTTCCCGATGCCCGCGGTTATCCGTGGCAATCGCCGGTTTTTCCGCCGCCATCCCTTCAAGCACATTCATGCCGAGGCCTTCTCTGATGCTGGATGCGACAGATACATCTGCCAGCTGTATCAGCTCGTGAATGTCGCGGCAAAAGCCGTAAAAGCGGACATTGCCGGAAGCGCCAAGCTTTTCAGCCAACGTTCGATTCGTTTGTTCCATCGCCCCTTCTCCGGCAAAAACAAGGCGGAGCGACGGAATTTTATCTTTCAGCAAGGCTGCGGCTTCAATTAACAGCTTCTGGTTTTTGTTCAGATTGAGCTCAGCCGGATAAACCAATATAAAATCGTCTTCACGGAATCCGTGTTTTTCTCTGAGTCTTTGCTGTTCTTCCAGGCTGACAGGCCGGAACCGATCGGTATTGACGCCGATGCCGTGAATTTTCTGCGTCATGCCGCCTTGCCTTTGAAGTCCTTTTGCCCGAGTGTAATCCTCTTCATTGATCGTGATCAGGCAGTCGGTATATGCCGAAAGCCATTTCTCAACCGGATAGTAAAGAAGCCAATTTTTTATCGGCGCTCCGCTGCAGAAGTGAAAGCCGTGCGCTGTGTACAGCACCTTTGTTCCATGCCGCCTTGCCTGCCTCGCCGCTAGTCTGGCGAGCACGCCGCCTACCGGCGTATGGCAATGGACAATGTCATATTGATTGGTGTCGATCACGTTCTTCAGCTGTCTGTAAACGGCCAGATTCTGAGGATGAAAGGGTGATCTGCGAATCGGGATTGAGAATTTCTCATCCACATACGGCAGCTTGGTTTGTCCGCTCGCGGCGACATGAACCTCCCAGCCCATTCGTTTAAACCATTTAAAGTAAGGGAGGTGAAAGGCCTTAAAATGATAATCAACAGTCGCGCAAAACAAGATCTTTTTCGTCATCTTCACTCCCCCTAATGAACACTGGCAGCCGTCATTTTGTCTGATGTATTGATCGCCGCAAACAGCCTCGCTCTCATATCGGCTTCCGGCAGCTCATTAAAATCCTCGATAAAGCGCATCAGCACTGGCCAATCGCCGTCCACCGCTTTGCCGATATGGATTTTCGGAAAGATTTGTTCAGCGTGCACTTCATTTTTATTCAGCAATTCCTCATACATTTTTTCACCGGGACGAATGCCTGTGAATTCGATTGGAATCTGCTCAGTCGTGTAGCCGGACAAATGAATGAGGTTTTTGGCAAGATCCACAATCTTTACGGGCTCTCCCATATCGAGAACGAAAATCTGACGCCCCTTCGCCAGTGCCCCGGCCTGAATGACAAGCCTTGAGGCCTCGGGAATCGTCATGAAATAGCGGGTCATCGCCGGATGTGTCACCGTCACCGGGCCGCCTTTTTCAATCTGTTTTTTGAAAATCGGAATGACGCTGCCGCGGCTCCCGAGCACATTGCCGAAGCGGACAGCGACAAATTTTGTGCTGCTGACTTTTCCGAGATTCATAATAATCATTTCGGCGAAACGTTTTGTCGCCCCCATTACATTGGCCGGGTTCACCGCTTTGTCCGATGAAATCAGCACGAACGTTTCTGTTCCCGACATATCGGCTGCTTCCGCGACATTTTTTGTTCCGATGATGTTGTTTTTGACAGCCTCTTCAGGATTGTGTTCCATTAAAGGCACATGCTTATGGGCAGCTGCATGGTAGACAACGTGCGGCTCGTACTTCTTCATCAAGGTAAACATTTTATCGCGGTCCTGCACATCCGCAATTTCCGTATGGAACACAATCTGTTTGCCGAACCGTCCGTTCAGCTCTGTATAAATTGAATGAATGCTGTTTTCTCCATGGCCGAGCAGAATGATTTCCTTAGGCTGAAACGTGCTGATCTGCCGGCAGATTTCCGAGCCGATTGATCCGCCCGCTCCTGTGACGAGAACTGTTTTCCCCTTGATGCGGTTCGAAATTTCGCTTGTGTCGAGTGTCACCGGCTTTCTGCCGAGCAAATCCTCAGCTTTTACATCTCTGATTTGCCCGGCAGTTCGTGTGCCAAGCAGCATTTCATCAAAATGAGGCATAATTTTAATGTTTACTCCAGTTCGCACACATTCTTTATATAACACCTGAAGCTCATGGGTGCGGAGTGAAGGAATGGCAATAATAATATAGTTAATTTTGAGCTTTTGCACCGCAGGCATGATACTTTCTTTTCCGCCGATCACGGGAAGCCCCATAATTTCTAATTTATGCTTCGTTTGGTCGTCATCAATAAAAGCGACAGGTATGATGTCAGGATCATCTTTTGAAAGCAGCTGCCTGACCATCAAAGTCCCTCCTGAGCCCGCCCCGATAATCAGGGCGCGGGACGAGGCGCTGCGGTTTTTTCTGATGCTTTCTTTTAACACTCTGGACAAAACACGGGTTCCTCCGATAGACAAAAGCTGAAGCACCCAGCATGCGGTTAACAGACGGAAGAACATCGTATGATACACAGCATACTGTATGACGCCGGTCACAGCGGCTGAAAGGGTAATGCCCTTAAGCAGGACGATCAGCTCGCCGATTCCGGTGTATGTCCACACCTGTTTATACTGACGGAACAGGAAAGCACATACATGATAGCTGAGGAGCAAGCTGACAGCGGTAAGCAATAATGCTCCGGAGTCATAAAATTGATAGGAATCTTTTAAAAATTGATATCCTGCAATAACTGAATTTAAAACGAGATAAGTATCCAGCGCAATAATCATTGACAGTCTTCTCCGGTAACTCAACCTTTTCCCCCCTAATTCTTTTATCGGTTTAGCTGCGGCGGTTTTCGTCCTCAAAAAAATCGGCAGCAGCTAAACCGACAACACGTCCTATGTATATATCAGATAAGTGGGCATTTAACCCGTCCTCACGCCCCGCCAGCGACGACCAGCATCTAAGGCAGCAATATCAGCTGCCCACAGCAGAGCCGAGTGCCTCCATTGATACAGGTCAGGAGACATCACCTTAACAATCCATTTAGTAGGAATAGTGTTCCGATTTCTTCATTTTCTTTTTGTTTAAAAGTGCGCCTAACAGCTTTGCATTGGATTGTTCCAGTGCATCCTTCGCTTTCAGGACGGTATCGGTTTTCGTTTTTCCGCTTAAAACGACGAGCACGCTGCCGTCTATCTGATTTGCTAAAATCTGAGCATCTGCAACAGCCAAAAGCGGAGGGGAATCAAAGATGACAAGGCTGAATTGTTCATAGATGTCCAAGATTAAATCTCCCATTGCTTTTGAAGACAGCAGTTCAGCCGGATTCGGGGGGGTCGGTCCGCTTGTCAGCACATATAAGTTATCGATCGGTGTCTTTTGCACCGTCTCACTGAGTGAAGCATTACCGACCAGCACATTTGTCAGCCCGGTTACATTCTCAACCTGGAACGTCTGATTGATGGTCGGCTTTCTTAAATCGGCATCCACCAGCAGCACTTTCTTTTCCTGCTGCTGCGCAAAGACAGCCGCAAGATTCGCTGCACTGAACGATTTACCTTCACCAGGCACAGAGGAGGTGACGAGGATAGACCGCAAGTTGGTCTGGACGGATGAAAACTCAATGTTTGTCCGAATGGTGCGATATTGTTCCGCAACAATTGATTTATTGTGTAAAACGGATATTTGAGCCAAACCTCGCCTTGCTTTCTTTTTTCTAAAGATCACTCGCTTCACTCCCCGAAATGTTTTATCCCGCGATTCCGCCCTTTTTGGACATCAGGGACGGAGCCTAAGCATGGCAATCCGGTTCTCTCGCTGAGCTGACGTGCGCTTTTGCACGAATCATCGAGAAAATGCAGAAAAAATGCCAGAGTAATGCCGCCCATGACAGCAGCGCCAAAAGCCATGACCATATTTCGCAGCCGGGTCGGCTTGATCATCGGGCTTTCCGAAGCCTTCGCCTCTGATAAAATATGCACGCCTTGTACATTCATTCTTTCATCTACTTCTTTTTCAAACTTATTCACTAATGTGTTCGCAATCTCAGCCGCTTTCGCCGGATCATGATCCTGGACGGCAACGGTGATAATTTCTGATTCATTTTCACTGCTGGTAATCACTTTTCCTTTCAGCGAGGAAGCCGATTCAGAAAGATGCAATTCCGCCTTGACCTCTTCCATCAAGGCAGTGCTTTTCATAATCGATTGGAACGTGCTGCTGTACTGAAGATTTCGCTGGATGTCACTGAGATTCGAGTTTTCTTCACCGTCTGATTCATGAACCAGCACTTGCGTCGACGCCTGATAGGTCGGGGAAATAACCTTAAATTGCACAAACCCCGTAATAAGGGTGACGCCGATTGTGATGAGCAGAATCAGCACGAATCTGTGTCTGACAATCGCATATAATTCTTTAAAACTCATATTCTCATTCATGTATTCATAGCCTTCAGGCTTCCCGCGCCCCTTTCTGTTAATGATTGGATTATAAAAGAAAACTTTATTATTTAAAAATTGCAAAATAAGCCAATAAGTTCTCTTTAGAGAACAAAATCATGATTTTCCTCTTATTTACTGCACTTCCCTTATTATTTTAAATTTTATAAAGAACGAATAATTCCTTATAATGAACGAAATAACGACAGGAATAGAGGAGAATTACATATCATGATTGGAAGAATTATCCGTTTGTACCGTAAAAGAAAAGGCTATTCTATAAATCAGCTGGCTGTTGAGTCAGGTGTATCTAAATCCTATTTAAGCAAGATTGAAAGAGGCGTTCATACGAATCCGTCCGTTCAATTTTTAAAAAAAGTTTCCGCCACACTGGATGTTGAATTAACAGAATTATTCGACGCAGAAACAATGATGTATGAAAAAATCAGCGGCGGTGAAGAAGAATGGCGCGTACATCTTGTGCAAGCCGTACAAGCCGGAATGGAAAAGGAAGAGTTGTTCACTTTTACGAACAGACTGAAGAAAGAACAGCCCGAAACCGCTTCTTACCGCAACCGTAAATTAACGGAATCCAATATAGAAGAATGGAAAGCGCTGATGGCGGAAGCAAGAGAAATCGGTTTGACCGTCCAGGAAGTCAAATCCTTTTTCAAAACGATGGGAAGATGAATATTGGTTAAGGGCTTACATTCGAATCCGCAGGGTAAATCTGTTTATAATAGGGGAAAAAGGGAGAGAAAGCGATGTCTCATAAAACAGTCACGATTCCCTTCAAAAGGAGAATAACCATGGGGAAAACCGGCTACATTGGCGCTGTCATCGTTGTGGCAGCTTGTATCATCATTTTGTCTGCAGTTGTATTTTTACGGGACACAACCTATTATCAGCTCATACGCTGGACTGGAATCATACTGTTTTTCGCAGGAATTGTGATGGTTCCCGCATATTCAGCAAAAAGAAAACCCGGGAAAGAGAAGTAACTCTCTTTTCCGGGTTTTTCGTTTCTTACAATTTTCCCGCGCGAATATCGTCTGTCATTCCTTCATAAGGGGCTTTCGAAATCACTTCTTCATTGTCGGCACCCTCGTTTTTCAGAAATGTAATTTCCGCAAATTCAGGTACAACGTATTTTGGATACGTTTCATATTTTTCGCGGGATTCTTTCATCAGATCAATGTGGTCATTTTGATAGCAGACCGTAATTTCAGGATGTTCATGCACCCATTTCGGGAAGAAAATAATCCCGTGCATGCGTTTTTCATTCGGCATAAAGTTTAATGAAACATCTGTGCCTGTCGGCTCTGTCCAAGATACTTTATATACGCCTTCTGTCAGTTTGACAATATTGACTTCCTGATCCCGAACCCAGCGTCCGGCAACCATTCCGCTATGAATTCTATAATCGATTGTATGGTCGTTTTTAATATAGATCTCGTATTCCCATCCGTTTTCATAAGTATAAATCATGTGGCTTCCGATAAAGTTTTCCATCTTTCACACTCTCCTTAGTCTTTACTGTACTTCATAAATGTCTAGTCGAACGTAATCAGGGGTTCTTTCTGCGGAACCGATAAACAAGCGGTCATGCAGCCATTGATAGGCTTCACTGCCTGCTTCAAATGTCGGCACCGTACGGAAATAAACATGCTCCGGATCAATGATTTCCCCGGCCGCGGCTTGTTTTCGAAACGGCTCGCTGACTTGCCGTATTCCATTGTTTTCGAT
The DNA here is from genome assembly GCF_021282335.1 of Bacillus sp. G16. Lineage (NCBI taxonomy): Bacteria > Bacillati > Bacillota > Bacilli > Caryophanales > Bacillaceae > Bacillus > Bacillus sp. G16. The sequence goes on along the minus strand of NZ_JAJSOZ010000001.1, from coordinate 137,066 downwards.
GTAAATGAGTTCATGATCTGCTGTTTCGATTACATACCTGGCAGATAAATCTGTTCTGCCGTCAGCGCGAATGATTTGTGAATCGGCACCGCCCGGCAAAATACGTCCCTTTACTTCTCCGGTTATTGTTCCCGAACGAATCGGAATCAATCGTCTCAGTCCTAGGTCTGTCTCACCAATGGTAAGGCGGATCAACCTTAATTTCTAAAGAGGCGAATGGTTTTAAAACCGGATTCTTCACAAGCACCACCTCACCTTCAGAAAAAAACATGTAACTATTTACATGTTCACTTTAACATTATTGCATGTAGCTGTCAAACAATAGGAGCATAAAAAAACAAGGACTGTTTGTAGACAGTCCTTGTTAGCTTTGATAGGCAAGATATGTGCTGACAGTGCTTTTTGCAAGACAGTCAGAGGAATCGATAATCGGAATCTCACTTTGAATATGATCTAACACTGCATTTAAATCCGTACAGGCTGAAATAATGATGTCTGCATGCTGACTGATTTCTTCATATAGCTTCTGCCACAATGCTTGTGTATGCGGTATATGATTCGGCTGTTTGATTCCGGCAATGAGCTGGTTCACAGCCTGCTGCCAATGGTCCTTGTGAACAACTTCTTGTCCATTTGCCTCCAGCCCTTTTTGGTAGATGGCGGATTGGATGGTTGGTTCTGTTCCTAAAACCACCGCTTTTTTTGCAGGATGCGGAATCTCTTTTATCGTTTCCTCAATGATATGTAACAAAGGAACCGACAATGCCTGCTGAATCTCTTCATAGTACACATGTGCCGTATTACAAGGAAGAGCAATGAAATCAATACCTGTCTTCTCGAGCTTTACCGCTCCATCAATAATCGCTCTTTTCATCTCATCATGGTCAACGGGACGATCTGCATAGAAGGGTGTCGGACATGAATAGATCATCATGTGCGGATAATCGATATCGTTTGCAGCGCCATACAGCTTCTGACAGTAATCAATTACCTTATCAATAAACGGCGAGGTCGATTTTGGCCCCATTCCGGCTAATATTCCGATCATTACGTTCATTCCTTTCTAATTCGGTACGGACCGCTTCTTCTTCTGTGCCATCCTCATAGAGGATAAAGCTTTTCGCAGCATCATCACCTAACATAAATTCGACTTCAACAGACAATGATCTCAGAAAGAAACGGGTTTCCGAGGAAGGAAACAATTCTAGTTTCAGCTGTCCAGTGATCTCCAAATAAAGCCGTTTATTCTCAGCAGTCACCCGTGCAGCCGTCCCATCTTGAAATAAGTAGCTGCCAACATAGCAGCTGTATATCGCCGTATCAATTGCTTTTTTCTTTTTATCAGCAGGACGTTCTGGGATCTCATATGGCTGGCCAAATAGAATATTTTCCGCCGCTTGCAGAATCGCTTGTTCATATTCAGCATCCTCTTCCTTATTACTCAAATAGATCAGCGTTTTACGATGATCGATATATCGGATCATCGTCGTCGAATAGCCGGGCCATCCTCCGCTGTGGCTGACGATCCGTCCTTTTTCATGACTGTTTTGCAGCACCCAGCCAAAACCGTAATCGATTGTTTCCCCATTGTTCAGCTGTACAGGAGAGAACGCGGCTTCCTTAGAAGCATCGCTGATCAATTTGTCCTGATATAAAGCCTGATCAAATCGAAACAAATCACTGGTGACAGAGTTAACTGTACCATCTCCCTGTATGCCATCAAGGTACACAACGTAGTTCGTTTCCTCAAGATCATCAGGTAGGACGTACGTTTCGGAATGTACATCATACACATATCCATATGCATAATGATCCATCCGCTCAGGCCGAAGCCTCCGATTATACACTCTCGTTTCATTCATGCCGACCAGTGAAAAAATACATGTTTTCATATAATCCGCATAGCTCTTGCCGGATGCTTTTTCAATAATAACCGCCAGCAGCACATACCCCGTATTGCTGTACAGCCAGCCTTCATTCGGTTCAAAATAACCAGGCAGCCCCTCATTCATCAGCATATCCACAATATCCTGATTCACCGCAATCTTGTATTGATCCCAATTGGTAAAAAACCATCCCATATAATCAGGAAGCCCTGACGTATGGTTCAATAATTGCCGAATCGTGACGCCCTGATACGGAAAACCGGGCAGCCAGCGCTCCACTTTGTCTTCATACCCAAGAATCCCCTTCTCCTCTAGCAATATGATTCCCAAAGCTGTAAAAGGCTTTGACAGAGATGCTAATTCAAACAAAGAGTTTGTTTGCAAGGGGCGTTTTTCCTTCAGTTCCGCATAACCGAAAGAGTGATGATATAAGATATCGCCATCCTCCGCAGCCAGAACCGTCCCGTTGAACTGATGTTTTTCGCCTAATGTCTCAAATAACGTCTTGAGATGCTTCCTTTTAGTCTGCTTCATTCTTCCACCTCCCATATCTCTGTACGTTACTAAGCTATTAACGTTTTAAATATTTTGAAAATAACAAAAAGTTGATCATTCCTCAAACAGGAAAAATCAACTTTAATATAGCGGCTTAGATTTACATGAATCAAATATCCCCTTTTTACGAAGTCAGAGAAGGAACTCTAGCGGCTGCAAAACGAGTTCTCGTAGTCTCTTGAATTGTTCCGGCGGCAGTACTTCTCATTGCAACTGTCACCGTGTCTCCGGCGTTTAACTGAAGAATTTCCGTAATGGCTACGACTGCCGAGAGATTCCCTGCTTGAGTTTCATTATTTCCGCCTACCACATCTTGATTCACGAGAAATACGACTTCTAAGTTGAAGTCAACATTCGCATTCGCTTGAAACTCAACTGCTGCATTAAGAGAATATACGCCTGCTGTTCTCGGTGAAAATGTAGATGTGTCGGGGTTATATTCATTCGCCAAATCAAATTGCTCATTTTGAAATAAGACTCCGCTAGCTGCATTTGCAGCCACTGACAAATTCATATTGCTCGTGGCTCTGAAAGCAGAAATAGGCTGGTTAGTAATTGGTACGAAGGACTGGTTTTGTTGAGAGGTTGGGGTGTTTCCATTTCTGCCTTGCATGACACTTGGTGATAAAAGAGGTTCCGGTCGATCGTTCCTCTTAATCCATTTTGATGGCCGTGGCGGTATGACTTTTTCCTCCTTAAAAATCTTTCGCTTCTATCATTTGTTGGCTAGCAATACATTATTATATTGGTCGTTACTGACATTGAAACGGGATCTGCCCGACTGTGCTCAAAAATAGAAATGACAGCAGCAAGTTCCCAAAACGAATTACTGCTTTTGATCCAAGATGAATTTCAAGTCATGCTTCACCCTGGATGATCATTTTCTGAATCATTACTCAAAAGGTAACTTTATGCCCATGCATCAGGCGTTATAAAAAATACAGAGAATGAAAAGAAATAGCCATCTGTATTAGTTCTTTAGACCTGTAACTTTTAAATCCTTTTATGATTTTCTATCAAACAAAAGAGGAAAATAGACCAGTTGCAATCCAAACGAGAGTCTAATAGAATGATGTCGAAAAGTAAATCACGCAGGTTTGTTACTGATAAAGCAGGCAAGACCTAAAATGTGTAAAGGGCAAAGTGTATTCTTTGGCGTCACCCCTTACATATTTTAGGTCTTTTTTTATTGTGCGTAACTAACTTGCCATCTTCAAACAGGAGGGCTGGACGAAGCAGACCGCTAACACAGTACATAAAAAAGGAGACATGAACGATGAACATCAAAAAGTTTGCAAAACAAGCAACAGTATTAACCTTTACTACTGCACTGCTGGCAGGAGGCGCGACTCAAGCGTTTGCGAAAGAAACAAATCAAAAACCGTATAAGGAAACTTACGGCATTACCCATATTACCCGCCATGATATGCTGCAAATCCCTGAACAGCAAAAAAATGAAAAATATCAGGTACCTGAATTCGACCCATCCACAATTAAAAATATCTCTTCTGCAAAAGGTCTGGACGTTTGGGACAGCTGGCCATTGCAAAACGCTGACGGCACAGTCGCAAACTATCACGGCTACCACATCGTCTTTGCATTAGCCGGTGACCCTAAAAATGCGGATGACACATCCATTTACATGTTCTATCAAAAAGTCGGCGAAACATCTATTGACAGCTGGAAAAACGCTGGACGCGTCTTTAAAGACAGCGACAAATTCGATGCAAATGATTCTATCCTAAAAGACCAAACACAAGAATGGTCTGGTTCAGCCACATTTACATCTGACGGAAAAATTCGTTTGTTCTACACTGACTTCTCGGGTAAACATTACGGTAAACAAACACTGACAACTGCACAGGTTAACGTATCAACAACAGACAGCTCTTTGAACATCAATGGTGTAGAGGATTATAAATCAATCTTTGACGGTGACGGCAAAACGTATCAAAATGTACAGCAGTTCATTGATGAAGGCAACTACAGCTCAGGCGATAACCATACGCTGAGAGATCCTCACTACGTAGAAGATAAAGGCCGCAAATACTTAGTATTTGAAGCAAACACTGGAACTGAAGATGGCTACCAAGGCGAAGAATCTTTATTTAACAAAGCATACTATGGCAAAAGCACATCATTCTTCCGTCAAGAAAGTCAAAAACTTCTGCAAAGCGATAAAAAACGCACAGCTGAATTAGCAAACGGCGCACTCGGTATCATTGAGCTAAACGATGACTACACACTGAAAAAAGTGATGAAACCGCTAATTGCATCTAACACAGTTACAGATGAAATCGAACGCGCGAACGTCTTTAAAATGAATGGCAAATGGTATCTGTTCACTGACTCTCGCGGATCAAAAATGACGATCGACGGCATCACATCTAACGACATTTACATGCTTGGTTATGTTTCTGATTCCTTAACTGGCCCATACAAGCCGCTGAACAAAACAGGCCTCGTGCTAAAAATGGATCTTGATCCTAACGATGTGACCTTTACTTATTCACACTTCGCTGTGCCTCAAGCTGAAGGAAACAATGTCGTGATTACAAGCTACATGACAAACAGAGGATTCTTTGCTGACAGACAAGCAACGTTTGCGCCAAGCTTCCTGTTGAACATCAAAGGCAAGAAAACATCTGTTGTAAAAGACAGCATCCTTGAACAAGGACAATTAACAGTTAACAAATAAAAACGCAAAAGAAAATGCCGATATCCTATTGGCATTTTCTTTTATTTCTTATCAACATCATAAAGGTGAATCCCCTATGAACTATAAAAAAGCAGGCAAATGGCTAACCGTATTCCTCACCTTTGCAGGAATACTGCTGTTTATCGATTTATTGCCAAACGAAGAACCTGTCAAAAAAACAAAAACAACACATAAGCCAGACTACCGGGCTGCATATCACTTTACGGCACCCGACAAATGGAAAAATGATCCCCAAAAACCGCTCTATTTTGATGGGAAGTATCATTATTTCTATCTTTATAACCAAGATTATCCAAAAGGCAACGGCACAGAATGGCGCCATGCCGTTTCAGAGGATTTGGTACACTGGACCGATGAAGGCGTGGCTATCCCGAAATATACAAACCCAGACGGTGACATTTGGACCGGTTCTGTCGTGATGGATAAAGAAAACACAGCCGGATTCGGAAAAAATGCACTTGTTGCGATTGTGACACAGCCTTCAGCCAAAGACAAAAAGCAGGAGCAACATTTGTGGTACAGCACAGACAAAGGAAAATCATTCAAGTCCTACAGTGATAACCCTGTTATGCCGAATCCGGGCACAAAGGATTTCAGAGACCCGAAAGTCATATGGGATGACCAGGATAACAAATGGGTAATGGTCATGGCTGAAGGAACAAAAATCGGCTTTTATGAATCCGATAATCTCAAGGACTGGCATTACACAAGCGGATTCTTCACGGAACAAGCGGGAATTGTGGAATGTCCTGATCTCTACATGATGTGGGCAAGTGACGGAACAAATAAGTGGGTTCTCGGTGCCAGCGCGAACGGCAAACCTTGGGGCAAACCAAATACGTACGCCTACTGGACCGGGAGCTTCGACGGAAAAGAATTTACAGCGGATCAGACCGAAGCCCAATGGCTTGACCACGGCTTTGACTGGTACGGGGGCGTGACGTTCGAAGACGGCAAAAGCACAGATCCATTAGAAAAGCGGTATGCGCTTGCCTGGATGAACAATTGGGATTACGCCAACAACACACCGACAATGAAGAACGGCTTTAACGGCACAGATTCAGTCATACGCGAACTCCGGCTGCAGGAGCAGGACGGCACCTACAGCCTCGTCTCACAGCCGATTGAAGCTTTGGAGCAGCTGACCGTTTCAACTGACGAAATAGAGGATCAGGATGTGAGCGGATCAAAGACACTGTCCATCACAGGTGATACGTACCAGCTTGATATGGATCTTTCTTGGTCAGAGCTGAAAAACGCAGGCGTCAGACTGAGAGAGTCGGAAGATCAAAAGCGCCACATTGATGTCGGTATTTTCGCCGAAGGCGGCTATGCGTATGTCAACAGAGCGGCCACAAATCAGCCTGACAAAAGCAATACCTATGTCGAAAGCAAGGCTCCTTACGATGTAAGCAAACAAAAGGCGCATTTGAAAATTCTCGTCGATAAAACAACGATAGAAGTATTTGTCGGCGACGGGAAAACTGTTTTTTCAAATGAAGTATTCCCAAAACCTGAAGATAAGGGCATTACTCTTTATTCTGACGGCGGCACAGCCTCATTCAAAAATATAACGGTGAAACATTTTGATGCGATACATGAATAAAAAACAGGTGCGGCGCTTGCTGCACCTGTTTTTTTATTAGAGCGGTATTCTCTGTTACATATTGGGCATTGTAAGGAATATAAGGCTGGTTTCTAAGGAGGAAGCGGATGTCTAAACAAGGAAATTTTCAAAAATCAATGTCGCTGTTTGATCTGATTTTGATTGGGATGGGTGCCATCTTTGGGTCAGCATGGCTGTTCGCTGTCAGTAATGTCGCTTCAAAAGCAGGACCCTCCGGCGCTTTTTCCTGGATTATCGGCGGAGCCATCATTCTGTTAATCGGGCTCGTGTACGCGGAGCTTGGGGCCGCTCTGCCCCGTACCGGTGGCATCATTCGATACCCCGTTTATTCACATGGCCATCTTGTCGGCTATTTAATTTCATTTGTCACGATTGTCGCTTACACTAGCCTGATTTCAATTGAAGTGACGGCTGTGCGTCAGTATGTGGCCTATTGGTTTCCCGGCCTGACCATAAAAGGATCTGATTCGCCGACCATCGCTGGCTGGATCTTGCAATTCGCCTTGCTCTGCTTGTTTTTCCTGCTGAATTATTGGAGCGTCAAAACCTTCGCTAAGGCGAATTTCATCATATCAATTTTTAAATATATTGTACCGATTACCATCATTATCGTGCTGATCTTTCATTTTCAGCCTGAGAATTTATCTGTTGAAGGATTTGCGCCGTTTGGTTTTACAGGCATTCAGGCTGCGATTTCGACAGGCGGCGTGATGTTTGCGTATCTCGGCCTGCACCCGATTGTGGCTGTTGCAGGTGAAGTGCAAAATCCAAAACGCAATATCCCGATCGCTTTAATCATTTGCATTATCGTTTCAACCATCATTTACACGGTTTTGCAGGTCACCTTTATTGGCGCAATCCCAACAGAAACGCTGAAAAATGGCTGGCCGGCAATCGGGCGGGAGTTCTCCTTGCCGTTTAAAGATATTGCGATCATGCTCGGTTTAGGCTGGCTTGCAACGCTTGTCATTTTAGACGCCATTCTGTCTCCCGGAGGAAACGGGAATATTTTTATGAATACGACGTCTCGCCTCGTTTACGCCTGGGCGCGTAACGGCACATTATTTAGCATATTTTCAAAAGTGAATAAAGAAACGGGGACACCCCGTGCTTCACTCTGGCTTTCGTTTGCCCTGTCCATTTTCTGGACACTTCCCTTCCCTTCGTGGAACGCGCTCGTCAATGTCTGTTCTGTCGCGCTCATTCTTTCTTATGCGATTGCACCGATTTCTTCAGCTGCGCTGAGGGTCAATGCGAAGGACTTAAACAGGCCGTTTTATTTAAAAGGAATGAGCATTATCGGGCCGCTTTCCTTTATCTTCACGGCGTTTATCGTGTACTGGTCTGGATGGACAACCGTTTCCTGGCTGCTCGGTTCACAGCTCGTGATGTTTTTGATCTATCTCTGTTTCAGAAAATATGCGCCTCAAGAGGATGTCAGCCTTGCTCAGCAGTTAAAATCAGCGTGGTGGCTCGTCGGGTTTTATATCATGATGCTGATCTTTTCCTTCATCGGGTCTTTCGGACACGGTTTAGGCATCATCAGCAATCCAATCGACCTCATTTTGGTCGCCATCGGCTCACTTGCGATTTACTACTGGGCAAAGTACACAGGGCTCCCGAAAGCGGCCATTGATTATGATAAATAAAGAAGCAAGAGTTTTTCTTGCTTCTTTATTCTTTACAAATGCACATACTCGCGATAAAATGAATGATAGTCAGTCATTACAGGAGGTGTTCCTTATGCCAAAACAAACATCGGGCAAATATGAAAAAATTCTGCAGGCCGCCATTGAAGTCATTTCTGAAAAAGGTCTCGACAAAGCCTCTATTTCTGATATTGTCAAAAAGGCCGGCACTGCCCAAGGAACGTTCTATTTGTATTTCTCATCTAAAAACGCTCTCATCCCGGCAATCGCAGAAAATCTTCTCACCCATACCCTGGATCAAATCAAAGGAAAACTGCATGGAGACGAAGGTTTTTGGACCGTTTTAGATATATTAATTGATGAGACATTTCTCATTACAGAACGCCATAAGGATATTATCGTCCTCTGTTACTCTGGGCTTGCGATCGACCACTCCATGGAAAAATGGGAGACGATTTATCAGCCTTATTATTCCTGGCTCGAAAAAATCATCCATAAGGCGATTAAAAACCATGAGGTGACTGAAGGAATCAATGCGAAATGGACAGCCAGAACGATTATCAACTTGGTCGAGAACACAGCTGAAAGATTCTATATCGGATTTGAACAAGATGAAAATATTGAAGTGTTTAAAAAAGAAATCTTTACTTTCTTAAAACGAAGCTTAGGTACAGCTTAAAAAATGACTGGGTAACACCGCTCATTTTTTAATGCCTTAAAAATGACTGACGTTCATTCACAAAATAGAGAGGTGCTTCATATGAATTGGGTGCTTGTTTTTATTGCAGGTCTTTTAGAAGTTGTTTGGGCTTCCTCCCTTAAACATGCCGATTCGCTTATAGATTGGATAATCATTTTTATCTTGATCGCAATCAGCTTTATACTGTTAATCCGCTCTTATCAAAAAATCCCGATGGCCGCGGCATACACTGTATTTGTCGGAATCGGAACCGTCGGAACTTATATCACCGGAATTGTTTTGGGCGAATCCTTCTCAGCAGCGCAAATGTTCTTTTTAGTTATATTGCTGGCCGGTATTTTAGGAATGAAGCTATTTACGAAAGAAAGCACATCACAGCCGGGAGGTGAAAAATAATGGCATGGTTTTTATTAGTGGTTGCCGGCATTGAAGAAATTATAGCTGCCGTTGCCATGAAATATATAGACGGTACAAGAAAAAAATGGCCGATCATTGTGATGACTGTTGGTTTTGGCTTATCCTTTTACTGCCTTTCACAAGCGATGCTGGCCCTGCCTGCCGGCGTCGCTTATGCCGTCTGGACCGGCATTGGCAGTATTGGCGTTTCGGCGGTCGGCGTCATCTGGTTTAAGGAGCGGTTTCAGCTGCCACAGCTGATTTCCCTTTGCCTTATCCTCGCCGGGGTCATCGGCCTGCGTCTTACGGCTTAATCATAAGAGAAGGGCATATACAGCTGTATATGCCCTTGCCGTTAAGCGTCTTGATGTTTTTGAAGATGAAGCGGCGGCGGGATGAGCCAGCCTTTGTTTTTTAGCAGCCTTAAGTATTTTGCGCCGGTTGCCGCTTTAGATATATGGAATTGTCCAAACATCATGGCAATATCCTCACGAATTGACTGTCCCATAATTTTGCTGCATGTCACAAGACCTGCAGCATTTTGCGCTGCCGCAGAGGCCGCCACATCCGGATCAAGAAACCGCGCACCCGGCGGAATATCTTTAAGATCTGCAGCCGGCGGTTCAGGAGAAGCCGGCGGGAGCGCCACACCGTTTTCTTTCAGTATCGCACTGACTTGTTTCATTTCATCTTGGCACTTCTCAATGGACTCACGAAGCAGCTTCTTCAGGTCTTCATCACCGACATGATGCAATAACATCTGGTAATTGCCGACCATTTTATTGCCCGCCATCACATAACTCCACAAGCTGAATACCTCACCGTAATGCATCGGTTCATCTTGCGGATTTCCGCTTAAAATACCCATGTTCATCCTCCTTACAGATTCAATATCGCACATCTCATAACGTGCCCGGCTGGAGGAAAATTTATGTTCCGATGAGAAAGATTTTTTAAAACAAAACAAAAAAGACAAGAGCGGCAAAATGCCAAACCCTTGTCTTTCCTGTTGTTCTATTGGACGCGCTCGGAGGGATTCGAACCCCCGACAGACGTGGTACCGGAAACCACCGCTCTATCCAACTGAGCTACGAGCGCATATTGACTGCGTTATAAGAACGTCAGCACAACTAATTATACGATAATTCCATTCAAATAACAACCCTCTATTTCAAGAGCGGTTTTTTTTAAACAGACACATCATCTGATTTGGCAATCTGACATATGATGGTTTGAACCCCTGTATTTTTGGGGAAAATGGGAAAAAGAGACGACTTTGCATATCCAGCCAGCTTTTTGTTTGACCTTTATTGACCAAAAATGTATCATGTAACTACATACTTACCTAAAAGGTGAAGGAGGAGCATTATGAATTTAATACCTACAGTCATTGAACAAACGAACCGCGGGGAAAGAGCGTATGACATTTATTCTCGTCTATTAAAGGATCGTATCATCATGCTTGGATCTGCGATTGATGACAACGTTGCGAACTCCATCGTGTCACAGCTTTTATTCTTAGAAGCAGAAGACCCTGAAAAAGATATTTCTATTTACATCAACAGCCCGGGCGGCTCTATCACAGCCGGTATGGCGATCTATGATACCATGCAGTTTATTAAGCCGAAGGTATCTACAATTTGTATCGGTATGGCTGCATCAATGGGCGCATTCCTGCTTGCTGCAGGCGAAAAAGGCAAACGCTATGCGCTTCCAAACAGTGAAGTCATGATTCACCAGCCTCTTGGCGGTGCACAAGGTCAGGCGACAGAAATTGAAATTGCCGCGAAACGCATTCTCTTGCTTCGCGACAAATTAAACAAAGTCCTTGCTGAACGTACTGGCCAGCCGCTTGAAGTGATCGAACGCGACACAGACCGTGATAACTTCAAGTCTGCTGAAGAAGCGCTTGAATACGGCCTGATTGACAAAATCCTGACTCGCAACACAGAAGAACAAAAGTAATACTGCACAACCTGCAAGAGCGATGTCTCTTGCAGGTTTTTTCATTTGAAGGAATTCATTCTCTAACGATTCTTAAAAACGTTTTATTCTATACTGCTCCCATTCCTCATTCAACAGCTCAAGCGTCAAATCACAAGTGTTTCTCACAACCAGATCAGCACCAAGCATTGACTGTTCATGACCGACTCCAACCGCAAACATCCCGGCAGATTTGATTGCGGAAATGCCTGCTTCAGCATCTTCTATTGCCGCACAATCAGCCGGGGAAACACCGAGCAGCGCTGCAGCTGTTAAAAAGATTTCGGGATCAGGTTTCCCGTTCGCGAGAGCTGTCGGGTCAACAATGGCATGAAAATCATCAATGATCTCCAAACGTTTTAAAATCTCTGGAGCATTGCGACTTGAAGACGCTAACCCGATTTTTATATTTTCGCCTTTTAACTCACAAAGAAGCCTGCCGATTCCCGGCAAAAGATCTTTCGGCATCAATTTGCTGATCAGCGTTTGATAATATTGATTTTTTTGATGCATAAGTTCTTGTTTCTCTGCATTTGTATACTTTGTTTCCGCACCGCCAAGGATAAGTATGCTTTCAAGTGACTCTTCTCTGCTGATTCCTTTTAGGCTTTCATTCACACCCCTGTCAAAGGGAATATCGATTTGTTCTGCAATGTGCTTCCAAGCGAGAAAATGATATTCAGCTGTATCTGTTATCACTCCGTCTAAATCAAAAATGACCGCTTTCATATGCTAATGCCCATCACAGCTTCATAAGGTTCGAGGAAAATACTCTTCAAGTCAGCCCGCTCATGCGAATAGTTCGTCATAAGCACTTTCCAATGCTCATGAATCAATTCTGGAGGCACTTCGAACAGAGCCTTGTCTTCCGACATATTCACAACGACGAGAAGCTTTTCTCCTTGATATTCACGGAGGTAAGAAAAGATTTGCGGATTATTCTCCTGCAGCAGCTGATAATCTCCATATACCATGATCTTATATTGCTTTCGTAATTGAATGAGCTTTTGATAGTAATAGAAAATCGAATCTTTATCTTCTAAGGACTCTTCCACATTGATATCTTGATAGCGTGAATTTACCGCTATCCAAGGGTCTCCGGCTGTGAATCCCGCATGTTTTCCGGCATTCCATTGCATCGGTGTTCTCGCATGATCCCGTCCTTTTTTTGCCACAGCTTTTAAAAACTCTTTTTCTGACATCGTTTTGTTTTCGACGACTAGTTCACGATATGCATTTTTTATTTCAAGATCGTCATACATCTCCAGCGGCATATCACTGTTGACCATGCCGATTTCTTCTCCCTGGTAAATAAACGGTGTTCCTTTCATCCCGTGGAGAACCGTTGCAAATGCTTTTGCACACTGCTTTCGCAACTCACCGTCATTGCCCCAGCGGGAAATAACTCTCGGCTGATCATGGTTTTCAAAATACAGGGTATTCCAGCCGACATTCATTAACCCGTTCTGCCATCTTGTCATCGTCTTTTTTAAAGCAACCACATCAAACGGCTTGATCTGCCATTTCCCATTTGGCGAGTTTTGTTCTGTATCAATATCCATATGTTCAAAGGTAAAGATCATATTCAGCTCTTGCCTGCTTGCATCTGTGTACTTTTTCGCCTCTTCAATATCAGAGCCGTTTGCCTCTCCGACCGTCATGCAGTCGTAATGAGAAAGCACTTCCCTGTTCATCTCTTGGATAAATTCATGAAGGCGGGGGCCATTCGAATGATAACGTCCGACGATATAGCTGCGGCTGTTATCTGTTTCGTAGTCCGGAAAATCGGTGTACTTGGAAATGGAGCCGATCACATCCATCCGCCAGCCGTCAACGCCTTTATCCATCCAAAATCTCATCAATTCATAAACTTCCCGGCGCACCGCTTCATTTTCCCAATTTAAATCAGGCTGCTTTTTCGAAAAGTAGTGCAAATAATACTGCCCCGTTCCTTCATCGAACGTCCACGCCGGGCCTGAGAAAATTGACCCCCAATTATTCGGCTCTGAGCCGTCCGGTTTAGGGTCTTTCCAAAAATAATAATCCCGGTAAGGATTGTCCTTTGACTTGCGGCTTTCAGCAAACCAGGCATGCTCATCTGACGTGTGGTTCACGACCAGATCCATGATGATTTTCATTCCGCGTTGATGCACCTCATCAATTAACTGAAACATATCTTCATTTGTCCCAAATTTTTCGTACATGTTTCTATAGTCGCTGATGTCATAGCCGTTATCATCCTGCGGGGAATCAAACACCGGGGAGAGCCAGATCACATCCGCCCCGAGATTTTTGATGTAATCCAGCTTTTGAATCACGCCTTGCAAATCCCCGAATCCATCTCCATTGGAATCATAAAAACTGCGCGGGTAAATTTGATAAACGACTGCTTCTTTCCACCATTCACTCATCAGGCGTTCTCCTTTCACATCGTCCGTTTAGGACAACCGGTTCATCATAAACTTTCATGTGCAGCGGCTCGCCTTTTACAAGCTCAAAGATGGCGCCCATTTCGTCAACCGTAACATTGATTAATCTGTTTCGATAATTAATTTTGAATGAATATCCGTCCCATTCTTTCGGCAAAAACGGAGCAAATGACAGCGTCTCATTCGTGATGCTCATGCCTGCAAAGCCTTGAACGATTGCGAGCCAGCTTCCCGTCATTGATGTAATGTGCAAGCCTTCTTCCGTGTCATGATTGTAATTGTCAAGATCAAGCCTTGCTGTACGCTTATATAATTCAAGCGCTTTCTTTTCCATCTTGAGCTCGGCTGCGAGAACCGCATGGACAGAGGGCGACAGGCTTGATTCATGAACAGTCATCGGTTCATAAAATTCAAAGTTTCGCCGTTTTTCTTCCATTGTAAAACGGTCATGAAAAAGATAAATGCCTTGAAGAACATCTGCCTGCTTAATAAAATTGGAGCGGAGAATTTTGTCCCATGACCAATTCTGATAAAGAGGCCGCTCAGCTGGATCTAATTCATCCGCTGATTGCAGGTCTTTGTCCAAGAATGTGTCATGCTGAATGAAAATTTGCAGGTCTTCACTATACGGATAGTACATGTGCTGGATGATATTTCTCCAGGCCTTGAGTTCTTCTTCCTGCACATCGAGCAGGCGGCGTTTTTCCGCTGAAATACTTTCGAGATTTTCTAATGTATACTCCAACGTCCAAGCCGCAATGACATTTGTATACCAATTGTTGTTGACATTGTTTTCGTATTCATTCGGCCCTGTGACGCCGTGGATCATATATTTGTTTTTTCGTTTCGAGAAGTGAACGCGGTCAGCCCAAAACCTGCTGACTTCCACGAGAACGTCTATCCCGTATTCTTTCATATAGTCACGGTCGCCTGTATATTGGACATAATTGCAGATTGCATAGCAAATCGCACCATTGCGGTGGATTTCTTCAAAGGTGATCTCCCATTCGTTGTGGCATTCATCACCTGTGAACGTCACCATCGGGTAAAGTGCCCCCTTCATCCCCAGTTTGGCGGCATTCCGTTTAGCTGCATCCAAATGATGATAGCGATACAAAAGCAGGTTTTTCGTCACCTCCGGCTCGGCTGTAGCCAAATACATCGGCACAGCATATGCCTCAGTATCCCAATAGGCGGCACCTCCGTATTTTTCGCCAGTAAATCCTTTCGGCCCGATATTCAAACGGGCATCGCCCCCGTAATATGTCGAGAATAACTGAAAGATATTGTAGCGGATCCCCTGCTGAAGTTCCTCATCCCCTTTAATCTCTATGTCCGCTTTTGCCCATCTTTCCTTCCATTGCTCAGTGTGACTCCGTTTAGCTTCTTCATATCCGTTCTCAAGAACACCCGCCAAAAGCTCCTTGGCTTTCGATAAAAGCTCTGCCTCCCGAACATCACGGGAAGTCGTGACAATAATAAACTTTTTCAAAGAAGCCTTCGTTTGGTAACTGTAGCGATTCTCGACATACATTCCAGCTGTTTGAGAGCTTTCACTGACAAAGCCCTCTGTCACGTTTGCCATTGCAGCTGAAACAGTAAAGCGCGGTGTTCCAAATGGATTTTCGATCGTTTTGGCGACTAAATGGCCGCGGTGAGGATCAGCACCTTTTGCTTCTTCCTGCCAAAACTGTTCTTGGTAGTTAGAATCTTCATTTGCGACATTTCCGTCCAGGTAAGGAACAAGCGTAATGACAGCATCTTCTGTCAGGCACTCCGCTTCATAGTGAATCGCACAAAGCTCTTTTACGGCAAGGCTAAGAAATCGCTCCGACCTGATTCTGACGGTTTTATCCTGAATGCGGACAACAGCGCTTCGCCGCAGAATCCCCTCTTTCATGTTGAGTTCTAACTCAAATGATTCGATTTGGTTTTGATAGAGATCGACTTTTTCACCGTCAACATATACACCTATGCCTATAAAGTTCATCGCATTGATCACTTTTCCGAAATATTCCGGATACCCGTTTTTCCACCAGCCTACCCGCGTTTTGTCAGGAAACCACACGCCTGCAATATATGTGCCTTGGTGGCTGTCGCCTGAATAGCCCTCTTCAAAATTCCCTCTGACTCCCATATAGCCGTTAGCAAGAGAAGTCAGGCTTTCCTGCAGCCGTGTATGTTCCTTTTGAAATGTATTTGTTTTGATTTTCCATTCATCAATCTCAAATAACCGCTGATTTATCATAATTTCCTCCCGAATGTAAGTTTCCATTATAACGGCGGGTTTTGGCCAAATATCTAAATGCAAAAGAGATCATCAAAGTGACGCCACACGAATGGATCATCAATACAGTGATCAAGTCAAAATGAACCATACCGATAGCAGCTGCCGCGAATGCCGGCAGTGCCGATGCGCAAATCGCCGTAGATGCTGCTTCCTTGAATGACGCAATAAAGATCATGTTTGATATTTTTGTGATCCAGATGCCACCCGCAATAACAGCCGTTAAAAAAAGCTGGATCATAAAGATTACCGCATATGCCAGCATCATGATCATCGGCTTATACTGTGCCAACCACAATTTGTCGATCAAAACCTCTACATCATGGACGTTCGGTTCCTTAAGCTCAGCCTCCAATTTCCCATAGCCAACAGAAAACCCCGTTCCGTTTTGATCGGTGATCACCAGTTGATCAGATTGAAATACGATAGCGTTATCATATCCAGTTACTTTCAATCGCCCATTTTCACCGCTTGTCTGATATTCATGCTTCATATCGACAGCCAGCAAATTCTGCCCATCTTCCATTCGATCAGAGCTCTTCCCGCCCGTCAGTTTTCCGTTTCTGATTTGAAAACCTTGTAATTGATCAGCAAATGTATCATTAACCTTTTGAAAAGCTGACGGCATGAAAGATGTAACACTGAAGCGATCCATTTTCATAAACGAAACCGTCAACGGCGCCATCAGGGAGGCCGTCAAAAACATAAAGAGAAAGGAGAGCTGCAGCCAGCTGAATGTATTCCCGTAACGGCAAACACCAGATGGGGATGCAGCCGCTTTCAGGCAGCGGATAATAAAGCTTTCATTTTTCAGATTCTTCATCGAATTACCCCTTTGTTCCGCCGGCTGTCAGCCCTGACACAAAGTTCTTTTGGAGAATAAAGAACAAGACGCATATCGGCAGTGCGGCCAATATAGCTCCGGCCGCAAACAGGGCGACTTTTTGCTGCTGCGGATTTGAAATGAAGGACTGCAATCCTACAGCGATGGTCAGCCTTTCCGGTGAGCGGAGCAAAAACTTCGCCAGCAAATAGTCGCCGAACGGTGCCATAAACGCCCAAAGCGCTTGTACCGCAAGCATCGGCTTAACAAGCGGCAGAACAATGGAAGCGAAAATCCTCAGATGTCCCGCCCCGTCAATTCGCGCGGCTTCATCAATTTCTCTCGGCACAGTATCAAAATAACCTTTCATCAGCCACGTGTTCATCGGAATTCCGCCGCCGATATAGATTGCTGTCAAAAACCAGTATTGATCAAGTGCGCCTATCAGCATTGCCAGAACGTAAAAAGCAGTCAGCGCTGCCATCGTCGGCACCATTTGAATGATTAAAAAGAATACCAGGCTCTTTTTTCGGCCTGCAAACCGATAGCGGCTGTACGTATACCCGGCAAGCGTCACAATCGTAACCTGCAATACCATGACCGATAGCGCAATGACAAGTGTATTGCCGTACCAATGAAGATAAAGTGTCTCGTCAAATAGCCGCTTAAAATGATCCAAAGTCCAAGAACCCGAAAAATCAAGCTGAAAAGCCGTTGCATTTCCGACACGGAAAGCGGATGATGCCGTAATCAGCAACGGATATATAATGACAATACTTAGCAGCGTCAAAAATAAATAGGTACAGATTCTATTAAGCATTCTGGCAGTTCTCACATTCACCTACATAACCTCCTCATTGCCAAAAGCATTCGATTTTTTAAAAGCAATCAGGGAAATTCCAATGACAATGAAAGAAATTAATAGTGTAACAGCCGCGGCAACGGAATATTGCGGTGATGTGCCTGTTGTCAGTTTATAAATCCAAGAAATTAAGATATCGGTCGACCCGGCTCCGGCTCCCGCGCTGCCCGGTCCTCCCTCATTAAATAAGTAGATAATCGAGAAGTTATTGAAATTAAACGTATACTGGGTAATCATCACGGGTGCTGTCGCAAATAAAATCATCGGGAATGTAATATGTTGAAAACGCTGAATAAAAGTAGCCCCGTCAATCTTTGCCGCTTCATACAGTTCACCTGGGATGGCCTGAAGCACTCCCGTTATCATGACATAAATATAAGGAAAGCCGAGCCAGGTCTGAACCATAATAAGGGCTGTCTTTGTCCAGAAAGGATCAGTCTTCCACGCGATCGCCGGCACCTCTACGAACGGCAGGTGATTTAATAATGGAATCACCTGTGCATTCATCGCCCCTATGCTGTCGTTAAAAATGTTCGAAAAACTCATGATTGTAATAAAAGCCGGAACAGCCCATGGAAATAAGAAAATCATTCGAAATATCCGCTTGCCCTTTATAAAATCCTGATTGACGAAAAGTGCCGTCACGATACCCAAAATGATTTGCAGCGTTGTTGCACAGATTGTCCAGATAATTGTCCAGCCCAGTACATTCATAAATGTTTCACGATAGGAGCCAAGGAAAAAAATATTCAAGAAATTTTTAAAACCGACCCAGTCAATCAGACTATTAGGCGGAATATGATAAAAATCATAGTTTGTTAATGCAACAAACAGAGTCACCAAAACCGGAAAAATAATCACAAACACCATCATGATATATGCCGGCAGTGTAAATAAATATGGAAACCCTTTATCACCCGCATGACAGATCATATCCTTGGCCGTTGTATTGACCTCCAAACCCGCCGCCTTCATAGCGGCGGTCTTACGTGAATCATGAATATTAAAGATATAGAACATGAGGAAAATCAGCGTCACGATCAATTGCAGTGTGCCTTCAATCAGCATAAACAGTGAGTGGTCTTCACCGGGAACACTTCCCAAGGTCATCAATCCGGTTAGCGCTTGAATGCCGAAAACGCTTAATTCAAGAGCAAACAAACCCGTGATGACAAGAAACAAGATCCCCTTTGAAAACTGCTGATTCGCAATCTGCCCAAGCCCTGGAATGATCGATAAAAGCCCTGCCTTTCGTTTTTGCTTTGCAAGTGTGTGGTGTGTATTCATTTTTTCGCCCTCTATTCTTCCGGACGCTGTCCCGCCGTTTTATTTCACATACTTTTCTTTGATATTGTCCTTTATGACGTTTACAGCATCATTCGCTGATGTTTGCGCCGCTTTTTTTCCTGAAACCGCATCAAAAATCAAACTTTCCGCTCCCGTCCATACCTCAGCCATTTCCGGAATATTCGGAGTCGGTGTCGCTGTTTCATATTGTTTAATCACAGCTGACGTCAGCTCATTTTTTTGCCCATCCGCTTTCTTCCTTGCAGCTGTATTGGCCGGAACTTCGTTTGTATCCTCATAAAAAGCGTAAGCATTGGCATCATTTGTAGCATACTCAAGCCATTTTTCAGCCAGTTCGGGTTCTTTTGTATATTTTGAAGCAACCCAGCCCTTGCCGCCGGCAAAAGGAGCATATTCTTCTCCATTTGGCAATGTCGGAATAGGAGCCGCTCCGTAGTTCAATTTAGCCTCTATATAGTTGGCAGCTGACCAAGGTCCGCCGATGATCGCACCCGCTTTGCCGTCTAAAAACATCTGCTGAATAAAATCGTCAGCGCTTGAATTGTCTTGCATGCCTTTTGGCCAATAGGTTTTAAACCATTTCTCCGCATATTTCACCGCTTCTACAGCCCCTTTATTGTTCAGGCCGATGTCCCCGGAATCTGTTCCGTTTTTTCCAAATACATATCCGCCGTAACCGGCCAACAAACCGTACGACATATAAAAGTCAGTCCATTTCGCTAAAAATCCGGTTGATTTTCCTTTTTCCGAAGCAAACGCAAACCGGGAATCCTCTGTTAATTTTTCAAGATCTTTAAATGTTTTTGGTGCTGTTTGTAAGAGATCTTTGTTGTAATACAAAACAAGTGTTTCAATGACTAGCGGCATACCATACACCTTGCCGTCAACCGTTACCTGCTGCATCTCTTTATCGCCAAAACTTTTTGTATTAGATGGCTTAATATCAAGCAAATGTCCTTGCTGGCCCAAACCGCCGATCCGGTCGTACGCTGCAAGCATAACATCAGGTGCATTACCTGCCGGGCCATCAAGAGGAAGTGCTTCCAATTGCTCGAACATTTGCTTTTCAACAACTTTTATTGTGACATCATTCTCTTTTTCAAACTTTGCTTTTATGCTTTCAATGGATTCTTTATAGGTTTCTTCGACAGACACAGTCAGTACTTTTTTGCCATCAGAGCTTGTCGGATCTTTTGAATTTGAACAGGCGGCGAGACCGAATGTCAGGACTGATGCCGCCAATAAAGCGAACCCCTTTTTAAAAAGGATCATCTCTTTTCCCCCTTCTATTTATGAATCTATAACAATTGTATGGGCCTATAGAAAGCGGTTACAACATCTTTTGATTTGTTACCGATAACAGAATTTAAACAGGGACGGCAGCACCCAAAATAAAAAATTCTCCCGGCTGAACGGCAATCACATCGCTATGATGGAGCGGCTGCTCTGTCCATACATCGTAGATTTTCTTATTCCTTTCAATATTCAAATCCCGTAAACTGACAAGTTGAGCCGCATCCCCCTGATTAAAGAAATAAATCAGTGTTTTTTCATCAAGAGTCCGTGAAAAACTAATAAAGTTGTTTTGGTCATCCAGCAGATTCCACTCAAGATTTCCCTCAGTCAATAAAGTGTTTTCCTGTTTGCGTAAAGCAATTAACCGCTTCATAAATAGAAGCATTTCTTGATTTTGCTTTTCTTTTTCCCAAACCATACATTTCCGGCATAAAGGATCATTTTCGCCGTCCAGCCCGATTTCTGTTCCGTAATAGATGCATGGTGAACCTGTCTGGGCAAACATAAAGGCCAGCAGAGCGCGTGCTTTTTTCTCGTCATTGCGGCATCTGGTCAAAAGGCGTTTTGTATCATGGCTATCCAGTAAATTAAACATCACCTCATTGACCTGCTTCATCCCATTCATCAAATGTGCATTTACACGGTGGGCCATACGCGAGGCTGGAATCGCCCGGTCAGCAAAATATTCAATCATAGGCTCTGTAAAAGGATAATTCATCACCGCATGAAATTCATCTCCTCTAAGCCAAGGTTCGGCAGAATGCCAGATCTCTCCTAAAATATAAAGGTCAGGCTTTTCTGCTGATACGGCTTGCCTGAATGTCTTCCAAAAAGCGTGATCCACTTCATTGGCCACATCCAAACGCCAGCCGTCAATGTCAAATTCGCGAATCCAGTACAAAGCAATATCAAGCAAATATCTCTGTACTTCGGGATTAGCCGTATGTAGCTTCGGCATATCAGGTGTAAACGCAAACCTATCATAATTGCCTTCTTTGACAGGAAAAGAGTGAATATGGAACCAATCTTTATAGCGGGATTGAGCTCCGTTTTTCACGACATCCTGCCACTGCGGAGAAGCGCTGCCTATATGATTAAAAACAGCATCAAGCATAATTCTCATCCCCCGCTGATGAAGCTGGCTGACCAATGTGCGAAAAAGCTCCGGATCTCCAAAATGCGGATCAATGGAATAGTAGTCCAGCGTGTCGTATTTATGATTAGAAGGCGCGGAAAAGATCGGAGTTACATAAATTCCGTTCACCCCTAAATCCTCTAAATAATCAAGCTTGTCAACAATTCCTTGCAAATCTCCTCCAAAAAAATCATTGACGTCCGGATCCTTGCTCCCCCACGGTAATACATTCTCCGGCGATAAGTCTTCTCTTCCATTAGCAAAACGCTCCGGAAAAATTTGATACCAAACCGTTGATTTGACCCACTCAGGCGCTTGGAATGTATCGGCCTCGTGAACAAATGGAAGTTTAAAATAATAATGGATCGTCTCCAGCGTTTTTTCGTTATAAGGGCATACACCTGAACTTCCGAAAAAGATGTCTTCCTGATGGTCTGTTACAACAAACGCATATTGCAAACGCCTAAATGGCGGCACCACTTCAGCAAACCAATAATCATGCATTTCTGTTGCGGCAATTTTCCTCATCGGCAGCTCGTTTGCCGACCACCTGCCGACGTTGTACTCATAAGGATCGCCCCAAATTAATGAAATCTGATTTGCATCACCTTTTTTCGTCCGAATCTTGATATGCACTGTCCGCCCGTCATAAGAATAAGCATCAGAACAGAACGGCTGATGATGAATCGCTGCATATTCCATCATGTCTCCCCCTTTGATTTCCGTTTTATTTAGGCCGGCTCTTAGTTTGAAAGTATCATGATGAAATAGCTGGAACAATCCTTTTTACCTTGTTACCGATAACAGAATAAGGCTCTTACAGAGTTGATTCACGTACAATTAACTCTGGCTCAAAAAATAGATTTCCTTGGGCAGCACCGTCTTCATTCATTTTTTTCAAAAGCATCCTCGCACAGGCTTCCCCCATTTCAACAACAGGCTGTCTGACCGTAGTCAGCCGAGGCGAGGAGATACGATCAAGAAAAACGCCGTCATTCCCGGTCACAGCAACGTCTTCAGGAATTCGTTTCCCAAGCGATTGCACCGCACGAATGACGCCGAGCGCGATTCGATCGGATGCACAGACAAATGCGGCCTGATTGTCCAGGGATTTCAGCACTTCTTTTGCAAGGCATTCACTTTTTTTAGAACTGTTGTCGATCCGGAAAATATTCGTTTTTCTAAAGCTTTCATTCATCGCCCGAATATACCCCTGTTCTCTGGAACGTTCAAAAGGCTCATCTAAATCAATGCCAAAAAAGACAACTTCCCGCTCCCCCAGTCCTATAACGTGGCGGGTTGCCATAAAAGTGCCTTTCTCGTTATTCACATCAATAAAGTCATAGCCCATTTCATTTTCCCCAAATACGACCAGCGGCTTTTCAAAGGCTTTGATCACACCTTCAAAATCGGTCTTTCTCAAGCCGGTAGCAATAATGCCGTCGCATTGGCCAATATTGAGAGAGTTTCTTGTCACAAGCTGCAGAGCATAATGATTGCGATCCAGCTCCCGGCTGATTCCGGTCAGCAGGTTCATGTAATATGGTTCTGTCGTATCCATTTCCTCAAGAATCAACAGTTTGACAACCTGTGTTCTGTTTTGCACAAGCGCTCTTGCCGCATAATTAGGGATGTAATTCAGCTCTTTCATTGCAGAATGAACAAGCTTTTTCAATTCATCTGTCACCGTCTCAGGATGATTAATCACTCGTGATACCGTCATTTTCGAAACATTTGCCTTTTTTGCCACATCTGACAATGTTGCCATTTTCATCCCCTCCTTACCTGTGCTTATTATCCAAACTAGTGAAAAAGTCCTTTATTACAACTGAATATACGATGCAGCAAAAAGAAATTTAAAAAAGAGATTTCCTTTAGGAAATCTCACATTGTCAAAAAACTCGATTTTTAGTTGATTCTCCACCTGGATTACTGCCCCGGAATATAGTGAATCAACGGCCGTTGACCGAATACGATAGGCGGCTCACTCACTAACTCTCCTTCCCTGAAGAAGGCTCTTTTTTAGATCTCCGTCCACTTTTTCTCTAAAATCGGATAAGAGTAGTTCTGCATTTGCTCAATTAACTCATCAGGGCGTGAAGCACTGTGGATCAGCTTAAGGTGTGAATCGTTAGAAAACCCTTCTTGAATGCTGTATTTGATCATTTTCATCATCGGTTCAAAATATCCGTTCACATTGTACAGTCCGATCGGCTTTTGGTGGATGCCGATCTGCGCCCAGCAAAGCACTTCAAATAATTCTTCATATGTACCGAAGCCGCCCGGCATAGCGATAAAACCATCTGCCAGCTCGCTCATTTTAGCCTTTCGTTCATGCATCCCGTTTACTTCAATCAGTTCAGTCAGATTTTGATGGACAACCTCCCCGCTGAACAAACCGCTCGGCATGACCCCGATTGCAGTTCCGCCGTTTTCCATAATCGCGTCAGCAATGGCGCCCATCAAGCCTACGCGGGAGCCTCCATAGACAAGGCCGATTCCCTGCTCAGCCATGTACGCGCCAAGCTCTGCCGCTTTTCTTTTATACGCTTCATTTCCCCCCGGGTTTGACCCCGCAAATACACAAATTGTTTTCATCTTGTCATCTCCGCATCTATATATCGTGTTAAATATTCAAAAAACACACTATATATTGTCCCACCTTCATGTGATAATATCAATATGAAATACATAAAGAATGCAGGAGTGATGATGTTGCAGCTGGCTGATGCAGAAAAATGGATGAAGGAGTTTTACGAAAAAAGAGGCTGGACAGAATACGGACCGTTTATTCGAGTCGGCTTTTTAATGGAGGAAGCCGGAGAACTGGCCCGGGCTGTCAGGGCATATGAGATCGGCAGAGACCGGCCGGGTGAGAAGGAATCGACACGAGCTGAGCAAAAACAAGAATTGATTGAAGAAATGGGAGATGTCATCGGAAATATCGCCATTCTTGCTGATATGTACGGTGTCTCCTTAGAAGACGTGATGAAGGCCCACCAAGAAAAACTGACAAAACGATTTGAGCATGCATAAAAAAAGCGGCCGCATTGGCCGCTTTTTTTAACCTGTGATTTCATCATGGTGATCAAAGAAATGCTGCTTCCCTATTTTGTGAAATAGGCCTGTTTTATGCAGCAGCTCCTTCGGCTGCGATTGCAGTCCTACAATCATCAGCTTTCCGTTGTGGCGTTTAATTCTATTCATAATGTTGCCAAGCACTGCTTCAGCTGACGTATCCATGTAGTGCACCTTATTCATGAGCAGAATGAGGGTCTTAGGCTTTTTCTGCACATGCTCCAGCAGTGAAGATTCAAGAGAATCAATTGACCCGAAAAACAGCGGCCCTTCTATCGCATACATGCTGACAGATGGATCTTCTCTCTTCGCCAGAACAGGATGCGATTCCTGATTGTGGATGCGGGTCGCTTCGCTCATTCTTCTGATGAAGAAGACAAATGCGAGCAGCAAGCCGGTTGCCACACCGACGATTAGATCAAACAGAACCGTAAGAACAAAGGTCGCCGCCAAAATAAAGGAATCAGCGTTTTTCAGTCTCAGCATGTTTGCGACTTCCTTCCGCTCACTCATATTCCATGCGACAACCATGAGAATCGGCGCCATACTGGCAAGCGGTACATGGGATGCATAAGGCGCAAATACGATCAGTACAAGCAGAACGACTACACCGTGAACGACCCCGGAAACAGGTGAAACCGCTCCGTTTTTAATATTGGTTGCCGTTCTGGCGATCGCTCCTGTTGCCGGAATTCCGCCGAACAGCGGCGCAGCCATATTCGCAATTCCCTGGCCGACAAGCTCCTTGTTGCTGTCATGCTTTGAGCCCTTCATGTTATCAGCGACCATTGCGGACAAAATCGACTCAAGGCCGCCAAGAAGCGCGATGACAAGCGCTGCCGGAAACAGCATGACCATTTTATCCAATGTAAGCTCCGGGAACTGAAATTCCGGCAAATGGCGGGGAATTTCTCCATATGTTGACCCGATCGTTGCCATGCGATCAGGGAAAAATACAACCGCGACCAGTGTGGAAATCAGAAGAGCCAATAAAGCGCCCGGTACTTTAGGCATCACTTTGGCGGATACAAGCAAAATGACGAGCCCGATCACTGCTGTCAAAATGGCATACATATTAAAGGTGCCGAGCTTCTGTGCAATTTCAAACATGTTGTGATGAAAATTCTCATGTTTTTCAACATTTCTCAAACCGAGAAAATTAGCGATTTGCTCCGTGAAGATGAGCACGGCAATTCCGGCTGTAAAACCGACGATAACGGGCTTCGGCACGAATTTCATAATTTTTCCGAGCTTAAACAGCCCGAACAGCACCAGCATCACTCCTGCCATAAACCCTGCAATCAGCAGGTTCTCCAAGCCGTACTGCATCACAATGCCGAATAGAATCGGGACAAAGGCGCCTGTCGGACCGCCAATTTGATATTTGGATCCCCCAAACAAGGAAATACAAATCCCTGCCACCACAACAGTGTACAGCCCGTATTCAGGCTCGACTCCCGAGGCAATGGCAAATGCCATCCCTAAAGGAATTGCCACGACACCTACTACGATACCTGCAATCAGGTCTTTCTGAAATTTCTGCAAATTGTATCCCTTGAATCTCCCTGAGAATCGCATATTTTGTTATAACCTCCCTTATAAATGTGTGTTTATGAGCTCAGTTTCATAACCGTTAATGACGACATCAAGTTTTCCTGTTTCAGGATGAATGACAAGCCCGTGAACCGGAACCTTTTTCGGCAGCAACGGATGGTTCTTGATCATGTTTACACTGTGGGAAACGCTTTCTTCTACGCTGTGAAAACCGGTCAGCCATGATTTCAAATCAAGTCCGGCGCTCGACAGCAAATTCAGGCAGCTTTCTTCCACCCCGCGTTCCTTCGCTTTCTCGAGAATCGAAGA
Source organism: Bacillus sp. G16 (assembly GCF_021282335.1). Classification (NCBI taxonomy): domain Bacteria; kingdom Bacillati; phylum Bacillota; class Bacilli; order Caryophanales; family Bacillaceae; genus Bacillus; species Bacillus sp. G16. The sequence goes on along the minus strand of NZ_JAJSOZ010000001.1, from coordinate 110,470 downwards.
CGCATTCAGTCCTGACATCCCGCATTCATGGTGGCCGACAATGCATACCTCTTCAGCCTGCAATTCATAAATCGCTACCAGTATGCTTCGCATCACACTTCCAAATGGGTGAGAAACGATGGCTCCCGCGTTTTTCACAATTTTAGCATCACCGTTTTTAAGTCCCATTGCTTGCGGAAGAAGTTCTGTGAGCCTTGTATCCATACAGGTGACAATGACGAGCTTTTTTGAAGGAAATTTTGTCGTTTTGTACGGTTCATACTTCTTCTCTCTGACAAATCGCTGATTGTGTTCCAAAATTGATGTTAAAGAAACCATTTGATTCATCTCCCATCCATATGATTTTGCAAGCCTTCTTACCCAGCTTACAGTAAGGAATTATAGCATAGGAATACGCCGCGAAAAGGCTTTCAAAAAAAGACACTATAATTGGACTGTAGAATCAAAACATAAAAATTTATATCTTTCAAAGATAATAAAATTTATATTTAATGAATCCTATAATCTGGATGCAGCTCGCATATTGATGATTTGTCTGACAAAAAATATAGGTGAATTCAGATAATTAAAAAACTTTTTTAAGCGATTTTAGCTACTCGTTCAATTTTTATATCCATTTTAAGTTCAAAAGAACCAGAAATTCAAATGAACGTAGCTATATTTTTAACATCTATTTATTTCCGATATAATGAAAGAGACAACAGCCATAAAGGGGGAGCCTTGTTGAAACCATTTGTATTTATCACAAAACCGATTCCTGAAGAGATAGAAGCATTCATCGGTGAACATTGCCGTTATGAAATATGGCAGGAGGATACGCTTCCGAATGACGTGCTTTTTGAAAAATTAAAAGATGCTGAAGGGCTTTTAACTTCAGGAACATCCGGACCGTCAATCAATCGTGAACTGCTTGAACATGCGCCTAAGCTCAAAGTGGTCAGCAATCAATCCGTTGGGTATGATAACTTCGATATAGAAGCCATGAAAGAAAGAAGTGTCGTCGGCACTCATACACCTTATACACTGGATGACACAGTTGCGGATCTGGCCTTTTCTCTGATTCTATCTTCCGCCAGACGTGTTGCCGAACTGGACCGTTTCGTCAGAGCCGGAAAATGGGGAACCGTTGAAGAGGAAGCGCTTTTCGGTATTGATGTTCATCATCAGACGTTAGGCATTATCGGCATGGGCAGAATCGGCGAACAAGCAGCAAGACGCGCCAAATTCGGCTTCGATATGGACGTGCTTTATCATAACCGCCATCGCAAACAAGAAATTGAAGACAGCATCGGCGTCAAGTACGCTGAGCTTGATACATTGCTCGAACAATCTGATTTTATTCTGCTCATCACACCGCTGACTGATGAAACATATCACATGATAGGGGAACGCGAATTTAAGAAGATGAAGGATTCAGCAATTTTCGTCAATATTTCCCGGGGAAAGACGGTTGATGAAAAAGCACTGATTCGCGCCCTTCAGGAAGGCTGGATTAGGGGAGCCGGCTTAGACGTGTACGAGGAAGAACCTGTCGCAAAAAACAACCCCCTTTTGAAGCTAGATAATGTGACTTTACTGCCGCATATCGGCTCAGCAACAGCGAAAGTACGCTTCAATATGTGTAAACAGGCTGCCGAAAACATGGTCGCGGCCATCCAAGGGAATACACCGAAAAATCTGACAAGAGAATTTCAATAAATCAAAAATCCGGTCTGATCCAGACCGGATTTCATATTACATATGCTGGAGAACAGCGCGCTTATAAATATGACGAGTCACGATATAATAAACAGCCTGGAACACAAAATAAATGAAGATGACAATCACGGCCTCAAGAAATAAGTTGGAATTCAGCATGTTGCTTAACGCCGCATACGCAAAACCGGCGTGAATGGTGCCCGCGATAAATGGGATGAAGAACAAAAATCCAATTTGTTTTCCGAGGATGGAGTGAATCTCTTTGTCCGTAATCCCCATTCTCTTTAATGCTAAAACTTGCACTCTCGTATCTTCTATTTCAGTAAACATCCGCAAATACAGCATACTTCCTTGCACGATAAAAAACAGCACGCTGACAAACAGACCGATAAACAGCATTAATGCGACTCCCTGCTTCACAATTTGATAACTGGGAGCACGCGTTTGAAAATCAGATGTATGTTCTTTCGGCACCATGTTTTCAAGCTTTTCAGAGACATCCACCGCCTCCTGCCAATGCTCAAGCTCATAACCTACCACTCTCATCTGTTCCTTCAGCGGCACATCATGTGTCAGGCTGTCAAAGCTCTTTTCACTGACAACCAATAAACGGCTGACTCCCTCGACTGACATCAATATCCCTTTGTTCTGCTGCTTTTTCATGACGTAGGAAAGTGTTTTTCCTGACTTCATATGAAATGCTGCTGTTTCCCCTTCTCCAAATGTATCTTTCACCATCATTTGAAAAGGAACATTGATAAACGCTTCATTTTCTTGTAAATGAATAACAGGGAAACCTTTTTCCTTTGCGACTTGATTATAGATTTTCTCTGAAATCAGCAAGGCCTCGGCTTCCGCTTTCCTGTTCCCATATGGCGAGTCTGATTGAAAAGTGACAGGAATTCCTGTGGCATTTACCTTATACTTGATGTCAGCATCAGCTTTTTTCAATGTATTCTCAGCCGTCTCAGGCTTCATCACCTGAAAGCTGGAAGCGTCTTTTTCTACCCAGGCAACAGATTGGGGAATGCTTTGCTCCTCTTGTCTTTCTAAATCAGCATAAAACATATAGATAACACCTGTAGCGGTTAAAATGACCGCCGTAATGACAGAGGTTAAAAACAGCATTCGTGCATGATCCTTCAGCCGGAAGATCATGTTGGAACGGACAATGATATTCGTTCCTTTATAAAAGCTGTGTTTCTTTCTGTACAGCATGCGGAAAAACGCCACACTGCTTTGTGTAAAAAAGAAATACGTCCCGATTAACACTAAAATTAAAATCGGAAAGACACGAAATACCATATCAATCGCATTCGCCGTGGCAGACAAATAATAACCGCCAGCCAGACAAAGCAAGGACAGCACAGTGAGCCACTTTGAATAAGCCGGCAAGCTTTTCGGCTTTCGGGCCGATTTAATTAGCTCAATGATTTCCAGCTTGCGAATCCGGCCCAGCGATAAAATGAGCAGCGTCTGAAACAGGATGAGAAAGCCCGCAACAGTCATCACAAACGCTTTCGGCACAATGGCAAACGAAATCGGCACTTTCACGCTGAGCATCCATGTCATAATCATAAAAAACAGTTTTGAAAATAACAGCCCTGCTCCAATGCCTGCGGCAATCGCCGCAAGAGAAATGAGGGACTGCTCATAATAAATCATTTTGCGAAGCTGCTGCTTTGATGTTCCGAACAGCGTCAGCAGCCCAAACTCTTTCTTTCTCGCCTGCAAAAATGCAGAGTTCGAATATGAGATGAAAAATATACAAAACACAATGATGACGACAAGAGCTGCGCTCAAGCACGTTTTGACAAGGCTTCCGCCATATATATTGTCTTCATTGACATCAGGGTGAAAAATAAAAGATGTGAAGACAAAAAACACCGAAACGGCAAACACACAGCTTAAAAAGTAGGCGACATATCTTTGCAGATTCCCAAGAATGTTTTTACGGGCGACGGTTCTCAAATTCATGAAAATCGCCTCCCAACACACTCAAGGTATCCAATATACTTTGATAAAACACCTGCCGGTTTGTCCCTCTGTGAATTTCTGAAAAGAAACGGCCGTCTTTAATAAACACAATCCGTTTACAGAAGCTTGCCGCTGTGGCATCATGCGTGACCAATAAAATGGTCGCTTCCTTTTCTTCATTCAGCTGAGCCAGCGTGTTCATTACTTGTTTAGCCGATTTTGAATCAAGGTTTCCTGTCGGTTCATCGGCAAGAATGAGCGCCGGATTGTGAATAATCGCTCTGGCACAGGCCGCGCGCTGCTGCTGTCCGCCCGACACCTCGTATGTCCGGTGGTCGAGAATATGCTTGATTTGCAGCGTATCCGCCAGTTCTTCCAAGCGGGCTTCCATTTCTCTCAGCTTTACCTTGTCCAATGCGAGCGGCAGCAAAATATTTTCCCGAATCGTCAGCGTATCAAGCAGATTAAAATCCTGAAAGACGAAGCCGAGTTCTCTTCTGCGAAACAGAGCCAGGTCTTGATCCTTTAACGTTTTCGGCTGAATGCCGTTGATCATCATCTCGCCCTGAGTCGGCTTATCAATGGTGGCCAGCAAATTCAGGAGCGTGGTTTTTCCGCTTCCCGACGGCCCCATAATCCCGACAAATTCTCCTTTCGCCACACTGAGATCAAAGTCGCTGAGCGCTTGGTATGATATCGTTCCTTTATTTGAATAGTACGTTTTTGACAGGTTCGTTGTTTGTAACACGTTCATGTTCTGCTCCTCCTTTTTCTTTATTATAAAAAGGAAGTCAGCAGCCTCCCATCGAACTTTCTTTCAAATCTGCTCTCCAACCTTACAATGCTGTCACATTCACCAGGGTATCACTTGAAAACACGATGGTCATCACAGTGCCAGTCCCTTCTTTTGATTCCGCATAAAGCTTATGGCCAAGCCGGCTGCACACCTGTTTTGCTAAATAAAGACCCATTCCCGTTGCTTCTGTCATACTTCGCCCGTTTTCCCCGGTAAAAAACGCGTCAAAAATCCGCGGCAGATCCTGCGGCGGTATGCCGATGCCTTCATCAGCAAGCGACAGGCGCGTCTCATGTCCCTCTGTTTCAATCCGGATTGTAATATGGTCACCCGCACCTTGCTTTGAATATTTCAAAGCGTTGAAAAGAAGCTGCTCAACCACAAAGGAAAGCCACTTTTGATCACTGGAAATCTGAACGGCGTTTGCCGGCACATGCAATTTAGGAAAAAGGCGCCGTTTGATAAACTGCCGTTTTTCCTGATTAATAAGTGAACGGACAAGCTCGGTCAAATCAAAGGTTTGCGGCCTTACATCGAACGCAAATTCCTCCAGCCGTGCCGTTTGCAGCATCATATCAAGACCATGGCGAAATCTCTCATTTTCACTCTCCAGCTCCTCTAAAAACGTCGGAAAAGAAGAAGCGGTTCCGTTTTTTCCTTCCTGAATCATTAAGGAAATAACAGATACCGGTGTTTTCATATGGTGGACCCATTGATTGGTGAAGGTATAATGCTGTTTTTGCTGATTCATATATTGTAAGAGCCTGCCCTCGTATTGCTGCCCGAGTGCGTTGATCATTTTCGTCCAAAGAGCTTGCTCTCGTGTTCTTGGCTTTCGGGCTTTCAAAGACGGTCCAATGTCATTCGAAGAAGAGGCTTGTTCTGCAAGCTTTTTAATATATGTGAGAAAGGAAAATTGCCGGATGTAATCAGCAGCAAAACCGGCAGCTAAAAGAGCACCGGGCAAAATCCATATGTACATCATATTTTCGGCGGAAGGCTCTGCGCCGCTCTCTATGATGCTTAAATACGCAATCAACATGGCGGTCCCTATCCCTAATAATGAAAATAGAATAATGGCTAAGCGGTCGATGAGATAAGTCTTTAACACTCCGGTTCATCCTTCCGATTGACTTGAAATTGATAGCCTTGTCCTCTTATCGTTGAAATGCAATCTTTCAGTCCGGCATTCTCCAGTTTTCTCCGCAGCCGATTGACATTGACCGTTAACGTATTATCATCGACAAAATCAATGTCATCCCATAAAGCCTCCAATAGTTCATCACGGGAGACGATTTTTTTATGCTCCCTCACGAAAATCGATAGGAGCTGAAATTCTTTTTGTGAAAACAAGATGCGGGTGCTGTTCCACTCGGCCTCATTCTGATCAGGATAAATCGTCAGCCCGCCAAGCTCCACTATTCTTGATTCCTGTGACAAAGAAGGCGAGTATTCTCCATAGGTGCGGCGCAGGACGCTTTTGATTTTGGCCATCACTACCTCTAAATGGAACGGCTTCGTGATATAATCATCGCCGCCATTTTCAATCGCCATCACCTGATTCAGCTCATCAGTCCGTGCTGATATAAAGATAATCGGTGCATTGGAAATGGTACGGATTTGCCTGCACCAATAAAACCCGTCAAAAAAAGGCAGGTTGATATCAAGCAGCACAAGATCCGGCTTCATTTCTGCAAATTCCAATTTTATATCATTCAGCTGTTCAGCAATTTTCACTTCATATCCGTATTTTTGAAGATGACCGCCCAGCAAAGAAGCAATCCGGTCATCATCTTCCACAAGCAAAATTCGATACACGTTTATCCCCCTTATATTCTGCACGATGATTTTTCTAGAAGATTCCAAAATTATTATAGCATGTAGAGAATCGTACATCGGTCTTTTTCTATTCGTTATGATAGAATATAAAAGGGAAAAATTTCATAAAAAGCAGGTGTCGCGATGAAGAAAATCATGCTGCTTCTAACAACTACGTCAATTCTTTCAGCATGTCAGCCGAACTATACCGGGAAATACATAGAAATTGGGGATTCACTAACTGAATACACCAAAGAGTGCTTTAAAGAGAATCACATTCCTTATCAATATGAAAAGGGAAAACTGTATATCCCAGAAGATGCATTTGATACAGTAATCAATACTTGTTCATAAGAAAAAGCTTGCAGACACGCTGCAAGCTTTTCTCGTTACAAAAAATGGGTATTTAATTTCTCTTCAAACTCTGAAGGGGCGATGTCACTTTTTTGAGCCTCACCGCCGTTTTCATGAATCGTAAAATGGCGGTCTGACATGACCATCCGCCCGTTCGGTGTCAGTTTTGAGGCAAGAAGTGATTTGTTAAAAGGAGATTTTTCATGAGAATGAATCATGTCCTTCATGTCACCTAAATCACCGGGATCACTCTCTTCAAGAGTAAAGGCGTAACCGATTTGCCAGCCTTCCCCTTTGTCCATCAACAGAACATGGCTGCCCTTTTCTGTCTCTTCCTCTTTGATTCGGAATGACCCGACAGGAGATTGTACCGTTTCTCCAGAAAGCGGTATCGGCTGGAGCGCCAGGTTGATGCCAAATCCAATATCAACGATATAATCGCCTTTTTCCGCAGACAGCAATACAGCAGCATGCGTTCCTTCTAATGCCCATTCTTCTTGTTGTCCTGCATAAACCGTTCCCCGAATAAGCTTCACATGAAATCCGGCCTCACGCAAGACAAAATAAAGAAAACCATTTAAATCGTAGCACAGGCCGCCGTGCTGTTCTTTGACCAGGCGGCGCCATAGCTCTTCTTTTGTTATGTTGTAATTCTCTTTTGAGAGTACGGCACGGTTTTCAAATGGAAAACGGTATGCCATTGATTTGAGAAAAAGGGGGAGATCAACGAAGCTGACATGGTCTTTCTCCCAGCCGATTTTCTGAAAGCAGTCTTTTAGAAAGTCATTCATCTTTATCACCTAAACTTCTTCTTGAACATAAGCAGCCAGCTTTTCCAGCGCCTCCTGTTCGTCTTCTCCCTGGGCGATCAAGGTAACCTCAGTACCTGTGCTGACCGCAAGGCTCATCAGCCCCATGATGCTTTTTGCGTTTACTTTTTTCCCATCCTTCTCAAGAAACACATCTGACGTAAACCGGTTTGCTTCTTGTACAAACAAAGCAGCAGGACGCGCCTGCAGTCCTGTCTTTAATCGAACTTCCACTTTCTGTTGAACCATAAGATCTCCCCTTTTCTTTACGGTTATTTTAAAGTGACGGTTTGCCCTGTCCGCAGCTGTTCTGCGATTTCGTCAAGTTTTCTCAGCCTGTGGTTGATTCCTGATTTGCTGATTTTCCCGCTTGCTACCATTTCCCCCAGCTCTTTCAGCGTCACTTCCTGATAATCAATCCGCAGCTGCGCGATTTCCCGAAGTTTTTCAGGAAGCGCATCCAGGCCGATTCTTTCATCGATGTATTTAATATTTTCCACCTGTCTGAGCGAAGCGCCGATCGTTTTGTTTAAGTTGGCTGTTTCACAATTGACGAGGCGGTTGACTGAATTTCTCATATCCCTGACGATTCTGACATCCTCAAATCGCAGAAGCGAATTGTGGGCGCCGATCACGTTCAGAAACTCAGTAATCTTTTCCGCCTCTTTTAAATAAGTGATATAGCCTTTTTTCCGTTCGAGCGTTTTGCTGTTTAGCTGAAACTCATTTAGCAGGTCGCATAATGAATCGTTATGCTCCTTATAAAGAGAGAAGATTTCTAAATGATACGAGGAGGTTTCCGGGTTATTGACCGAACCTCCCGCTAAAAATGCCCCTCTCATATAAGAACGCTTGCAGCATCTCTTTTTGACCAGCTCTTCCGAAATACTTCGTTCAAACACAAAATTCTCTCCGAGTATTTTTAAATCCTCTAAGATCGCTTTTGCATTTTCTGAAAATCGCACAATATAGACGTTGTTCTTTTTCAGCCGCATTTTCTTTCTGACCAGCAGCTCGACCGATACATCATATTGTTTTTTCAGCAATGTATAAATGCGGCGGGCAATCGCCGCATTTTCGGTTTGAACGTCAAGTACGAGATGGCGGTTTGTAAATGATAAAGCTCCATTCATCCGGATTAGTGCAGACAGCTCCGCCTTAATGCAGCAGTTTTTCACTTCCAGATTCGTTAATTCTTTTTTTGTTTCTGATGCAAATGACATATTAGCCACCTCATTTCAAGGCTTCATTCTTTCAATAAATCAACAAGAAGAGAGGCCACTTTATGTGTATCGTGACGAATTACGTCATTTTTATACGTTACGATTTGATCTCTGATGACTTCAAGCCCCATCGCTTTCAGCTCTTCGATATCAAAATCTACAGGACGCGCCGATTCCATTTCGTACTTACGTTTTATTTCGTCAGGAATGTCTTCGCTGTTGACTAATATCGTATCAATAAAACCGCAGCCCATATGCTGATTGAGCGCTTTCACGTGATCAGCAGCGGTGTAATGGAGCGTTTCGCCGGGCTGAGTCATCACATTGCAAATGTATACTTTTTTCGCCGTCGCCTTCACCACTTCTTCCCCGATCTTTGGGACGAGCAAATTGGGAAGAATGCTTGTATAGAGGCTTCCCGGGCCGATAATAATCAAATCCGCTTCCCTGATCACGTCTATCGTTTCCGGCAGCGGATCAATATGTTCAGGCGTGAGAAAAACACGCTTAATGCGCTGCCCGTACGCCGGGATCGTGGACTCGCCTGAGACCACGCGGCCGTCTTCCATCTCAGCATGCAGAACGACACTGGCATTGGCAGCTGGCAAAACCTTTCCACTTACATTCAGTACCTTGCTCATTTCTGTGACAGCGTGAAAAAAATCACCGGTTATATTTGTCATCGCTGCCAAAATCAAATTCCCGAGAGAATGGCCTGTTAAATCATTCCCCTTATTGAAGCGGTGCTGAAAGAGATCTTCAACAAGCGGCTCCACATCGGATAAAGCGGCAAGCACATTTCTGATGTCTCCGGGAGGCGGAATTTGCAATTCATCCCGCAGACGGCCAGAGCTTCCCCCATCATCGGCAACTGTCACAATGGCCGTAATGTCAACAGGTTTATGCTTTAAGCCCCGAAGTAATACAGAAAGACCCGTACCGCCGCCAAAGATTGCAATTTTCGGCTTTTGTCCCATCTTATTTCCGGCTTCTCTTTTCAATGTCCCGGTGAGTAACATGAGTATAGTAATCCTTTTTGAAATAATCAGCTAAATTTTCGGCAAGTGTCACAGAGCGGTGCTGGCCCCCTGTGCAGCCGATCGCAATAACGACCTGGCTTTTTCCTTCTCTTTTGTAAGATGGAAGCATAAAGCTCAGCAGATCGATTAATTTTTCATTGAACTTTTGCGTTTCATTCCACTTCATGACGTAAGAGGATACCTCTTCATCCTTGCCAGTCAGCGGCCGCATGCTTTCGATATAATAAGGATTCGGCAAAAATCTGACATCAAAGACGAGATCTGCGTCAATCGGGATACCGTATTTAAAACCAAATGACATGACATTCACGGTAAATGTCTCCCCTTGGTTTGACGCAAAGTGCTTTACGATTTTTTCGCGTAAATCACGCGGCTTCATGTCCGACGTATCATAAATGATTTGAGAGCGGCCTTTTAATTCCTCAAGCAGCTCACGTTCCAGCGCGATGCCTTCAAGCGGCAGGCCAGTCGCTGCCAGCGGATGCGAACGTCTCGTTTCTTTATATCTCGTGACAAGAATGGAATCCTTCGCGTCCAAGAATAAAATTCGCGGTGTTATCCACGGATTTTCCGCCATTTCATCAAGCGCTTCGATCAGCCGGTCAAAAAATTCACGCCCGCGCAAATCCATAACGAGCGCAACCTTGCTCATTTTCGAATTTGATTCCTTCATCAGCTCTAAAAATTTAGGAAGCAATGATGGCGGAAGATTATCGACGCAGAAATAGCCGAGATCTTCAAAGCTTTGAATGGCGACAGTTTTCCCCGCGCCCGACATTCCGGTTATAATGACAAGCTGAATATCATGTGATTCACTAACACTCATCTTTCTCCCCCCTGACTTGTCTTTCTATTTGATATGCTGCGGGTCTAATCGATAACTAAGCAGCTCAAAGTCCGGTGTATACGTAAATGTGCCGTGCAGCAGCCCTTGTCCCTTCATCATAAAATCAAGGATATGGCCGTCTCCCGGGGCCATAGGCAGGTTTTGTATGTCATTGACATCGTGCCACTGCAGCTTGCCCTCCTCTGATTCAGATACATTTTGTCCTGTATAAGAATCAGCGACAAACGTAAACATCATCCACTCAGAGACAATGTGGTCACCGTCTTTAATAATAAAGGTAAAAACGCCTTTTAACTGAGGATTTATGATATAGATACCAGTCTCTTCTCTGTACTCTCTGATGACGGAGTCTCTGACTGATTCTCCGCTCTCCATCTTGCCTCCCGGCGCGACCCACCAGCCGCGTCTCGGCTTTTGAAGCAAAAGAACCTTGTCATCCGTCTGAAGCACACAATTTGTCACTCTTTGCAAGTACGTCACCTAACCTTCTCGTCCTGTCATCGTCTCTTTATTATACCGCTTCAAGATGCCTCCCACAATGAAGAGACATTGACAATCTTTTCTTCTATTTTACAGCATATTCATCCCTGGGTTCAGATGATTTTGCTGTAACAGGCATCCGTCTTTTATTTTTGGACAAAAAAAGGACACGGATAACTGGAGAATCCGTGCCAAAAAAGTGTATTCATTATAAAAAGGGGGTCAATTACTTTATTAATCATAACCGAAAAGCATTACACAACTGTTACAGCGGAATTAAAACCCAGTAACGTTATGTGAAGCTCGTATGACAGCCCTTTTTATTTTAAGGTTTTCAGCGTTTCTTGGAGCTCTTCGACATAATGCTGTACGCTTTGTGCCGCAATACTTCCGTCTCCTGTAGCCGTTACGATTTGGCGCAGTGATTTTTCGCGAATGTCTCCGGCAGCGAAAATACCTTCAACCTTTGTTTCCATTCGGTCGTTTGTTTCGATGTAGCCTTCTTCATTCGTAATGCCCAGATTTTCAAACGGTTTAGACAGAGGAAGCATGCCGATGTAAATGAATACGCCGTCTGTTTTGAATTCACTTTCTTCACCGGTTACCGTATCGACAAGCGTTACGTTACCGACTTTGCCGTTTTCCTCATGAATTTCCTTCACGGTTTTATTCCATAGGAAGTCAACTTTTTCATTATCAAATGCTCTCGCTTGAAGAATGCTTTGCGCACGGAGTTTATCACGTCTGTGAACGATCGTTACTTTTGAAGCGAAACGTGTCAGGTACACACCTTCTTCAACAGCAGAATCTCCGCCGCCGACAACGACAAGCTCTTTGCCTTTAAAGAAAGCACCGTCACATACCGCACAATAAGACACACCGCGGCCGCCCAATTCTTTTTCGCCAGGCACGCCGATTTTTTTATACTCCGCACCCGCGGCAATGATCACAGCGCGTGCTTTATATTCTTTTGAACCGGCTTTAACCACTTTGTACTCTTTGCCATCAACGACTTCTTTAATATCACCATAAGCGTATTCAGCGCCGAATTTTTTCGCGTGTTCGAACATTTTGTTGGAAAGCTCAGGTCCGAGGATGCTTTCGAATCCAGGATAGTTTTCTACATCTTCCGTATTGGCCATTTGCCCGCCGGGAATTCCTCTTTCAATCATTAATGTCGATAAATTTGCTCTTGATGTGTATACAGCGGCCGTCATCCCAGCAGGGCCCGCGCCGATAATAATCACGTCATAAATTTTCTCTTCTGACACACTATTCACTCCTTAAACCGTCTTTTCAAGTTGGGGGCTTTTTCTAATAAGATTAGAATCCCCATCAAACGTATTCCTTACCCATATCCTATAAAATCTCAAGGTGATACGCTATTTTTTTGCTCATATTTTTTCTCATCACGATTAAATGTATTTTAAAAGGGTATATATGTTAATAAAGAAAGAGCCTTCTGTTCATAGAAGGCCCTTGTCTTATTTATTATTGAACAACACGTCTTACAACGCCTTTAAATGCTTTTTTCCAGTAAACGTTGCTCATTGAGTCAACAGATACACCATGAGATGTATTGTCGTTTAGGAAAGTACCGTTTCCTAAGTAAATTCCAACGTGACCGTTTGTTTTGTATGTGTCAAAGAAAACTAAGTCTCCGCGTTTCATTTCAGACGCGCTGACAGCTTGTCCTCTTGCAACTAACGTATCAGTTGTTGTTCCGCCTACAGGTCCAAGGTTCACACCTGCAGAAGCGTATGCCCAGCGTACGAATGATGAGCAGTCAAAAATACGGTTGTTGATATCAGACTGAGTGCGTCCGCCGCCAAATTTGTACGGAGATTGTCCTACAATGCTTGAACCAACGCTGATCGCACCTTCAATTCCGCCTGAATTGCTGATAACAGTGCCGCCTGAGTTGCTGTTTGAGCCGCTGCTCTTCTTAGAAGATGAGCCGTTAGACGAACTGTTTGATGAACCGTTAGAAGAGTTGTCTGAAGAATCATCATCAGATGAGCTTGCTTTTGCTGTTTCAGTTGTAGCCGTTTGGCTGTCATCTGTTTGTGTCTCATCAGATGCTTTTTGTGCTTCTTCCTGCTTTTTGATCAAGGCAGCCGCAGCTTCTTGTTCTTTTTTGATACGTGCTTGTTCAGCTTCAGTATCTGCTTTTTGGTTTGCAAGTTCAGATGCTTCTGATTTTAATTCAGAAATCGCATCAGCCGTTTTCTTCTGGCTTGCTTTTGCTTCATCGAAAAGCTTGTCTTTTTCATCAAGCTGTTTATCAAGGTCTTTTTGCATTGTTTCTAATTTAGCCAATGCAGCTTGAACTTCTTTCAGCTTGTCATTCAAATCCGCTTCAGAATCTTCAAGCTTCGCTTTATCCTGCTCTTGCTGCTTGATTAAATCTTTGTCTGCATCCACAATAGATGAAACCGCAGTCGCGCGAGAGATAAAGTCACCAAAGCTTGTTGATCCTAAAAGAACATCTATGTATCCTTGAGATCCGCCGCTTTCCTGTAAAGAACGAACGCGTTTTTTCAGGATTTCGTTGCGTTTTTCGATGCGGGCTTCTGTCTCTTTAATCTCTTTTTTCAGTTTTTTGATTTCTTCTTTTGTTTTATCGTTTTCTTCTTTTTTATCTTCGATCTTGTTGCTTGTATCAAGCGCCTTAGCGTTAATGTCTTTCAGTTCTTTTTCAATCTTTGATTGATTTGCCTGAAGCTCAGTTAATTCTTTTTCCTTCGCTTCGATGCTGGAAGCAACCTCAGATTGCTTGCTTTCGATTTTTTGTTTCTTTTCATCTAATGTTTCCGCCGATGCAGTTTTACTTGTAAATGGGATCAAAAAACTGCTTGTCCCGATGACGGAAGCCAAACCAAGTGTCAATAAACTCTTTCTCACTTTTATATCCTCCCTTTTACTGTGAACCTGTCCTCATTTGGAATCGTATTTTAAACATCAAGTTTCGTTCCTCATACTCTACGAGGAATGATGGTTGTTTATGGTTAATTATTCTGTGCATCTCTTATTCTGGTTGTATAGCGTTTATTTCACATCATATGTAAAAAACACTAATTCCTTATGTACGAGAATCATTATACCATCAAGTTTCGACAAATTAGCGATAAATTTTATTACATTTGTGTTTCAAACAGATGTCAAGTCGCCCATCGTTTGTCATTTTTCTTAAATGAGTAAAAAAGCTGTCGATATTATTTTATTAATATAATCTACTAAATAAAAAAAGAGTCGATTCTACAAATCGACTCTTCAAAATATTCTATTCTAGAATATCATCAATATATTTCATATATTTCGTCAAAGTTGCCGGAGAGATGCCGAATCGGGCCGCTGTGTCTTTTTTCGTATCATGTTTGCCGTGAGCTTCTTTCCAAATATAACAGATTGCCGCTGCCCAGCCCCTCTCATTTTTCAACGGAGCGGCTGCGCGGATTTGCTGGATGACATGGAACACCCAGCAGCTCATGACTTCTGTTTTCATCTCTTCTTTTTCAGCATGCTCCAATAATTTGACGGTTTGATAGGCGAAAAGCGCATCCTCTGATACTTCAGCTGCCACGGAATCTCCATTCAAAAGCAGCTTAACAAAATGATTTTCGAAAGGAGCGGTAATTCTCTTCGAGCGTATCACCGCTTCAAGATGCTCCGTTTCTCCCTTTGTGCTGCTGATATAATAGGCTGCGAGACGCTGTTCTACAGATGAAGGAAGTGCTTCCCTCCGCTCAATCCATGGAGCCGGGCGGTCTTCTCCGGGATATTGCGACTCGACTTTTCTCCAGATCGTCTCGGCAAAATCAGTATGTCCCGTAAAATAAGCGGAGCACGAGAGCCAGTAAAAGAATGTGTCGTCACCTTCAAAGCCGCTTTTATATAATGATTTGAGCCATTTATATCCGATCTCATAACGGCCGACAAGCGCCAAAGTGGCTCCCAGTTTATAGCGCTGTTCCAATAGCATCGGGTATACGTTAGAAAGCTGATCACTCAGTTCCGCCACTTTTTCGTCTTCTCTTTCATAATAGTAGAAAACGAGAAGATTGCATAAGGCGTGTAGGTTTCCTTCATTATGACTGAGCACTTGGTAAGCGGTTTGCTTCGCTTTTACGATGTTGCCTGAATAGAAATAGGCAAGCGCCAGATTATTGTATGCTGACCAAAGCTCCGGATAATCGGCTGTGATTTCCTCAAGCGCCGCAACCGCTTCGGCAAGCTGACCGCTTTCCAGCAGTGACTTTGCCCGATCCTGTTTCATCAGCAATTCATCCTGATCATACAAAGAATCCTCCGGCCCGCCGTCTCCTAAATCGAGCAATTCAAGCAGACTTTCGTTTTCTTCGGCGAATTCACCGTCCGGATCCGCATCTGAATAAGCGGCCGCTTCTTTATAAGCTTCTTGAAAGAGCCCCAGATGGGCAAAGTTATTCGCTTTAAAGTAATGGCACTCCGGCATTTCGGCCTCCAGATTTGCCATGATATAATCAAGAAGATCGTTCGACTCCTGATATTGGCCCATTTCTGAATAAATGACCGCAAGCTGCGAAAGCATCTCTGAATCCTCCGGCTCCAAATGAACCGCGCGCTGAATCAGTTTGCTTGCCCGTTTCAGATTGCGCTCTTTATACGCTTTCAAGCCTTTATGAAAAAAATATTGTCCATCTTGAAGCAGCTGGACAATTTGTGCGTGATTTTTATGTTCAGAAGTGTGTTTTCCCACAACTACCCTCCGTTTTATACAATGTACCGTCAGTAGTATACCATAAATCGCAAGCCCCTCAATAGTTCAAAAGGAAGGATTGGGAAAATCCCTCCGCTTTTTTACTGGCTGATTCGACCAAAATTTACCCGGCTTTGTTCTCTAAATCCGCGTTCATTTTCAGCTGCTGTTCAGCAAAATCTCTATATAGATCATGGGAAGCCATTAATTCATGATGTGTGCCCCGTCCGGTGATTTCTCCTTTTTCAACAAACAAAAGCTGGTCCGCGTCTACAACAGTGGATAAGCGGTGTGCGATGACAATCGTTGTACGGCCCTCCATCAGCACCTCAAGCGCCTGCTGGACTGATTTTTCAGATTGGCTGTCGAGGCTTGAAGTGGCTTCATCAAGCATTAGAATACTCGGATCACGGAGAAGCGCTCTCGCAATCGCGATTCTTTGCCTCTGTCCGCCTGACAGCATAATGCCGCGTTCGCCCACCTCAGTATCAAGCTGATTTGGCAGCTCCTTTATAAAATTGAGTGCATATGCCATCTCCGCGGCTTTTTCGATCTCGGCATCTGTTACATCACGTTCTAACCCGTAGCAAATATTTTCTCTAATCGTTCCCGACATTAACGGGCTTTCCTGTGATACATACCCGATGTGCTCCCGCCACGATTCAAGCGAGTAAGTATCAACCGGCTCGTCCCCCAGCCGAATGGTCCCTGCAGTCGGCGAATAAAAACGTTCAAGCAGCTTAAACAGCGTCGTTTTCCCGCCGCCGCTCGGACCGACAATCGCTGTTACTTTCCCTGCCTCAATGACGGCGCTGATCTCTTTCAAGATCAGCTGATCCGGCTTATAGCCAAAAGATACATGGTCAAGCTGAATAGGCAGATGCGCGTTTTCAATTTGTTTTCCTGTAACTGTATCTTCCTCTTCCTCTGCCAAAATCTCAATCATCCGTTCTGTTGCACCGATTGATTTTTGCAGCTGTGTAAAGAACGTTGTAATTTGGCCCATCGGCATAATAATTTGAAACAAATATAAAATAAATGCCACGAGCGCTCCGGCGGTCAACTCGCCTGATGAGACCTGCATGCCGCCGTATCCGATGACTGCTACGAGAGCTGCCATTAATACAAGTGAGATGAGCGGGCTGACAAGCGACTGAACCTTGGCTTCACGAACTCCAAGTTTAAATAAGGAAGAAATCCCCATCTTTCCGCGCCCATATTCAACATCCTCCGCATTTGAAGCCTTGACGAGCCTAATTTCCGGAAGAATTTGATTCAGCAGGCCTGTAAAACGGGCTGTTTCATCTTGCGTTTCCCGGGAAATCGAAAACATCTTCCGGCCTATCGGCATTAAGATAAGAGCGGCCAGAGGAACGACCACTAACACAAGCAGTGTCAGCTTCCAGTTCATAATAAACAAGATAGACAGTGATCCAATGACAGAAATGATACCTGTAATAAATCCGCTGATATGGGTTGTAATCAGTTCTTTGACCACCATCGTATCATTCGTTACACGGCTGACTGTTTCTCCGGAAGCGTTTGTATCAAAATAGGAGACAGGGAGCTTAATTAATTTCTTCCATAATAGATCCCTCAGCCCGGAGATGATTTTTTGTCCGTTATAGTTCAGCGCATAGGTGGCATAAGCGCTTAAACCGGCCTGAACGAGAAAAACAAGCGCGATCAGCCCGATTTGTGTTCCTGACAGGGCTGACATTGAAAAGCCATCGACAAGCTGCTTCGTTAATAATGGAATCAGCAGGCTGACCAGTGTGGTCACAATACTGAGAATTAACGCAAAAGCAAGCTTTCCATAAGAAGGATTGGTCTGCTTTACTAATGCAAAAAAGGGTTTTAATTTACTTTTAGATTTTTGTTGCTGGTTTGGCATATTATTATTCCTCCTGTTTCAGCGTTCAGAAAGGTGAAATAGCATTTCAAAAGGATGATTTTTACTCTTTCTCAATCATATCAATGGAGAGAGACTTTTTCAGTATATTTTTGCCGTGATGAAAATAAAAATCTCCCACTCATGGTTGAATAGGAGATTTTATATTATCCATCTTGAACAGGCTTCTTTTTTCTATAAGTCAATGTCACATCCTGCTGTCGCACGTCTTCAATTATCATTTTATACCGGTCAACTTTTGCAGTATGTTCTTCTTTTATCATTTGAAGTGCAGCTTTTCTACTTTCGCTTTTTGATTCTAGCTCTTCTTTTATTTTTTTTACGATCAACCCTTTTTGACCTTTGATTTCCTCTTTTAAAGAAGACTCAAATTTCTTTGTCAGGCTGAGAATGTCATTGATCGGTTTATTGAGGCTGCCTGCTTTCCCCTTCATTTCGTCATAGGTTAGAAACCTATAGGTGGTTGATACAATTTCTGTTTCACTTTCTGAAAATAAGGAAGTCACTCTTCATTTTCCTCCTAAGGCTGAAAATCAAATAACTGAGAAATCATTTCTTCTTTTTCAAACAGCTTTTCAATACTTTCGCGGATGTTTTTGATAAAATCTCTTTTTTCTGTTGTCTGTTTTTTTAATTCAGCAACAATTCCATCATTAGCAGGCAGCGCACCTGTGTGGAACGATTCATGAACTGAGATTTTCTCTAATTTATCGAATGTGTGGCTGAAACCAGCTGCAAGCCGGAATTGAAGATCGAAGGCATAATGCGAAGGATTTTCTTCCATATGATGAATAGCCGTGGTGATCGCCTGTTTTTTGTCTATAAAGTCTTCATCGATTTCCTGACTGTAAACCTTCTGGTACTTAGAAATCGCATCTTCCATATCTTCAACGATCTTCATACCGTTTTGATAGATTCTGACAGCGGATGAGATATTAACTTTAATCGTTTCTCCCGAGCCGCTCTTCCCTGTAAAATAAATATCGGAGCCTTTATAGCTGAAGCCTTTTTCCTTTGATAATGCGTTCAGCATTTGAACAATGCTGTGGCCGTCAACGATGAGTTTTAATGCGTCTTTTGTTTCTTTGTCGAGTGTTTCAAATGCAGCCTTTAATTCATTAACACTTCCTACTAACTCACAGACATAATAAACAATTGCAACTACATTATTAGTAGAAAGTGCAGATTTTAGCTGTTGGTACTGAATTTCTATATCACCTATCTTATTATTAACGATTTTCAACTGTTTTTTGATACTCTTCTTTTGTGCCTCATCAATATACCCATTCTCTTCAAGCTGATCCACAACTGTCCCGCTATTATTCAAAATAGTATGGACGAATTCGATAAAGGTTGGCATTTTGTCACCGATATTTTTAACCATTACCTTTATATCCCCAAACCGATTTTTCACTATTTTCCCTTTCGCCACATTTCCTTCAGCACTAAATATACTGCCGACAAGCTCTGCATCTATACCGGTTGAAGCCAAGATAAAGCCGTTTAGACCATCTTTTTTATAGTCATCCGAATACTTTCGCAAAAAGTTTTGGATAGAGCGGACATCCTCATCGGGAATCTTATCTATAATGCTTCTGATTCCTTTGACATCCGTGTTTGTATCTTTCATCTTTACATTGCCAAATGTAATAAAATCAGCCTTTCCGCTGACGCCATAGAGCGGGTCATCCTTGGAAATGCGTTGGGTGATGTTTGCTGTTACGCCTTTGTCATTGTAGTACTTGATAACTGCTTTTTTTAGCTGTTCTCGTGGAAGCTCTTTAAGCTCTTGGCGACTAAGATCATATTTATTCAATAGGAAATCTACCAAATTTCTATCAGCTAACAATATTTGGTCGATACTTATTTGTGCTCCATTCACACCATATACTTCATCAAATTCTCCATCAATTAACTGAGCTAATACTTGGTTATTATTAGCAAGAGAATGACCAAGCGCAAATGTTCTCAATTCCTCGGAATTACCTGCTTTTTTCTTTGAATTCTTTACAAACTCTCTAGTAGCTCTGTATTGGTTATCATCAATACCTAAAAACAAACCAAAAAAATTATAAGACCAATCTGCGTTATCAGCACTCCCCTCAGAAATAACATGGAGCTGCTCTATATCATTTTTCTTTTCCTTTATATAAATCGCTGTACCATCATAACCAGAATCTTTAATCTGTTTATCTATGTTCTTATTTTCTTGAATAAGTTCATATGAAGTATATATCTCTATTTCTTTTGGAAGCTCCGAGTTAGTTTCTTCTTTATAGATCCTCCGTATTTCAGCTTCAAACTCTTCCTTGGCTTTTTTTACTTTTTCCGGATTGTTCGATGCAAACTTTTCTTTATAGGCATACTCTAAGTTAATTAAACGGAGCTTTACATTTTCATTTACGAAAACATTCTTATTGTCCATCTCTACCCTCCTTTTTATTTCTTAAAAAGGTTATAGAATTAATTAGAGTGCCAGTTTTTTCTTTTGCTTGATCTTCATCCAAAGTACAAGGTTTATCATCTTTTTTACAGCGGACTATAAAAGAATATACTATCCCCAGGTACTCTTCTTCATTGGATTTTATATATCCAAAATAACGAAAGGAAAAATTGTATTTACGATCACTGTTTTTAAAATTGCTTTTTTTTGATGCTGCGTAAACTACTTTTCCGTCAGTTTTTTGCTTTATAAAATTGCCTTTGTAACCATTCTCATTACTAATTTGATCCAGCATTGTCTCTGGATCATTAATAAATGAAGATTTGTTATAGTAGCTTATTTGCGCATCTAAGAGAATATTTGATTTTTCATTGTAGCTTTCAAATCCAATCGATTCGCTATTTTTTCCATTTGAAGTAGAATAATCAGGAAGATACTCACCATCCGCCGGAAACAACATCCTAAACCCTTTCAGCTTAGATTCCAGCAAATAATACCCCGGCTCCTCTTCTTTCGTTGACACCATATACTCCCTCGTTTTCTCGTCCTGAAACGCGGGAACTTGCGGCAGGTCTTTTGGATCCATGTCTTTTGGTTTTGGGGCTTCTGTTTTATTGTCATTTGTGTTGTTTTTATCATTGTCGTTCATACTGCATCCTCCTGTCAGGGCAAGTAATAAGCTGAAGCAAATAAAGATGATCTTTTTCATTACGAACCTCCACGGGTTTTTAAACTGATTTATCAAAATCATACTAATGACCCTGTTACAAAGTGATTATTTTATCCTCGTTTATGTTACAACATGGATAAAATTAGATAAATAGGAAATTAGACTGGGTTTCACCTGGATTCACAGAAGGAGGACTAATGAAATAGGATAAAGATCCCTCCTATCAATAACACGATGGATCAGTCATAAAGATGCATAAAAAAAGGAGCTGCCATATAAGACAGCTCCCATCCTCTTACTTTTCAGAATGGCGTTTTTTCAATACATCTAGCACATCATCCAGCGGCAGAGCTTGCTCTCTGAGCAGGACAAGCAGGTGATACAGCAGGTCTGCCGCTTCCCATTTGAGTTCCTCGTGGTCTCGGTTCTTCGCGGCGATGATGACTTCGGATGCTTCTTCACCGACTTTTTTCAAAATCTTATCAACACCTTCTCGGAAAAGGTAAGTGGTGTAAGCTCCTTCAGGCATTTCCGCTTGGCGTTCCGCGATCACGCGCTCCAGTTCGTTAATGATGCCGAATCGGCCCGCAGCCTGTTCTTCTGATTGTTCCTTTGTAAAACAGCTGTAGCTGCCAGTGTGGCATGCTGGGCCGGACGGTTCTACGAGTACGATCAGCGCGTCCTGGTCGCAGTCATACCGGATACCTTTGACGGCTTGCGTGTTCCCTGAGGTTTCCCCTTTATGCCATAACGCTTGGCGCGAGCGGCTGTAAAACCATGTTTCTTTTGTTTCCAGCGTTTTTTCGTACGATTCCTTGTTCATATAGGCAAGTGTCAGCACTTCTTTACTTGCCGCATCCTGTACGATGGCAGGAATTAATCCGTCCTCGTTAAAACGCAGTTCATCTGCCTGTTTCATCTCACATTCACCCCGTGCTCTTTCAAGTATGATTTCACTTCTTTAATCGATGTTTCTTTATAATGAAAAATAGAGGCGGCAAGTGCCGCGTCGGCTTCTCCTTTTGTAAAAGCCTCAAGCATATGCTGCGCGTTTCCCGCTCCTCCCGATGCGATAACAGGTACGGTGACAGCTTCAGAAACAAGTTTTGTCAGCCTGTGGTCAAAGCCTTTTTTCTCACCGTCGGAGTCCATACTTGTCAGCAATATTTCTCCGGCTCCGCGTTTGACGCCTTCTTTTGCCCATGCTGTGACTTCCCAATCTGTTTTCTTTCTGCCGCCGTGCGTGTAGACCTTATATGTGTCAGATTCTTGGTCATACTTGGCATCGATGGCAAGGACGATGCATTGAGAACCGAAAAACTCGGCTCCTTCTGTAATCAGCTCAGGGCGGAGAACAGCTGCCGTGTTAACCGAAACTTTGTCCGCTCCGGCACGCAGAATCGTTTTCATATCGCTGAGCTGATTGATGCCGCCGCCGACTGTAAACGGAATCGCGAGCTTCGCGGCAACCTGCTCCACAACGTCAACCATCGTTTTGCGTCCTTCATGCGAGGCAGAAATATCAAGAAAAACGAGTTCATCCGCGCCTTCCTGGTCGTACACTTCCGCCAGTTCAACTGGGTCACCGGCATCCTTCAATTCAAGAAATTGAATTCCTTTGACAACGCGTCCTTCTTTAACATCAAGACATGGAATAATCCGTTTTGTAATCATTTCCGCTTCACCCTTTCAAGCGCCTCGCTCAGCGTAAACTGATTGGTATACAGCGCTTTTCCGATGATCGCTCCAGAAACGCCGTCCGCCTGATAGCGGGCGAGGGCTTCGAGGTCCGCGACGGAGCTGACTCCGCCGGAAGCGATCACAGATTTCCCCGTTTCCTTCGCAAGCTCGACAGTGCTTTCAATATTGGGGCCTGACAGCATTCCGTCTGTCGCGATGTCAGTAAAAATAAAGACTTCCGCACCTTCATTGGCAAGCTCTTTGCCTAGTTCGGTTGCCTTAAGAGTTGATGTTTCCAGCCATCCCTCTGTTGAAACAAAGCCGTTTCTCGCATCCAGTCCGATAGCAATTTTCTCGCCATATTGTTTCAGCATTTTTTTTACAAACGGTGGGTTAGAGACAGCTGAGCTCCCCAGGATCACCCGATCGACTCCTGCTGATAAGTATTCATAGACGTCACTTTCGGAACGGATCCCGCCGCCAATTTCGACTTTCAGGTCCAGCTTTTGGGCAATCTCGATCACATGGCGGTCATTTACCCTTTTCCCTTCTTTTGCGCCGTCGAGATCAACGAGATGGATCCATTCGGCACCCTCACTCGCAAATAACGCGGCCATGTCGTAAGGTGAATCGCCGTATATCGTTTCCTTATTATAATCTCCTTGAACAAGGCGGACACATTTGCCGTTTCTCATATCAATTGCCGGATATAATGTAAAAGCCCTCATTTTTTCACCTTCTGTTCTGCTGCCATTTTCGTGAATTGGGTTAAGATAGACATTCCGACCGTGCTGCTTTTTTCCGGGTGAAATTGGGCGCCGAAGACGTTCCTTTTTCCAACTACAGCAGGCACTCGCACACCATAATCAGCGCTTGCCAGAAGCGCGTCCTCCTCCACCCCGTCAATGTAATAAGAATGCACGAAATAAGCGTAGCCTTCTTCTGCTTCAGCCAGCAGCGGAGATTCGTTATGAAAGGAAAGGCGGTTCCAGCCCATATGCGGAACCTTCAGCTTGTTTCCTTTCTCATCTTTTGCTTTCAGCCTGACTGCTTTTCCTTTTAACAGCCCGAGGCCTGACGCGGTACCGTTTTCTTCGCTTTCATCAAATAAAAGCTGCATGCCGAGGCAAATCCCGAGAAACAGTCTTCCCTCTGAGACCATATCGTGAATCAATTGATCGAGCTTCGCGTTGCGCAAATTGTCCATCGCGTCTCCAAATGAACCGACTCCCGGCAAAATGAAGGCATCGGCTTCTCTCAGCTCCTCCGGCTTTTCAGAAACAAAGTACGGCACGCCGACACGCTCAAGCGCCTTTGAGACACTGTATAAATTGCCCATTCCGTAATCTATCACGCCGATCATTTACAGCATCCCTTTCGTTGATGGTATTCCTTTAACACGCGGATCAATCGCTGTTGCTTCATCAAGCGCACGTCCGAGCGCTTTAAAAACAGCTTCAATCATGTGGTGAGTGTTTGTGCCGTAATGAACGATAACGTGCAGGTTCATCCGAGCTTCAAGCGCCAGCTTCCACAAAAATTCATGTACAAGCTCCGTATCAAATGTTCCGACTTTAGCCGCCGGGAAGTCCGCGCGCATTTCCAAGTGCGGGCGGTTGCTTAAATCAATCACGACTTGAGCAAGCGCCTCATCCATCGGTACAAACGCTGATCCGTAGCGTTTAATTCCTTTTTTATCGCCTAAGGCTTCAAGCAGCGCCTGCCCTAGGCAAATGCCGATATCTTCAGTCGTGTGGTGATCATCTATATCAACATCACCTTTCGCGTTAATGGAAAGATCAAATTGTCCGTGTTTCGTGAATAAATCCAGCATGTGTGTCATAAACGGCACGTCTGTTTTGATATCCGCTTGTCCCTCGCCGTCTATTGCGAATGCCAGCTCAATATCTGTTTCGTTTGTTTTTCTGGCGCGTTCCGCTTTTCTCATTTTGAATTCCTCCGTTCTCTCGCTTCAATTGATCTGGCATGCGCTTCTAATCCTTCAAGTCTGGCAAAAGCCGCGATGCTTTCGGCATGTTCTTCAAAGGCCGATTGACTGTAAGAAATAATGCTCGATCTCTTTTGAAAATCGGTTACGTTTAATGGACTTGAAAATCTGGCTGTTCCGTTTGTCGGAAGCACATGGTTCGGTCCGGCAAAGTAATCTCCGACAGGCTCAGGGCTGTATCTGCCTAAGAAAATCGCACCCGCATGTTTGATTCTGCCAAGCAAAGCTTCGGGAGACTGTGTGATGATTTCTAAATGCTCCGGTGCGAGTGTATTGACAGTATCAATGGCTTCATCCATTGTTTCCGCCACATATATACACCCGTAATCGTTCACTGCAGCTTCCGCTATTTCTCTTCGCGGCAAGGTTTTCAACTGCTCGTTCACTTCGGCTGAAACCGCCTCGCCCAGCGTCATGGAATCTGTGACAAATACACTTGAGCTGAGCTTATCGTGTTCCGCCTGTGACAGCAGGTCGGCCGCAATTTCCCTCGGTATCGCTGTTTCATCAGCCAGGACGACTATTTCACTCGGTCCGGCAATCATATCGATATCGACATCGCCGAACACCTCTCGTTTGGCAAGCGCGACATAAATATTTCCCGGGCCTGTGATTTTATCCACCGGCTCAATGGTTTCTGTTCCGTACGCCAGCGCCGCAATCGCCTGAGCGCCGCCCATTTTGTAAATGTCTTTTATGCCTAGCTCAGCAGCAGCGACTAAGACCCCTGGGGACAGCTGTCCGTCTTTTCCCGGAGGCGTCACAAGAACGATTCTTTCCACACCCGCTGTCAGCGCCGGGATGACATTCATTAAAACAGATGAAGGATATGCCGCCGTTCCCCCCGGCACATATACACCGGCGGAATCAAGCGCCGTCACTTTCTGCCCCAGCATGGTGCCGTCTTTTCTGTGATAAAACCAGGAGGATTGCAGCTGTCTCTCATGATATTCCCTAATATTTTCGATTGCCTGCCTCATCACCTGAAGCAGCTGTGAATCCAGCGAGGTGTATGCTTTTTCAATTTCTTCTTTTGTGACCAGCGGGCTGTCTATTTCGATGCCGTCAAATCTCGCCGTGTAGCTGCGGACCGCCTGATCACCGTTTGCTTTTACATCTTCAATAATCGATCGGACCGTTTTTCTTTGCTCATCCGTTCCGGCATCTATGGACCGCTTAAGAGAAAACCGTTCTGCGCCGCTGATGGTTTTGATCTTCATTTTGCCGTTTCTCCTTCCACAACGAGAGATAAGCGGGATGCCATTTCGTCAATCACATCGTCTTTCATGCGATAGCTTACCGGGTTTACGATAAAGCGGGAAGTAATGTCACAAATGTGCTCCGTTTCAACAAGCCCGTTTTCTTTCAGCGTCTGTCCTGTGGAAACGATATCCACAATCCTGTCTGCAAGGCCGATGAGCGGGGCCAGCTCGATTGAACCGTTGAGCTTAATGATTTCGACTTGTTCCCCCTGCTCTCTAAAATAACTGGAGGCCACATTCGGATACTTTGTCGCGATTCTCGGTGCTACGCCGCTCCAGTCTGTATTCGGAAGTCCGGCGACTGCCAAGTGGCATTTGCTGATTTTCAAATCCAGCACCTCATACACATCGCGCTCTTCCTCCAGCATGACATCCTTGCCTGCAATTCCGACATCTGCAACGCCATGCTCCACATATGTGGTCACGTCCATCGGTTTAGCTAATATGAAACGGAGATTTTCCTCCGGCACATCAATGATCAGTTTTCTTGAATCTTCAAACTCCTCAGGGAGCTTGTAGCCAGCCTGCCGCAGCAGCCCTGCCGCTTCTTCAAATATCCGGCCCTTCGGCATCGCCATTGTGAGTAACTTACCCATTTTGCTCTTCCTTTCTGGCACCGATAAAATAGGTGACATTTGCAAAAGATTTTGTCATCTGATCGATATTTTCAATTCCTGATAAATCTTGAAGAACCACTTTGTTCCCCTTCATACGTTCTTCATTCGCATAAGCGATGGCTTGCACCCGCTGCTCTTTGCTGAAAATAACAGCGTCTATTTCACAAGGTTCGTCTTTCATATGAAGCGCTTCAATCAGCCGGTCGATCCGAAGCCCGAAGCCTGTTGCCGGCGCGGGCGAATCAAAATGGCCCAGAAGCTTGTTATAACGGCCGCCGCTTCCAATGACAAAACCGACATTTTCGGCGTACACTTCAAATAAAATCCCTGTGTAATAGCTCATGTGGCTGACCATATTCAGATCAAGGCGGACATTTTCCGTACATCCGTAATCCTCAAGAATGTCCCACAGCGCCTTCAGCTCATCAACCACGCTTTTTCCTTGCTCAGAATCGACGATTTCCTCAGCACGTCCGCATACTTCTATGCCGCCCCGCAATTCAAGAAGCTCAAGCAGCCTTCTTTTATCAATGGAGGAAAGCGGGAGAGACTTGACATGTTCTCTGTAGCCGACATAGTTCTTCTCGTATAAAAACCTCCGCAGCACATCAGCACGCTCAACGTTTCCGAGCACCTCAACAAACAGGGCATCCGCAATGCCGGCATGGCCGATGGCAATTTTAAAGGAAGACAGCCCGGCGCTTTTTAACGCACCGATTACTAAAGCAATGACCTCCGCATCCGCGCTTGTCGTACCGTCACCGATTAATTCCACTCCGACCTGCTCGAATTCGGCAGGGCGTCCGCCTTCGCGTTCCTGAGCCCTGAACACATTTGCCGCATAGCCGACTCTGAGCGGATGATCGTGTTTCAGAAGCTTTGATGCCGCCACCCTTGCAATCGGTCCTGTCATATCCGGGCGAAGCACCAATGTCTTGCCGTCCTGATCAAGAAGCTTGAACAGCTGCTGCTCTTCAATCGCTGACTGCACGCCAACGGTATCGTAAAACTCCAGCGTCGGCGTTTCCATAAATTGATATCCCCATTTATCTATCAAATCGGTTAACGATTGTCTCACCTTTTTTTTCGTTTCGTATAAACCGGGCAGTGTATCTCTCATGCCGTGCGGTTTTTCAAACATAAACATCAACCCGAGCACCTCCGTTGCCATTGTTTGAAGGAAAATTCCGAATCCTTTAGTTCGTTAATATGATAATATGTTAGCAGATGAAAGAATGAAAATCAATGCTTAACTTTAGCTAGGATATTTTTCATTCAGATGCCCTCCTCCTAATTATGAAAAAATCATGAATAAATAATTAAAGGTACGTAATATCTCAAATTCTTTATGTTTGGCATGCTATAATACAAATCAAATAGAGAACAAGGAGATAAAGATGAAAACACTGCGAACTCTATGTATACTGATCATACTTTCAGGCGTCATTTTTTTCGGACTTAAAATAAATGCAAAAGATATAGATATTCCTTTTTTCAATAGCGATAAAAAAGAGGCTGAAAAAGAATCGGCAGCCAACAGCAAAAAGGAGCTGAAGGGAAGCGCCGAACCGCTGGATGTCATCCTTTATAACCAGATGGACGCGCCTCGGCTCTATAACGGCTGTGAAGTAACAAGCCTTGCGATGGTGCTGAATTACGCGGGATACGACGTAACAAAAAACACACTGGCAGACCAGATTGCCATAGTGCCTTTGACATACAGCAGCGGATTAAAAGGTGATCCGAATGACGGATTTGTCGGGGATATGGCGAATGGCCCGGGTCTCGGCGTCTACCACGGACCGATCTATAAGCTGGCGAAAACCTATGCCGGCAACAAAGTGTCTGACCTGACTGGAAAAAGCATTTCCGCTGTTTATGAACAGCTTGAGAAAGGCAATCCTGTTTGGGTCATTACGACCGCCAACTTTACGCCGGTTGACAACATGCAGACATGGAAAACGCCAAACGGAACAATAGATATCACGTACAGCGAACACAGTGTCGCCGTTACAGGATATGATGAAAAATACGTGTATCTCAATGATCCGTATGGCTACAAAAACAGAAAAACCGACAGAACCAGCTTTGAAAAAGCGTGGGAACAAATGGGCAGCCAAGCCATCGTTATTCAAAGGTAAACTGCTGAAAACTGTTCGCTTTCACAGTGCCTATGCTCTACCCTGAGCAAATACGACAATATTCATGCTTTTTGTTTCAATCCGTAATATCGATTCATTTTCCATTTATCATCCAAAATTGTCTTTACTTTCAGGCTGTCTGTTTTTATGATTAAAGCAGATTCAGCCTTGCCCCGATCTATGTTAGAGAAGCCGGTGCAAGACGCTGAGGCTTCTCTTACAAAAATTAAAGATATCCGGGGAGGATTTTATCATTGAAAAAAATCGTGTCTATCCTATTTATGTTCAGTTTGGTTATGGGTTTCAGCCAGTTTCAATCATTAACTGCTTTTGCAGCTGACAAAGTGGTTCACGAAACAATTATCGTACCAAAAAATACAACATATGACGGGAAGGGACAGCGGTTTGTAGCAGGGAAAGAATTAGGTGACGGAAGCCAG
The DNA here is from genome assembly GCF_021282335.1 of Bacillus sp. G16. Lineage (NCBI taxonomy): Bacteria > Bacillati > Bacillota > Bacilli > Caryophanales > Bacillaceae > Bacillus > Bacillus sp. G16. Next base: position 81,517 of record NZ_JAJSOZ010000001.1, on the reverse strand, counting down.
TCCGAAAATCAGGAACCTGTTTTTCGTGTAGAGGATGGAGCAACTCTGAAAAATGTGGTGCTCGGCACACCTGCTGCTGATGGCGTGCACACTTATGGAAACGTTAACATTCAGAATGTGAAGTGGGAAGATGTTGGTGAGGATGCGTTAACGGTGAAGAAGGAAGGAAAAGTGACCATCGATGGCGGCTCTGCCCAAAAAGCGTCAGATAAGATTTTCCAAATCAATAAAGCGAGCACCTTCACAGTGAAAAACTTCACGGCGGACAATGGCGGAAAGTTCATTAGACAGCTTGGCGGTTCAACCTTCCACGTTGATGTGATCATCGACAAGTGTACCATCACGAACATGAAAGAAGCGATATTCCGGACAGACAGCAAAACAAGCACGGTCAGAATGACAAATACACGCTACTCCAATGTCGGCCAAAAATGGATTGGCGTTCAGCATATTTACGAAAACAATAATACTCAATTTTAAAATGAAAAATCCCGCTGAAGTTTATTCAGCGGGACTTTTCAATCTTGCTTGCATTTCTTCCTTCGTATAGATGATCCTCATCGGATTTCCGCCGACAAATGCCCCGGCAGGCACGTCTTTATGGACAAGCGTTCCGGCTGACACAACCGCACCATCCCCTATTTCCACACCTGGCAGAATGGTCGTGTTCGCACCGATCATCACTTCGTCTCCGATCAGGACTTTGCCGATCCGGTATTCATGAATCAAATACTCATGGGCCAAAATGGTCGTATTGTACCCGATAATTGTATTTGTTCCGACTGAGATCTTTTCCGGAAACATAATATCCGGCATCACCATGAGGGCAAAGGATGTCTGATTTCCAACCTTCATCCGCAGAAATGTACGGTACAGCCAGTTTTTCATCCCTATAAACGGTGTATATCTCGCAATTTGAATGACGATAAAATTTTTGACAACCTTTACAAAAGGCACCGTTTGATAGACATGCCATAGTGAGTTAGCCCCCGAGACCGGATGGCGATCTGTTTTTCTCACAGATTACTTCACTCCAACGATTTGTAATAGATCACTCATTTTCTCAAGCATATAATCAGGCTCATGCTTCGCCAGCATTTCCGGCCCTTTAATCGTCCATGCGACTCCTGCCGTTTTTGTTCCGGCGTTTTTCCCTGCCAGCACATCGTGGTAATTATCTCCGACCATAATGGCTTCCCCAGGCTCGCTTCCAAGCTGTTTCAGCGCTAAAAGAACCGGCTCGGGATCAGGCTTTGCCATCGACACATCATCGAGGGTGACGACCGTTTCAAAAAATTCACCGATCCCCGTCAGCTTGAGGCCCATATTGACAGTATCTCTTAATTTCGTTGTTACAATCCCTAATTTAAAGCCGGCCTTTTTCAATGCATCCAGGGTTTCATACACTGTTTCATATTCGGTTACGAGTGAATCATGCATGTCATGATTGTACGCTCTGTACATGGCGATCATATCATCGCATTTATCAGCATCCATCGAGGAGAATGTTTCAAAAAGAGACGGCCCGATAAACGCAAGGACATCCTCTCGTTTATACTTGCTCGGGTAATAATGCTCCAGTGTATGCAAAAAGGACGCGATAATTAATTCATTCGTATTAATAAGCGTTCCGTCTAAATCAAACAGAATTGTCGTTACTTGTTTGTCACTCATATTGCTTCCTTTCCAACCGCTGAGGGTTTCCATTTTTTCCATGTATGCGCAATAATCATTGTCAGCAGCACTGCTGTGGTGACACGTATCAGAAGAAGAGGCCATACCGGTATGCCGAGCGGAATAAAGACAAGTGTATCTTCCACGACCGCGTGGCAGGCAACAAGAAAAATAAACGCCAATGTCATATCCCGTCTGCTCACGCCGTCATCCTCGACAGCTTTGATCATAACACCCGCTCCGTAGGCCAGACCGATCGTCAATCCCGCGACCATCGTCATGGACGTATTTTTATTCATGCCAAGCAGCTGCGTAAACGGAGACAGCCACCTGGAAAAACGATGCAGCCAGCCTAAATCTCTTAAAAACTGAATGATGATCATCAGCGGGATCACAATTGCCGCGAGCTGCAAAACACCAAGTCCGGCTTTCGTTAAACCCTCGGCTAGCATTGCCAGCCAGCCGTCTGGCGCTGCACTCTTTGCAGCGATAAAACCGTACTGCGCCGTTTCCTGTCCGCCATGCCAAATGAGATTAATGACGATTGCTGACACAGCGGCCAAACCGATGCGCACCGCCAAAATAACGCCAATTCTGATGCCAACCTTTGCGGCAACTGTCGATTCGATGATCAAGTTATGACAGAATGAAAGCATAACAGCTAAAATAAAAACTTCCTTCACAGATAAATCCAATGTCAAAATCCCGGCAATTCCAGCGTACAGATTCAGCATATTTCCCAGCACAAGCGGAATAGCCGCTTCACCTGAAAGGCCGAACAGGCCCATAACCGGTGTGATCAGCCGTACCAGCCAATCCATGACAGGCGTATGCTGAAGCAAAGTGACCAATAGTGTTACCGGGAAAATGACTTTACCGAGCGTCCATGTTGTTTGAAGACCTGCCGCAAGACCAGTCAGAAAGATTTTCTTCATCCCTCATCCCCCTTTGTTGACGTCTACTCCGCGTACCGCTCCTTTGAGTACCCCTTCACGCGTCTGAAGATGATGGCTGCCACAGCCAAAACAATCAATACAATTGAAATCACCTGAGCGATGCGAAGTGCATCAGTCAGCATTAAGCTGTCAGTCCTCATTCCTTCAATAAAGTATCTTCCAATTGAATACCAAATGATATAGATCAAGAAAAGCTCGCCTCTCCGCAAATTCGCTCTGCGCAGGAGCAGCAAAGCGATGACGCCGACAAGGCTCCACAGTGATTCATATAAAAAAGTAGGGTGATAATATTGCCCGTTGATGTACATTTGATTGATGATAAATTCAGGCAGGTGCAGGCTTTCTAAAAAGGCTCTGCTGACTGCCTCGCCGTGCGCTTCCTGGTTCATGAAGTTTCCCCATCGGCCGATCGCCTGGCCGAGCAAAATGCTTGGTGCGGCAATATCCGCAAGCTTCCAGAACGAAAGATTTTTCACTCTTGAAAATACATAACCTGTTAAAATGGCGCCGATTAACCCGCCGTGTATGGCAATGCCGCCCTTCCAAATCTTAATGATTTCTCCCGGATGTGCTGCATAATAATCCCATTCAAATGCAACGTAATAAATTCGTGCGCAAATAATCGCAATCGGAATGGCAAACAGGACAAGATCGATAAACGTGTCTTTCTGCAGCCCCCGTTTCTCACTTTCCCTCATCGCAATCCAAAGCCCTAGCAAAGCGCCGAGACCGATAATGATTCCGTACCAATGGACGGCTAACGGCCCCAGCTGAAAAGCTATCGGATTGAGTGGTTCTATCGCTTCATTCATTTAACGCCAACTCCTATTCGTCTTGTTCGCCGTCTTCAATGACGTCCGCCAGCTTGTTTGTAAATTGCTCAGCGGCGTTCAGACCCATCCGCTTCAATCTGAAGTTCATCGCTGCCACCTCGATAATGACTGCGAGATTTCGGCCCGGACGGACGGGAATCGTCAGTTTTGTAATTTCTGTATCAATGATTTTCATGGTTTCTTCCTCAAGTCCGAGACGGTCGTATTGCTTGCCCTGCTCCCAGAGTTCAAGATTCATGACAATCGTAATTCGTTTATTGCTTCTGACCGCGCCGGCACCAAACAGCGTCATCACGTTGATAATGCCAAGCCCCCTGATTTCAAGGAGATGCTCAATTAATTCAGGCGCGTTTCCGACAAGGGTATCCTGATCCTCCTGACGAATTTCAACGCAATCATCGGCAACGAGGCGGTGCCCCCTTTTCACAAGCTCCAGTGCGGTTTCACTTTTCCCGACGCCGCTTTTTCCCGTAATCAGCACGCCGACACCGTAAATATCGACAAGAACGCCATGAATCGCTGTAGTAGGCGCCAGACGGCTCTCAAGAAAATTGGTTAAACGGCTTGACAGCCTTGTCGTTTTCAGCGGCGATCTGAGGACAGGCACGCCGTTTTTCTCGGAAGCGTCAATCAGCTCCTGCGGGATAGGCATATCTCTGGAAAGAATAATAGCTGGTGTTACATCAGTGCACAGAGAATCCATTCGCTGCTTTTTATCCTCTTCCGGCAGCTGTTCAAAGAAAGAAAGCTCTGTTTTTCCGAGAAGCTGCACGCGCTCTCTCGGATAATATGTAAAATATCCGGCAATTTCAATGCCTGGTCTTGATAAGTCACTCATTGTAATCGGGCGGTTAACCCCTTCTTCTCCGCTGATTAATTCCAAATTGAACTGTTCCATTACGTCTTTTGTGCGAACCTTTGCCACGATATGTTCCTCCTGTTCCGGGCTGCCCCGAGCTTGCTCACAATACTTTCATTTTATCACTTTCGGGCTTGAACCTAAAACAGATTTTATAAAAGACGGGAAAACACCTCAGCTGGTCTAGATCACTAGTCTGAAAAGGGGTAAAATAAATGTATTCATATTCCAGAAAGGCGGATCACCTATGGCAGAAAGTCTTCTTATCAAAGGCATCGCGATCGTGACAGAAAATGAAGTAATCAAAAATGGCTATGTCGGAATCAATGGCGGAAAAATCAGCACAGTTTCAACAGAACGGCCTAAAGAGTCTTACTCAAAAGAGATTCAAGCACCGGCAGATTCCGTTTTGCTTCCCGGGATGATTGACATTCATATTCACGGCGGCTATGGCGCAGATACGATGGATGCAAGCTTTTCCGCTCTCGACACCATGTCCTCAAGACTTCCAGAAGAAGGCACGACGAGCTTTTTAGCAACAACCATTACCCAGGAACATGGGCACATTTCCCAAGCTTTGGTGAATGCAAGAGATTGGAAAGCAGCTGAAGAATCCTCATTATTAGGCGCGGAACTGCTCGGCATTCATTTGGAGGGGCCCTTTGTTTCACCTAAAAGAGCCGGAGCACAGCCAAAGGAATGGATCAGGCCTTCGGATGTTGCGCTTTTCAAAAAGTGGCAGCAGGAGGCGGGCGGACTGATCAAAATCGTCACACTTGCGCCGGAGGAGGATCAGCATTTTGAACTGATCCGCTATTTAAAAGACGAATCGATTATCGCGTCGATGGGGCACACAGATGCCGACTCCGCATTACTGTCGGAGGCCGCGAAAGCAGGCGCGAGCCATATGACCCATCTTTACAACGCGATGAGCCCGTTTCATCACCGAGAGCCCGGAGTGATCGGAACGGCGCTAGCCCATGATGGGTTTGTGACAGAGCTTATCGCTGACGGCATCCACTCCCATCCTTTAGCGGCAAAGCTTGCTTTTTTGGCAAAAGGCAGCAGCAAGCTCATTTTAATTACCGATTCCATGAGGGCAAAAGGCCTGAAAGATGGTGTATACGAGTTCGGCGGCCAAAGTGTGACGGTAAGAGGAAAGACAGCTCTTCTTTCCGACGGAACACTTGCCGGGTCGATCCTCAAAATGAACGAAGGCGCACGGCATATGCGTGAGTTTACAAATTGCTCTTGGACGGATATAGCTAATATAACTTCTGCAAACGCAGCCAAACAGCTGGGTATCTTTGACCGAAAAGGCAGTGTGACAGAGGGAAAAGATGCGGATCTTGTGATTGTTAGCAGTGATTGCAAGGTGATTCTCACCATCTGCCGCGGAAACATTGCATTTATATCCAAGGAGGCTGACCAGATATGAAAGTAGTTGAATGTCAAACATATGAAGAGCTAAGCCAAAAAGCAGCCAGAATAGCCGCAGACACAATCAAGGAAAAACCTGACGCCGTTCTCGGTTTAGCAACAGGCGGCACACCGGAAGGCACGTATCGCGAGCTGATCCGCCTGCACCAAACTGAGAATCTTTCATTTAAAAACGTCACCACGGTTAATTTGGATGAATACGCCGGACTTTCAAGCGATGATCCGAACAGCTATCACTACTATATGAATTCTCGTTTTTTTCAGCATATCGACAGCCAGCCAAGCCGGCATTTTATTCCCAATGGAAATGCAGACGACCTGGAAGCCGAATGCAGGCGGTACGAACAACTAGTCGAATCCATTGGCGGCACTGACATTCAGCTTCTCGGCATCGGCCGAAATGGACATATCGGCTTCAACGAACCGGGAACGCCTTTCAAGTCGCGAACACACGTTGTGACATTAAATGAACAAACCCGCCAGGCGAATGCCAGATATTTTTCTTCAATAGACAGTGTGCCGAAAAAAGCACTCACAATGGGAATCCAGACGATTCTCTCAAGCAAGCGCATTCTGCTGCTTATTTCTGGAAAAAGCAAAGCGGAAGCTGCGAGAAAGCTGTTAGAAGGAGACGTAAGCGAAGATTTCCCAGCATCGGCTTTGCACCTGCACCCCGATGTTACGATTTTGATTGATCGTGAAGCCGCGGCATTATGACCTTGAAAGGAACATGCTGACTTATGAATATCGATAAACAATCGCCTATTCCGATTTATTATCAGATTATGGAGCAATTAAAAGCCCAAATTAAGAGCGGAGAGCTGCAGCCGGATATGCCTCTTCCCTCCGAGCGTGAATATGCCGAACAATTCGGAATCAGCCGGATGACGGTTCGCCAGGCGCTTTCTAATTTAGTCAATGAAGGCTTTCTTTATCGCCTGAAAGGACGGGGCACCTTTGTCAGCAAGCCAAAAATGGAACAAGCACTCCAAGGGCTTACAAGCTTTACCGAGGATATGAAAAGCCGCGGGATGACACCAGGCAGCAGGCTCATTGACTATCAGCTAATTGAGTCAACTGAGGAGCTCGCAGCTTTATTAGGCTGCGGGCATCCCTCTCCTATCCATAAAATCACTCGAGTGCGGCTGGCAAATGATATTCCAATGGCGATTGAATCCTCGCATATTCCGTTTGAGCTTGCGGGTGAATTAAACGAATCGCATTTTCAGTCGTCGATTTACGAGCATATTGAAAAGTACAACAGCATCCCGATTTCCCGTGCAAAACAGGAGCTTGAACCAAGCGCTGCAACATCGAAAGAAGCAAGCATTCTTGGCATTCAAAAAGGGGCGCCTGTCCTGTTAATCAAACGAACAACGTATTTACAGAACGGAACTGCTTTTGAACATGCAAAATCAGTATACAGAGGCGACCGTTATACATTTGTCCACTATATGGACCGGCTTTCATAAAAAAATCTCCAACCCTTTTTAAGGATTGGAGACATGGCGAAAATCAAACTGGTCTGGCGACGGACGATATGTCTCTTTTTTCGTCTTGAACTTCCAGATCGGTGATTTCGTTTTGCCGTTAAAGCTGTCTTCCACAATGGTGTACCAATAATAAACAGAGTGCGGTTCAAGATCATCCCAGCGGAATTCAGCGGTATCCCCGCTCTTCACTTGCTCCCGTTTTCCGAGCTCTTCATTGGTATATACATTACATTCAAAATAATCGGTTTCCACCTTTTTGACCCTCGGCTTCAAATCAAGCGAAAGCGAAAACTCATCCTTGTTGCCGTAGGTATCCGTATCATAGTAGTTTTTATCTTGTAAATGCGGAGAGTACGTCGACACATGCACCATATCATTCGCCTGGTCAAACTGCAGCAAACGCAAATACCCTTGTCCGCCTTCTGGCCCGCCCTGATAATCGGCCAGCATTTGATGCACGAGGCGATCCGGTTTTCCATCACCATCATCATCCAGCTCATCAGTTTTTCTCATCGCACTATGATAATGCCCGCTTAACACCATCACCACATTCGGATTCGGCTTCACGACTTTTTTGAATATCTTCTCTCCGATCGGGCTTCTGTTTCCGCTGACCAGCAAATACTCATGAAAAGCTAAAACAGCCATCCGGTCAGGATGCTTCTTTAGCACTTGATTCATCCACGCGATGTCTTCATCCGTAATGCCCCATCCCATGTACAGCATGATATAATCATTGCCGTTGCTCGAAATTAAGTCATAATGTCCGCGGTTATTTTTATAAGAACCGCCATAATGCAATTTTTTATCAAAACGATGACTGCCAAAGTATTTGCCAAACGCCCTGTAGGAGCCGTCCTTATGCCCGACATCGTGGTTACCTGCCAGCACGCCGTAAGGAATCCCGCTTTTATCCAGAACAGACATTGACCGATCAGCGTTTTTCCACTGTCTGATATCGGCAGAATCATCTACAATATCACCCGTGTGAAACACATATTTGATATTGAGCTGCTTTTGATTATTTTTGATCCATGCGGTCTGTTTATCAAAAATATGCGGATAGCTTTCCGCGTAATACTGCGTATCGGACATCCAGGCAAATGTGTACATATCCTTCGCAGGAGGAATTTCATCCTGGACAATCACATTCATCTTCGACTTCCGCACAAAATTGGAGGCGATTACTGACGCCTTCAGCGTAAACGGTTTGTGATCTTTGGCAACGAAGCTGTCAACCGGCTGCCACTCGTTTGTCCGGTAATTCCAAGCATACATCGTCACCTTTCTTCCCGGCAAAGAACTTCCCTTCCAGACCGCTTCCGCCAAGTCATTCTCATCAACTGACGGATCAACCGTCACTTCAAAGCGATGATAAGGGAAAAGCTCCTTCTTTTCTGTCGATACTGTATTTCCGTCAGCAGCAGATACCCGCTCCAATTCTTTATTCGTAAAGGGGGTCTCGCTTTCCGGCACAAAGCTTTTCGGCGGTTCAGTCAGTGACGCGTGCTTGAATATTTTCACATTGTTTCGTGCTGTATATTGAAATCCTCTATAAAAAGCGACATCCATGGGGTCATCCGTCGGATCCTTCACCCGCACAGAAAGCTTAGCCCTATGTGTATCGGCTTCGCTGTCTATGACCTCCGGCTGATCCGGATGCTCACGTTCTGTTTTAAACGTCCGCTCAATGATTGTTTTATTGCCCGCGAGGTCCGTTGCGGTTATTTTTAGAGAATGTTTTCCCGGCAAAAGTTCAGAAGATGACGTATGGTAGGGAAGTGTAATGCTCTCACCATCTAAAGACGCCTCCGCTTCCTCAATTTTGCTCCATTTATCATACATATCCGCCTGCAGGATGAGGTTTCCTTTGTACGTTTGTCCCTCGGTGATATTCGGCTCGATATGCGGCCCCGAATTATCTACACGCACAACCAAGCTTACATTTTCCTTGCCGTCGCTTGCTTGAATATGGTGAGCGCCTTCAGAAAGCTTTGATGTATCCCACTTCAGCAACTGTGACGTAAACAGTCCGTCAGGAAGATTGAATTGAAATTGCCAGCTTTTATTCGAGCGCTGATTATCTCCAATAAAGAGTTCCTTCTCAGGAGAAACCCTCTGATCCCTGATCACCGTCCCATCCGATAACACCAATCGGGCGTTTTTGACTAAGAAATCATCACGGTTTTCAGCCGTATCAAATGGAGACACCTTTGAACCTGATCGTATCGTAATACGCTGCAGCTGCTTCCCTTTACGGAGCAGCAACTCTGGTAAGGGAACAGAATAGGTGCGGTATTTATTTGTTGTATCATCAAATACCTTTAACACTTTGCCTTCCATCGTTACCGCGTTTTTAAAGTAAAGATTCGTTTTTCTCGTATCGAACGCAAAATACACTTCTTTTTCCATAGCGGGCTCTGTCACTTGTTTTTTTCCGTCTATCCACAGTTTAATGCTGTCAGTGCGCCCGTCTGTCGTCGCTTTGAGAAACTGAGTTCCCGACAGCGTGTCTCTGTTTTCAATGTTCATCCGCAAACCGTGCGATTTGCTTGTTTGTTTAATATCAATCATTTTGACCGGCGTTCTCGCCTCATTGATTCCGTCCCCTGCTGCCACGTAATACTCAAGCTGATCCTTCCCGATCAGTTCAGGCGAATACACAATATAATGGTAGAGATTGTCGTTGCGGTCTTTTTCAGCGAGAATGCGCTTAAACGGTTTGTTTTCATCTGTCCGATAGTAGAAGGCCGCTGTTTTCACAAGACTGCGGTCCCGTATATCAGCCCGCAGCTCAATGCTTTCGGCAGGGCGAACAGGCTTGCGGTCAGTCAAATCCTCAATGACCGGCTTTTCTTTATCAAGCTTAATTTTTCGTTTCTGCTCAGGAACTTGCGCCTGTAATACCGTTCCCGGGGACGGATTTTTTTCTCCGATTGAGATATTGAGAAGTTCTGCAGTTCCGTCCAGCGGATACTTGTAAAGCACAGATGACAGCCGGCGCAGCGCATGTTTCCGATAATGCGCGACCGAAATATCTTTTCCTGTATTCGTTGATATCACAACTGACCGCGGCCTAGTATTGGCCATCCCCTCTGTCTCTTCTAATACCGCGAGATTTTTCCCTTCCGTTAATTGTGTCTGGTAATATCGATTGAAATCCTCCGCCGTCAATTCTGGATGCCCGGCAGGCTTCAGCCAAACCACAAAAGTTTCGCCGGATGGAATGGTGATCCTTTCATCCGGTCTCCAAATCAGATCGGAGTCAGGCCCTTCTTTCGGATAGCGGTAACGGATATGATAGTCTTTAAAATCAATCGTTCTGTCAGTCGTATTATAAATCTCAATAAATTCATAACCGTCTGCACGTCCCGTGTTCTTCGTATCAACCGCTAACTCTGTGATCAGAAGCTCCGGAATATGGGCGAGATCAGCCTGATATCCTTCAAGCTTCAGTTTCTTCGTCTCCGACTCGACCCGCTGCTTCCCATTGGAAATCACAATGTAATACTCAAGCTCGCTGTTCCAAATCAATCGTTTCGGAATTTGCGCCAAAAACTTGTGAATCGCTCCGGGTGTCGGGTCCATCGGCACCATTTTGTAGCCCAGCTCATTACTTTGTTTATAAAAAAGAAAGGCAGAAAATGCTTGATACTCATTGTCACGCACTTGAGCCTCAATCATCAGATTGCTTTTCATTTCAGCTTTCACATCGATTTGAGGAGGATTTTCAAGCAAGGGTATGTAATGAGGCGTTTGGAATGGTTCCTGCTTTATAACAGGGAAAGCTTTCGATTCATGATGGCCGCCAGACAAAACTGAAAGAAAAGACAAGAACAAAGAAGCGATAACTGTGTATTTCCTCATCAAAACACCTCCCTTTTCACGTATTTTGCGTCTGAATAGGGAAGCTTATGAGTTTATTTTTGTGCAAAAAGAACAAAAAAGCGTCTGCCTCTTGAAAATTCCACTATTACCCAGTAAACTGAGGATAGTTAACCAGTTAACAATTAAATCAGAGAGGCAGATTGATGGACAACAGTATTCATGATGAATTATTTCAAGCTATACAACAATTCGCATTAAAAAGGGATAAACGCGTCTGGCAAAAGGTGCACATACCATCCCGCGGCATGTCCTCAACACATCTCGAACACCTCAAAAAAGACTGGACATTGACCCAGCTTCACATTGTTTCCTGTATACATACCAGCCAAAATGTGAACAACAGCTCCTTGGCATCCCGCTTACACATCTCAAAAGCAGCTGTTTCAAAAGCAGTTCAAGCTTTGTTGAATCACAATATCATCACAGTGACAAAAAAGCCCGGCAACAAAAAAGAAATTTTTTATACGTTAACTGAAAGCGGCAGAGAACTGGCGGCATTACATGAACAGCTTCATGAAAAAGCAAAGGAGCAATACAAACAGCTCTTCAATGAATTTTCAATTGATGATTTAAAAACGGTGACTGCGTTTTTAAACTTGTGGGTCAAACATATGTAAAAAAAGCCTCACCCGATGGGAGAGACCTTTCAATCTTATTGAGCCCTGTCAAACGCAATATGAAGTGAGACGGGTCCGCGTGTATACAGACCGGACTCAGCATAACGAAAACCTTCCTCTAACCTGATATTCCGCATCTTATCCAGCACAATATTGGCTACAATTTCGATTTCGGTTTTGGCAAAAGCTGCTCCTACACAGTTATGGATGCCAGATCCGAAAGCGAGATGCCGGGCTGCGCCGCTAAAAGCGCTCTTGATGCCGAGATCTTCCCGATGAATATTAAACACGTCAGGATGTTCAAACGCTTCCGGGTCCCGGTTAGCTGCTCCGATCATACAAAAAACAATCGTATCTTTTTTGATTTCCATACCGCCGACCACCGTATCTTGGGACAGCTGCCGCGGAATCAGCTGAACCGGCGGTTTATAACGCAACGTCTCCGCAATGACTCTCGGCACCAACGAACGGTCAGCCAAAACATCATTCATCTGCTCGGGATTGTTGAGCAAATGATATATCATCAGCGCCAGTGTCTTATCTGCCGGTTCCGTTGCGGCTAACAGCACATTGAGAATCAGTGCCAATATATCCTTGTCCGACATCGCCATGCCTTCATATTCAGACGTACACAGGATGGAAATTAAATCTGATCCCGGATTGACGCGGCGTTCCTCGATGACCGGCATCAAGTAATCGGAAAGCTGTTCGCTGCACCATAAAGAATGCGCCCGCGCTTCAGGAGTCTGAAAGATACTCGTAATAAAATCGGCAACTCCGCTGTGCCACTCAGCGATTTTTTCATGATCTCTTTTATCCAGCCCGAGCATGTCCATCGTGACACACACCGCAAACGTCTTTCCAAAATCATTGACGAGATCGATTCTCCCTTTTTCTAGATAAGGATCTAATAAGTTTTCTGCATTTTGCTTAATGAATGGAGACAGATGATCCAATGCGTCCCCGACAAAGCTTCTCACTACAATTCTTCTTTTTGCGGAGTGTTCTTTCCCATGCATTTGGGCCAGCACAGGGCCGCGCATGACCGGTTCAGCACGCTCAACAAGTGATTTTGTCGTAAAAATATCCGGATGCTGAAGGATATAGCGGACATCGTGATAGCGGCTGATAAAATAACTGTCTATCGACTCTTCATAATGAACAGGATCTTCCTCCCGCAGCTGTGAAAAATAAGCATATGGATTTTCTTGAAATTGATCAGAAAGCACACTAAACAACTTAATTGATTGATTCATGTTTACTCCCCCTATCATCCTTCAGATGTGATCCGTGTTTCAGAAAGCATCTGCGCCGTTTCCTGCACAATGAGATACCCTTGATTAGGCCGCATACGAATAGAAAATTCATGGTTACTGATTTTCTCACCGAGCTTCCACGGACGATGATAAGCAAGGAGCGTCTCTTCCACCTCAAGAATATCCGGAGCTCCGATAAAAAACGGCAGCTCAGCAATGACATATTCCACAGCTAAATTCAGCATATCCTCACTGACTTCTTCCATCATCAAACTGATGCCGCGTGCACGCCCGATCATCGCTTCACGAGACATGTCCAAACAAGCATGCCGAAAATGAGGCTGCTCAAAAAACGCATGTTCAACTTCTTGTCTCAACAGCTGATAGGCATTGTTTTCCGCGAAATCAGAAAATGTGTGAATCGCCTTTGAGTCCCCGCCATGAGCCGCAAGAGCCCTTTCTGCAAATCTTCTGTTTCGTGATACCTCTTTTCTTACTTTTCGCTCAGCTTTGCCTCTGGGAGTTCCGAGCGCTTCAAGAAGATTAGCCGCCTCATGCCCCGCAAGCAAAACGGAAACGTTTTTAAATTCAGCCGTTGCCCATCCAATCAATCTGTAAATATAATCCTCAGAAAACCTGCTATTAAATGGGCTGATCCCCACCAAAACATGCCGGCGCCGTTCAAATATTTCTCTGCAGTTTTGTGTCAGTGACTCAGCAGTAAAATCTACAGGCTTTCTTTCCGTCACCATTTCGGTCATCTCATTCACCTCTAAAAACTTATCCCGCTTTAAGTCATCACCCTCAAAAATGAGATAGAATAACTGGCACAACTGAACAAGACGAATGGCAGGCAGCACTTAAAGTTTCTAAGTGAATTATTTTAAGATTTAAAACTTCTTTTTCATTATTCATATCATGATAAATGTTTACTAGTAAACATTAGTCATTTTATCCCTTATCGTTCCACCCGTCAATATGAATAGTACCTATTTTTTTGAAATAAATGTAAATGTCACATTTTTCACACACTTTTTACACTCCTGTTCAGCATGACATAACACCAGATAAAGTTTAAACTCCAGCAATTGACAACGAAAGTAAGAAAAGATAAAATTAAATCGTTCACCAGTAAACAATTTTATTTATTGTTTCATCGTAAACTATTATTCCTCAGAAAGAAGGTAGCCTATGTCTGATTTGACAAAGCAGATGATATACGACATATATGTGAGACTGCTGCACCTTAATGAACAAAAAGCGAACACTTCACTTCAGCAATTTTTTAAGGAGGCCGCAGAAGAGGATGTGATCGATATCCCTAAAAACATGACAAGCATTCATGTCATTGACTGCATCGGCAAGCATGAGCCCATTAACAATGCGGGGATCGCAAAAAAAATGAACTTATCAAAAGCGAATGTAACGAAAATCAGCACAAAATTGATCACGGAAGAATTCATTAACAGCTATCAGCTGACAAATAACAAAAAAGAAGTGTATTTCAAATTAACCCGTAAAGGCAAACGGATTTTCGACTTGCATGAGAAACTGCATAAAAAAAAGGAGCTGGCCTTTTACCAATTCCTCGATTCGTTTTCACAAGATGAGCAAAATGCTGTATTGAAATTTTTAGAGCAGCTGACGTCTACACTTGAAGCAGAACAAACCGATGGGACTCCGGACAAACCTGTAAAGTAAACAAAAGGCGGTGTATTCTTTATGGCTCAAATGAAATCAAAAGCGGTATTGATCTTATACATTGTTTGCTTCAGCGCATTTTTTGCATCTTTAAGCCAAAACATTTATTCACCTATAATCCCGATCATTAAAGAATCGTTCCATGTTTCTGCAGCAATGGTGAATCTGTCAGTCTCCGTCTTTATGATTGTGACAGCGATTATGCAAATTATATTAGGGACCATCATCGATTTTAAAGGCGCGCGGTTTGTCTTGATTGCCGGAATTCTGGCAACGGCAGCAGCCAGCATCGGCTGTGCGGTGACCACTGACTTTACTTTGTTTCTGATATTCAGAATGATACAGGCTGCCGGGTCCGCAGCACTGCCTCTCATTGCTGCCACAACGATCGGACAGCTTTTTACAGGCAGTGAACGCGGGAGTGCGATGGGAACGTATCAAATGCTCCTTTCCGCCGCGCCGGCTGTCGCCCCTGTCCTCGGCGGATTCATAGGCGGAGCAGCCGGATACGAAGGGATCTTCTGGATGCTCACGGCCATCTCTGTCGTTATGCTGGTTGCAAACAGCATGATTTTTCCTAAGGACTCTCCCGCAGGATCTAAGCAGCAAACCAAAGGCAATGTGTTCACTCATTACAAATCAATATTTACAAATCGAACAGGAAACGTCATTTTGGCCTTAAGTTTTGTCCTCTTTTTCATTTATTTTGCGGTGATCGTCTACCTCCCGATATTACTGACGGAGCATTATCATATTGATGTGAGCATAGCAGGATTGTTATATTTGCCACTGGCGCTAAGCACGATCGCAGGTACGTTTTTGTTTAAAAGAATACAGGCAAAAATCTCGCTGAACACATTGTTTATCGGCAGCAATGCGGTCGCGGCCTGCAGTATCATGTTGTTCGCCGTTACACATTCCGTTTCTCTCGTTCTCATGGCTCTTACACTGGCACTGTTTGGCATCTCGATGGGGGTCATTCCTCCCTTGTACTCCACAATGATCACCAATGAATTTGAACACAACAGAGGGAGTGCAATCGGAATTTTCAACTTTATCAGATACACAGGCATGGCGGCAGGTCCGATGATATCTGCCTATCTGCTCACCATGATGCCGTCTGCCATGTCCTTTGGCCTCTTAGGCCTTGTATTTGCCGCATTGGGCTTTTGCCTTCTGCCTCAAATGTATCCGCCGCAGAAGCGCGTTAAACAAAAAAAACACCACATGTAAAAAAAGCTGCCTTCTGTATGGCAGCTTTTTTATTTCTTTCGCAGCGGCTCTAAAATGCCTTTTTGAATCAGCAAATGGAACACCGACAGGATGACGGATGCCCATATCGCTGTGCCAAAGCCGTCAATTTGAAAACTGTCACCCATAATGGACGCGGTCATCATCAGCGTGATGGCGTTAATCACAAACAAGAAGAGACCAAGCGTCACCATCGTGACTGGCAGTGTAAAGATAATCAAAAGCGGTTTAATCAGCACGTTTAAGATTGATAAAATGAGGCTGGCGATAATCGCTGCCCCGATGCTGCTGATATGGATGGAGTCAATGTATCCATCGATAACGATTAATAACAATGCATTTACCAAAATGCTGACTGCCCATTTTACCATGTCATTTCATATCCCTTTCTGACGGGACGATAAAAATCCAAATGATATAAATAAGCAAAACAGGGATAACACTTGTCATAACAGCTAAAATGACAGTTATGACTCTGAGGAGCGATGCGTCCCAGTTGAAATATTCCGCAAGACCGCCGATGACGCCGGCCATTTTCTTGTTTTTTTCTGAACGATAAAGCCTATTCATTCGATCACCTCTGTGAGTACTTTAGTTTGATGGCGCCTGTTAATGATTCTGAGAAGACGGTGATGTTTTGATCATGTGCCTGATTTGAAGTGAACATCATTTCTTTTTGAATGGTATCATTTTTTTCTTTCAGCATCTCAACATCCATTAATTCATGGGACAGCGAACCCAGATTGCTTTTGAGTTCCGCCTTCACTGCAAGATCGTCCGGAATCGCAAGCTCTACATTTCCAGTCGTCGTTTTGGTATAAATGGAGCGGCAGTCCGATTCTGTTACGTTAATCGCAATATTTCCGTTAAAGCTTTGAACGTCAATGGATTCGCTTCTCCCGCGGAGATCAATCAATCCGTTAATGGTTTCCGCTTCTATCGTGCCGCAGCTGTGGCCGGCAAGCTTAATTTGCCCGTTGGCTGTTTCAGCTATGGCTTTTTCAGCTGTTAAATGCGAGAACGACAGCACGCCGTTTGTCGTTTTCGCCGAGAACTCTTTTACATGTAAATGTTCCCCTCTGACCGGGCCATTAAACAGCTTCACCCGAATCTTATCATACTCCTTCTGAGGAATATACAAAGTCACATTGGTTTTCATCGTTTTCTTCTCAGTACGGATAAAAAACTTATTTCCTTTGATTTCACATTCAATATGCTGAAGAAATGCATGTCTCGCCGCATCCTGGCTGTCAGCACGATATACCTTCGCCTGGCATTCCGCTCTGATATCCTCGTCTTCCCAAGGGACGATATTCACACTGCCGTTGGCGATCTGAAGTTCGACACTTGAAAAGTCAGTATCTTTAAATTGAAAGATGTGCTGAACATCATACGCATGGCCAAAGTTCAAATCAAGGTCAACTTCCTTGACCTTTTTCACAGCAGAATCAATCCAGTCAAACAGCTTGGCTCCTAAAGACGGCTTGCTGCTTTCTTTTTTTGCTGCTGAAAACGGCTCTTCCTCGTCATGTACATGAACTGAGAGCGCTGTGATTTTTTCTTCCTTTTCCTTGTAGTCGCTGTCAAGCTTTTCAATCAGTGTCAAAGCCTCTTGTGCTGTAAGCTTTCCTTCCTCCACGAGCTTAAGGATTCGTTCCTTTTCTTGCTTCATTGCGATCTCCTCCCCATTGTCTACTTATGCTGCACGCAGTACCTTAATACCCTGAATCACATTCCAAATGATAATGCCAATAACAACTAAGAAATAAATAACCGCTCCCGTTATGATCACAAATACAGGCAGCAGGCTGTCTCCATCAATCGCTACGGCTCCGCCAAGAAAAGCAATAAAAAGGACCAGCCAGCCGACAAAAGGAACAATGTGAGAAATAAGAGAACGTATCGCATGGCGTTTAGTTTCTTTCTCATTTACAACAAAATAAGCGACGATCGGCACAATGATTGGCGCAATGAACACACTAAAATAACAAAGTGATGCAATAATAGCTTGATTACGGTTCAATTCATTCCACACTCCTATTGTAATTGCCCATGACAAAAGATCAGGGACATTTTACTTATTCATACGTTTAAAACCTGTTGAAGGTTTCAAATTCATTCTTTAGACATGCTCCGATTTACGGAAATTGGATTTTAAAAAGTTTTAGAAGTAGAATCTTTCCGCTGTACCGATTACAATATGTAAAAAGCTTACGGCAATCAAGGAGGCTGGACAAGCAATGGAGAAAGATCCCAGTGACTATACAGTAACACAAGAATCGGTGTTAAAGCTGATTCATGAACAAAAAAGAATGAATCGTGAAATGATCGCCGAGCTAGAACAGATTCACGGACCTTTTCCGATCTCTCACGATATTCAATATATAAAAGTGCTGCTCGACAGCAGCAATACGCACATTGTTCAAGATTTAATGAGTGTAAGCAAGCAGCTGTATAAGAAGACTTTGTAATTGTGGAAAAAGTTACATTCATTATAACTGACACAAAGCTAAAGGTTAGATGACAATATCTCGCCTTTTTTGTTTTGAAGAAAACGCAAAGAAGATTCCCCCGCCATCACACAATGATTGTAACAAAAAAAGCCTGCCGGCATATCCAACTAATGGACTCTGTCGGCAAGCTGTGACTACCAGAAAGAACGATAGCCGTTCAGAAATTAACGTAACAATTGAAGTACGTTTTGAGGCTGTTGGTTCGCTTGAGCAAGCATCGCTTGAGAAGCTTGAGAAAGAATATTGTTCTTTGTGAACTCGCTCATCTCTTTAGCCATGTCAACGTCACGGATACGAGACTCAGCAGCTGTTAAGTTTTCAGAAGAAGCACCAAGGTTGTTGATTGTGTGCTCTAGACGGTTTTGTACCGCACCAAGTTTAGCACGTTGAGCAGATACTTGATTCGTTGCTGCGTCGATAGCTCCAAGTTGATCGTCAAATGAATTAGTTGTGAAATCTGTTACTTTAATATCTTTGATTTTAATAGTGTCTGAACCTATGTCAGCAGCTTTCATGCTCTCAATGTTTACACTTAACTGCTGTCCGCCATTCGCTCCAATTTGGAATGTAAGCTTTTTACCGCTTGCTTCTGAAAAAGAACCGTCTAACAGGTTTTTACCGTTAAATTGCGTACGGTCCGCAATACCTTTACTTCCATCTTGCCCACCGATCTCTTCAATTAAAGAGTCCATTTCGTCTTGGATCGCTTGAAGGTCAGTAGCATCTTGCGTACCTGTGTTTCCTGCTTGAACAGTAAGTTCACGCATACGTTGAAGGATCGCATGAGTTTCAGTTAATGCACCCTCAGCTGTTTGGATAAGAGAGATTCCGTCTTGAGAGTTTTTAGAAGCCATTTCAAGACCTCTGATTTGTCCTCTCATTTTTTCAGAGATCGCAAGACCCGCTGCGTCATCTCCTGCACGGTTAATACGAAGACCTGAAGAAAGTTTCTCCATGTTTTTTGAGCTCGCGTTGTTGTTTGAAGACAAACGGTTTAGTGTGTTAAGCGCTGCGATATTGTGGTTAATTCTCATGTGTAAAATACCTCCATGTGTATATGTTTTTGAAATCAAAGACTTCCTTTTCTTTGATTTCTGGCGACTGCGATTCCAGTAAAGCTTCTAACTTATGTAGACCCTGTTATAAGGATACCTTCAAATCCCTTAATAGGGCTTTTTTGCTCAATATGGAAAACATCATCCGCCCCTCAATTCATATATCGACAGCGCTTTGTAAATGTTTAGGTGTTTTTCCAAAGAAATTTTACCCATTAAAAATTGAAACGATCACACAAATATTATCTTTTTCCGTTATGCCATAAGAAAAGCTTGCCTGCTAAGCCCAAGGATGGACTTGCTGACAAGCTGAACTCTCTCTAAATAGATGGTTTTAAGATGTAGCCGTTTCTTTCGCTTCTAAGAGCGATTTCATGCGTTTTTTGTCACGCTCCATAACAGGCTTCAAATAACGGCCTGTATACGATTCTTCCACTTCAGTGATTTCCTCAGGCGTTCCCGACGCGACAATGGTTCCGCCTCCGGCTCCGCCTTCTGGCCCCAGATCCACAATATAATCTGCCGTCTTAATGATATCTAGATTATGCTCAATGACGAGTACTGTATCTCCATTGTCCACCAAACGCTGAAGCACGACAAGAAGTCTGGCGATATCGTCGACGTGCAAACCTGTCGTCGGTTCATCTAAAATGTAGAGCGTGCGCCCTGTTGACCGTTTGTGCAGCTCCGATGCGAGCTTCACGCGCTGCGCTTCTCCGCCCGACAAGGTCGTTGCCGGCTGGCCGAGCGTAATATAACCTAAACCGACATCATAAAGGGTTTGGAGCTTACGCTTGATTTTTGGGATATTTTCAAAGAAAGAAAGAGCATCTTCAACCGTCATATCAAGCACATCAGAGATGCTTTTTCCTTTGTACGTCACTTCAAGCGTTTCCCGGTTATAGCG
This sequence comes from Bacillus sp. G16, assembly GCF_021282335.1. NCBI lineage: Bacteria > Bacillati > Bacillota > Bacilli > Caryophanales > Bacillaceae > Bacillus > Bacillus sp. G16. The sequence continues at coordinate 61,074 of NZ_JAJSOZ010000001.1, read as the reverse complement.
TTTGCCGTGGCACACCTCGCACGGAACGTATACGTCAGGAAGGAAGTGCATTTCAATTTTTATAATCCCGTCTCCGCGGCAGGCTTCACATCGCCCGCCCTTCACGTTAAAGCTGAAACGGCCTTTTTTATAGCCGCGTACCTTTGCTTCATTTGTCTGTGCAAATACATCACGAATGTCATCAAACACACCGGTGTATGTCGCAGGATTGGATCTCGGCGTTCTTCCGATTGGCGCCTGGTCAATGTCAATGACTTTGTCTAAATGATCCAAGCCTTTAATTTCTTTGTGGCTGCCGGGCTTCGCTTTCGCTTTATGAAGCTTTTGCGCCAGCGCCTTGTGCAAAATTTCATTAACGAGGGTACTCTTTCCTGATCCGGAAACCCCTGTAACCGCTGTGAACGTTCCAAGCGGGAACTTGGCATTTGCTTTTTTCAGGTTGTTTTCTGTAGCGCCTTTAATCTCAATGTAACGGCCGTCCGGCTTTCTTCTTTCAGGAGGCAATGGGATGAACTTTTTCCCTGATAAATAGCTGCCCGTTAATGAGTTTGGATCTCCCATCACTTCTTCCGGCGTGCCCGCAGATGTCACCTGTCCGCCGTGAATGCCAGCTCCGGGCCCAATATCAATTAAATAATCGGCTGCCATCATCGTGTCCTCATCGTGTTCGACAACAATCAGCGTGTTCCCAAGGTCTCTCATGTTTTTCAGGGCGCTGATTAAGCGGTCGTTATCACGCTGATGCAGGCCGATAGACGGCTCATCTAAAATATAAAGCACACCGGATAAGCGCGAGCCGATTTGCGTCGCCAGCCTGATGCGCTGCGCCTCTCCCCCGGACAATGTTCCCGCGGCCCTGCTCAGTGTCAGGTAATCAAGGCCGACTTTGTCCAGAAAGCTTAAGCGCTCCACAATTTCGCGCAAGATCATATCGGCAATCTTCATATCCTTCTCAGAAAGGGTAAGGCCTTTGAAGAAAGCAAGTGCATTGCCGACAGACAGCTCGGTAATTGTTCCGATGTGGCGTCCGTCAATCAGTACAGCAAGCGCCTCTTTCTTTAACCGATAGCCTTTGCACGTAGGACAAGACTTCTGAGACATATACTGCTCCATTTGTTCACGGATAAAATCAGAGCTTGTCTCCTTATAGCGTCTTTCAATATTGCGCAATACGCCTTCAAATTGAATTTCGCCTTCACGTATTTGCCCAAAGTCATTTTCATAACGGAAATAAATCAAATCATCTCCGCTGCCGTACAGCACTTTATCCAGCTGATGCTTCGGCAGATCTTTTACAGGCACGTCCATATCAATCCCGTAGTGGGTGCAGACCGCCTCAAGCAGCTGCGGATAATATTGTGAGCTGATCGGTGTCCAAGGGGCGACCGCATTCTCCTTCAATGACAAATCTTGATTGGGGATGACGAGATCCGCATCCACTTCAAGCTTCATTCCGAGACCGTCACACGTCGGACACGCTCCGAATGGGCTGTTGAATGAAAACAGCCGCGGCTCAAGTTCGCCGATTGAAAATCCGCAGTGCGGGCAGGCATGATGCTCACTGAACATCAACTCTTCCTCACCGATGACATCAATCATGACCCTTCCTTCACCTAAACGGAGGGCTGTTTCCAATGAATCTGACAGACGGGCTGCCACGCCTTCTTTCACCACAATTCGGTCAATGACAACCTCAATCGAATGCTTTTTATTCTTTTCTAATTCAATATCATCAGAAAGCTCAGCCATTTCGCCGTCAATTCTGACTCTGACATAGCCTTGTTTTCTGATCTGTTCAAGCACCTTGACATGAGCGCCTTTTCGGCCCGAGACAATCGGAGCCAGTACCTGAAGCTTTGTCCGTTCCGGATATTCCAGAATTCTGTCCACCATTTGCTCGATGGTCTGCGATGTAATCTCAATTCCGTGCTCCGGACAATGAGGCTTCCCTACTCTCGCATACAAAAGACGCAGATAATCATAAATCTCAGTTACCGTACCGACTGTAGACCTCGGATTGCGGCTCGTTGTTTTCTGATCAATGCTGATGGCGGGAGACAGCCCCTCAATCGCATCAACATCCGGCTTATCCATTTGCCCTAAAAACTGGCGGGCATAGGCAGACAAAGACTCAACATATCGTCGCTGTCCTTCTGCATATATGGTGTCAAAGGCAAGGGAGGATTTCCCTGATCCGGACAAACCAGTGACAACGACAAGCTGATCTCTCGGAATTGTTACATCTATATTTTTCAGGTTATGCGCCCTGGCTCCCTTCACCTCTATCCGATCCATAGCCATTTGTTCATCATCCTTCCGCTTTTAGCTCTAAAAGTAAATCGCGAAGCTCCGCGGCTCTTTCAAAGTCAAGCGCCTTGGCGGCTTCTTTCATTTCGTGCTCCATCTGTTCAACGACTTTCTGGCGTTCTTTCTTCGTCATTTTCGACAGCTTCGGCGCGGCTTTTGTTTTGTATTCCGCTTTGTCCTCAGCTGCTACTGTGGCACGAATGACATCGCGAATTTCTTTATTTATTGTTTTCGGCGTAATGCCGTGCTCTTCATTAAACCGCTCCTGCTGCTCGCGGCGGCGTTTTGTTTCATTAATCGCAATTTCCATAGACTTCGTTATTTTATCGGCATACATAATGACGCGGCCTTCAGAGTTCCTTGCTGCCCGTCCGATGGTCTGGATAAGCGAACGCTCCGAACGAAGGAAGCCTTCCTTATCCGCATCCAAAATCGCAACGAGGGATACTTCGGGTATATCGAGGCCTTCCCTCAGCAGGTTGATGCCGATAAGCACATCATGCTTGCCGAGGCGCAGGTCGCGGATAATTTCAATCCGTTCAAGCGTCTTAATCTCTGAATGCAGATAGTTAACTTTAATGCCAATTTCCTTTAAATAATCGGTGAGATCCTCTGACATTTTCTTCGTCAAGGTTGTCACGAGCACCCGTTCATCCCGCTCGATTCTTGCTTGAATTTCGCCGATCAAGTCATCAATCTGGCCTTCGATCGGGCGCACATCAATAAGCGGGTCAAGAAGCCCCGTCGGACGGATAATCTGTTCGATCATTTCATCCGTATGCTCAATCTCATACGGCCCTGGCGTTGCTGATACATACACGATGTTGTGCATATGCTTTTCAAACTCTTCAAAACGGAGCGGACGGTTATCAAGCGCTGACGGAAGCCGGAAGCCGTGATCCACGAGCACCTGTTTCCGCGCCTGGTCTCCATTAAACATGCCGCGCACCTGAGGAATCGTCACATGCGACTCATCTACCACGATCATAAAATCGTCTGGGAAATAATCGAGAAGCGTATACGGCGTTGAACCCGGAGGCCGAAGCGTCAGATGTCTTGAATAGTTCTCAATGCCGGAGCAGAAACCCATTTCCCGCATCATTTCAAGGTCATATCTTGTCCGCTGCTCTAAACGCTGCGCTTCAAGCAGCTTGCCGTTTTCATGCATGACCTTCAGCTGCTCCTCAAGCTCCTTCTCGATATTTTGAATCGCTTTCTCCATTTTCTCGGCCCGCGTTACGAAGTGGGACGCCGGAAAAATCGCGACATGGTCGCGGTCGCCGAGAATTTCTCCTGTCAGGGCGTCCACTTCCCGGATCCGTTCAATTTCATCTCCGAAAAACTCGACTCTTACACAGTGTTCATCACGAGATGCCGGGAAGATTTCCACGACGTCTCCGCGCACACGAAATGTACCGCGCTGAAAGTCGATATCATTGCGGGCATATTGGATGTCTACAAGCTTTCTGAGCAGCTCGTTGCGCTCGATTTCCATTTCAGGCCGCAGTGACACGACCATTTCCCGGTATTCTTCAGGCGAACCGAGGCCATATATACAAGACACACTCGCGATGATAATGACATCTCTCCGCTCAAACAAAGAAGATGTAGCGGAGTGTCTCAGTTTATCAATTTCATCATTAATACTTGCGTCCTTCTCTATAAACGTATCCGTTTGAGGCACATACGCCTCCGGCTGATAATAATCATAGTAGCTGACAAAATACTCGACAGCGTTGTTCGGAAAAAATTCCTTGAACTCACTGTAAAGCTGTCCGGCGAGGGTTTTGTTATGGGCTATCACGAGAGTCGGCTTATTGACTTCTTTAATCAAATTGGACACCGTAAATGTTTTGCCCGTTCCTGTCGCACCCAGCAGAGTCTGATGCTTCTTGCCCTCCTGAATTCCTTTTACAAGTTTTTCAATGGCTTTCGGCTGATCTCCCTGGGGCTGATATTTCGAGACTAACTCAAAGCGATCTTTCACAAAATAAGCCTCCGTTTCTTTAACGAAATCTTCCTATAGATATACTAACACAATGGAATGCAAAATCACTAAAAATACGAACTAAAGTTCGGTGGTTTTTTATTTCCAGCTGTTTTCATGTATAAAAAACCTGCTTTTAAAACGTAAAAGCAGGAATTCAGTCGTTATATTCATTATGTCCGATTTTATTCTTCTTTTTTCTCAGCAGCTTTTTTGGCCATATACAGTCCGCCAGCCACAAGAGACACAACATCCAATCCTACAATAAAATACGTTTCTGTATAGCCTTTCAAATAAGAGGCAAACAGCAATGCAGCTGTTAGAGCGATCGCCACATAATGATTAAAGGTGACTCTTGTAAAAAGGACAACAAGCATAAAAGGGAAAAACAATGCAAAAACGGCTTTTGTAATCAACAAAAACCCTCCTCAAGGATTCTTCATCTGATCTGATTATAGTAAAAAATGAAGAATCGGACAATCGTGCATCGTTCCCTCTTTCTACACCATACCCTTTTTCAGCCTAAATCAACCATCATATCTGCACTTTGGACCAGTCCAACAGAAACATCAATAGATCAAACAATGATATAATAGAATGGAATGATTTACAAGATATACAAGCAGAGTTATATTATGGTTGTAAGAACTTGTCAGTTTAAAACAAAAATAGACAGGGCGTGACAAATATGAAGTTCAATTTCGTTACATATGTTTCAACAGCAGCTGTACTATCCGGTCTCCTTATGGCAACACACCCCGCTTCTGCAATCACGGGTTTAGCTGATAATAAAAATTCAGCACTTGAAGTTCTTCCGGATAATCATTTTAGATGGAAGCTCCAGACGGCTGCCGATGAAGATTGGTTCCTTTGGAAAAACAAAACGGCTGACGAGCATGATGTGTCCGCTTCGTTTACTTCTCCAAGCGGAAAAAACTACGATCTTGAAGTACAATATGTGACCCCCGAGAAGACAATCGTTATCAAAGCTGAAGATCATGACCAAGGGGGAACGGACTCCATTCACCTCACCTCGATTAAGCCCGGAGAAAGTGTGTACATGAGGCTGAAATCCCATGATGGTGACTACAGCACAACAAGCAACTATGATTTCACTTATTCTATAAAGTAAGAACATATATTAATTTACATGAGTGCCGCTGGTCCAATCAGCGGCACTTTTTTATGAATGCATGCCCGCCGCCAGATTACAAGAATAAAAGAAAATAGGCATACAGCACCAGTTCAACTGCATTTTTCATGATAATATAACCAACTTAACTATTCATTTAATTTAGGACTTTCTGAGTTTGACAGCATTTTCCTGAAAACCTACAATTGAACGATAGTGTTCACTATCATTTTTTGAACACAGGCTCCGTCATAAAAAACTAGAGAGAAAACAAAATGAAGGAAAGAGGGGTTTCAAATATGTATTCTGTTTTATTTCGCCAGGCAGAAGAGTCCAGCCAGCTGGCTGGAGCAAAAGGCATGAATTTGATCAAACTGACCAAACACGGTCTTCCTGTTCCGGACGGGTTTATTATTCAGACGAATGCACTCGCCCGTTTTATGGAGGACAACCAGATTCATGATACAAGCGAAAGCATTGAGAGCGAGATCATCGCCGGAGCATTTTCAGATGAACTGAAACATGAGCTGACAAATTCCTTTTACAAGCTGAGAGAATCATACCGCTCTGTTGCCGTGCGTTCTTCATCTGCCTCGGAAGATTTAGAAGGCGCTTCATTCGCGGGTCAATATGAAACCTACTTAAATATCAAAACAGAGGAAGAGTTTCTAGCTAAAGTGAAAGAATGCTGGGCCTCATTTTTCTCAGGCCGAGTCAGCAGCTATAAGAAAAAAATGAACAATCAAATCGCAGAGCCGTTAATGGGGGTTGTCGTTCAAGGCCTGATCGATTCTGAAATATCAGGCGTTATTTTCAGTCGCAATCCTGTTACCCATGATGATAGAGAGCTATTAATCAGCGCCAGCTACGGTTTGGGGGAAGCTGTCGTATCAGGAAGTGTCACCCCAGACACATTTATAGTCAATAAATCTTCGTTTGAGATTCAGAAAGAAATAGGTGCAAAGGAAATTTACATGGAGTCCGCGGCAGAAGGAATTGCTGAAAAAGAAACGAGCGAAGACATGCGCAGCCGTTTTTGCCTTACAGACGAACAAGTGATTGAACTGACTGAAATCACGAAAAAAACCGAAGACCTGTACGGATATCCAGTCGATATAGAATTCGGAATTGCTGATCATCAAGTATACCTTCTGCAGGCCCGCCCAATTACAACCATTGAACAGGACAAAAAAGCGGCAGAAGAAGAACGCAGCTTCATGATTACAGACGCTGATATGAATGATTTCTGGCTCAACATGGAGTCAAATATTGAAGGTCCGGTGAGCCCGTTATTTTCATCGTTCATTGTGCCGGCACTGGAATACGGCTTGAAGAAAAGCATGCAAAAGTTCCCGATTGGCGTAGTTGTTGACGAAGTAAAACTTTATCGCGGGCACATTTATTCCAAAAACCAAGGCGGACAACAGCCACCTTCTGAAGACTGCGGCAAAGAGCTTTTTCCGATATTATCGGAGCGTATGTATGACATCATCAATCACACATACCTCCCGTTTTACAGGAAGCTGGATCAGCTCGCACAAACTGAACATACCGCAGAAAGCGCACTGGATGCTTTTCAAAAATTAAAAGCCTTTTATCTCACGGCTTATGAGGAACACTTCAATATCGTTTTCCCGCAAATCCTTCTAACAAACAAACTGCAAGCGATGTATCAGCATATTCAAGGAGAGTCCGAAAACGCTCATTTTTACGAGATGCTGACAGGAAAAATGAACAAATCACTGGAAACAGACCGCTGTCTGTGGCTATTTTCCGTTGAAGTTCGGGAAAACCCGAATCTGCTGGCGATTTTTGAAAACACCAAGCCAGAACAGCTGCAGGAGAAATTGGAACAAACAGATGTGGGCAGACACTTCCTGAAGAACATTCATGAATTTTTACAGGAATACGGGTGGAGATCTGTTAAGAGCCATGACCTGATTGAACAGATCTGGGCAGAAAATCCGTATTTTGCACTGGCCAATATTCAAAATTATGTCCGCAATGGCTATCATTTTGACAATGAATTTCAGAACACGAGAGAAAAACGAGAGAAATTATACAACGAGTTCTTGGAAAACATAGAAGATCCCGCTTTGCGTAAAGAATTTGACCGTTACTATCAGTGGACGCTGAGCGCTGCAAATATAAAGGATGATCATCACTTTTATATTGACGCCATGCTGGATGCCAAGGCAAGAATCTTTCTGCTGAAGGTAGGTGAACTGCTGGCGGACAGCGGTGTCATTCAGGATCGTGAAGACCTTTGGTTCTTATATGATGATGAAGTGGAAGACGCGCTTCTTCACCCTGTATCCCTGCAAGAAAAGGCTGAAAAACGCAGACAGATCTTTCACGAGTATGAGCTGGCCCAAGCCCCTGCCTATCTCGGCACTCCGACAAAAGAACAGCTCAAAGCTGCTGAAGAAATTGTCGGCGCTGTCATAGAGGATGAAAAAAACACGGAGAATCAAATTTATGGCATCGCGGCATCAAGCGGCATTGCAACAGGTCCGGTTAAAATCATTCGGGACGCCAGTGAATTTTCTCAATTCGCGCCTGGGGAAGTCCTCGTTTGCAAAATGACCACACCGCTATGGACCAGCCTGTTTCAAGACGCCAAAGCGATTATTACAGATACGGGCGGCATTTTGTCTCACGCTGCGATTATTGCTCGCGAATATGGCATTCCCGCCGTTCTCGGCACACGTACAGCAACAGAAAGACTTCAGGACGGAGACATCATCACTGTTGACGGAAGCAGCGGTAAAATCACAGTTGTCAGCCGGGCCTGATGCATCCTGCCTCTTTCTTATACAAGCGGGGCAGGTGTATACTTGTCCTGCCAGTATATTCGTGAGGTGAAACGTATTGAGACCGACAAACAAGCGAATCCTTGACGCTGCCATGCAGCTGCTCGTCAAAAAAGGATATCGCGCAACGACTACAAAAGAAATCGCAGAAAAAGCAAATGTAAGTGAAGCGACGATTTTCAGGAATTTCAAAAACAAACAGGGACTAGTTGAGGCTTTGCTTTCTCAGCATCCTCCAAACAGAAGCAGCATTTTGGAACAAACAGAAGGCGATTTGTACAAAGACCTGCTTCATATCGGTACCTGTCTCTTGGAGGAGCTCGAACAAAGAAAAGATATGATTAAAATCAGCTTTCGTGAACCGGCCATGTTTCAGGATGTCATCAACCACGTAACTGAATATCCCCAATCTATGAAACAGCTATTGGTTGATTATCTCAAAACGATGGGCGAAAAAGGGGTTATTCAGACAGGAGATGAAGCGGAGCATGCCGATGTGTTCATGTCGATCATTTTCGGTTATTTTATTCACCGTCTCCATTTAGGAAACCGTGTGATTTCAATGCCCCAGGAAAAAATGCTGGAGCATAGCACCGCTCTATTTGTCAAAGGAATTTCTTGATGATCTCCTTGGCATAACAAAAAGGAGGATCCCAATGAGCTCAAGAAAAGAATGGGCGCTGATCGTCTCGCTATTATTGGGGGCCATCCTGGTTCCCATTAACTCAACGATGATCGCGGTCGCGCTCTCATCTATATCCCATACGTATAACGAGTCCATCGCAAGCATCACTTGGGTGGTTACCGTTTATTTAATCGTGATGGCAGTCACACAGCCGATTGCCGGAAAACTCGGTGACATGTACGGCAATAAAACAATGTACTTATGGGGCGTCGGCCTTTTTCTTATCGCATCCTTAGGCTGCGCACTCTCACCGAGCCTGGTGCTGTTGATTGTCTTTCGGGCATTGCAGGCTGTCGGCGGCGCACTGCTTACGCCAAACAGCATTGCCATTATCCGTCACGTTGTTTCTGAAAAACGCCTTCCGAAAGTGTTTGGATTTTTCGGACTTGGCGCAGGACTTGGCGCAGCACTCGGACCTTTCATCGGCTCTATGCTGATTGACAGCTTCAGCTGGCATTCAATTTTTTGGGTCAACATCCCGTTTCTCGCCATTGCTTTATTTACGGCATTAACGATGTTCCCTCAATATAAAGAAAACAAATCTAACGCGCCGCTGGATATCATCGGCTCTCTCTTGCTTGCAGGCAGTATCGTTTCGATTATCCTGCTGACGAAAAATGAGGCTTCATGGGGCTATGCAGTATACAGTGTATTGATACTTCTTTTTGTCCCGCTTTTTTTCAGAAGAGAAAAGCGTACACAGCACCCAATCATTGACTTTACACTATTTAAAAGCTCAACCTTTACAAATGCCAATCTATCAGTCTTATTAAGCAATCTGATGATGTATGCCGTCTTATTGATCATGCCGTTATTCATGACGAACCAATTTGGGCTGAATACGTCTAACAGCGGCATGGCGCTTTCTGTATTTTCGATCTTTATGTCGGCCAGCAACTGGGTGGGCGCACAGCTCCATCACAAATGGGGAGCAAAGAAAATCATTTTTCTTTCATTTGCGATGATGGCTGGAGCGAATCTATTATTTTTGTTCTTAAGCAGCTCTCACTCGGTCTTATTCCTGATGATTTCTCTCATCCTGGGAGGGCTCGCATCCGGAGTCGGACTGACCAGCATGCAGGTATCGTCCCTTGCCACAGTAGACCCCGGCATGTCAGGAGTCGCGTCCGGCATTTTCTCGACCTTCCGTTATTTCGGAAGCATCATTTCATCAGCCTTAATCGGCCTGATTTCAGGATATCACACCCTATTTATGATTCTCTTTGCTGTATCCATCATTGGCGTTTTTGTTTCATTGGGCATCAAATCTGATGAAACCGCACGAATGGAAAAAAACTCAGCGTAACACAAAACAGCCCGGCACCACATCTTCTTGCGGTGCCGGGCTGTCTTTTATGATCCGGACAAAGCGGCTGCTTCGTCTTCACGGTCATCCTTTACGAAAAGGATACCCAATTCATGGTGTTCTCCCTCATACGAAGCTCGCTGATCAAAGCGAATTTCTCCATTCAAACCGATAATTTCAAGCTTTACATATGCACGGTTATGCTGGAGCGCTTCATAAAAATCAGATACGTTCTTAACGGGTATGCCATTGACTTTCGTAATGATTTCCCCGATTTTCAATTCCAGGTCCTCAGCTGGCGTATTTGGTATAATACCAAGCACCATTAAGCCCTGATCACGTTTCGAGAAATAAAACGGAGCCGCATTATCATTTACCCTTTGCTTAATGGATAGAAAAATACGTCCTAATAAAGCCACACAAACGGCTGCACCCGCAAGCGGCGTCCACAGTAAGCTTGCTGCACCGAGAGCTGTGACGACAAGGCCGAGAATACAAACGCGTTTCGCTGTGATCCTTATGCTCGTTTCAGGCAGCGACCCCTGCACCCTTTGCCCGAATCCGACAAAGTAAGGAATCCATAGAAAATGGAATGACCCGCCGGGAACAGTAAACACAGGCCACCAGCTGAAGTGCGATTCTAATCCGTTACCGGGTACGAGAAGGAACAGCGGCAAAAGCCATATCCGGTTTGCCAGCTGCTGGCCGATCGGCAAACCGCGGCTGCTCACGACAAGTGCCGGTGATGTTCTTACATGTGCAGAGCGATAAGCAACCGCTCCTTCAATGATAATCAGCAAGCCTAAAAACACGGCCATAGCCGGCCAAACGACTGCAAATCCTTGCGGGAATCTCTCAAGGAGGGGTTCCGCCTGACTCATTTGCAGTCCAAAACCTATCAGCATACTCACACTGACGATATATGCAGCAGACATCCAGTTTGCGCGAAGAGTAAGCGCTGCCGCTGCAGTGATAACGGCAATAACCGCAAGTATACCGAGAGGAATCGAGATCCCGAGTACGCCTACAACAACTGACAAAAGGAGACCAGGGATCAGTCCCTTAGTATAAGTAAATTTCAGTTCATCATAAATATCTGCTATTCTTGTATGAAAGGTTTTTCGTTCCCGTTTGATTCTTACATAGCCAAAAGCCAGGCTTATGATGATAAAAAACCAGAAAAGCGGGTGTAAGAAGAACAGGCCCGCACCTTTTAACAGTTCAATTCCCCATTGAACAGACACTATCTTTCACCGCCTCAAGCCAAACATGTTACTCATATTCTATCAAATATTAAATGGCTTGGATATCCTCAGGAGGGTTTATCTCTCTTGCGTCATCCACAGCGTGACATTCGATAGTGAAAAATCCTTTAAATAATGGTTTACATCCACATCCAATAGCCCGCTGATCAGATGCATCGACCTTTTTATATCTGTCAGATTGATTCCTAATCGCTTATGGTTTTTCATTAAGTAATTAAAATAATGTTTGGCACATTCTTCATTGATGTCATTTACTGATTCGACATTGGTGTAATTGACCAAATACCTGCTGAATAGCATAAGAAGACTTAGTGCTTTTGTAGCCGAAAATGTTACGTCTTGTGTTCTGTCTTTTAATTGTTCCACTAATTCATAATATTTTTTTTCACGCACAATACTTGCCCTCTTCAATTGTGAACCCCCATTTTCTTTATACAGATAAGCACGGGCCAGTATAAGCAGCAGTACTGGAGTGCTAACAAGCATTCTCGCTAACGTTACTCTTTAAATACCTGTCGTTCAGCTGCCATAAACCTGATTACTGTTCTTTTTAGAACCTTCTTATATTGTATGAAGTAAACAAAGACTAGGCAACTTGCAAAAGTTTCATTTTAAATGCATATTATCTCGTTAGAAAGTCTCTCTCATATATTGATATCGGGTAATCACAGTCCTTTATAAATGTTTATTTGTGAAAATTTTTTTAATTTCTTGTCAAAAACTCAATTTTTATGTGACTTATGATCCATTTTCTCTTTAAGCATAAAGAAACAGGAGATGGAATACCATCTCCTTTAATTGACAAATAATGATTTCAGCGCTGTTTGAAGCTGCAAGTCATTTTTTTCATCGGATTTTTTCTTTTCTACCTGCTGATTTAATGCCTCTGCAGTGCGAGTGTCGATTACACCCGTTTTATCCAGCTTGTTTTGATCCTGAAAGGCCATAACCGCTTTTTTCATGTCTTTGCTGAAATAGCCATCGTCACGTCCAGGATCAAAGCTGAGACCTTTTAATAATACCTGTGCATGCTTGACGTCTTCATTGTTCATATCCACTTTAAGCGGTTCCTTAAGCTGCAAGGGCCCGGCGGAAAAATAATCAGGCTGCTTAATTGCAATGGTCGGCTCAATTCCTTTCTTATGAATCCAGTTCCCATTTGGCGTCAGCCACTTGTAAAGCGTTAATTTGATGTTGCTGCCGTCTCCCATCGGAACAGCTTGTTGAACCGTTCCCTTACCAAAAGACGTATCGCCTACAACATCATAATGCCCTGCTTCTTTTAATGCGCCAGCAAGGATTTCCGATGCGGAGGCACTCCCTTTATCCGTGATCACATTGACAGGATACGCTTTTTTATGGGTCAATGTTGAAAAATACCGTTTTTTATCTCCATTGCGTTCAGCAATCTGAATATACGGCTGATCCTTTGTGACGAAGTGCTTGAGAATTTCTTCCACACTTTGAAGATATCCGCCCGGGTTGCCGCGTACATCTATGACGAGTCCTTCTATTCCTTTTTTCTCAAGATTCCCCAGCGCTTTTGCAAAATCCTCTGCTGTACGCTCAGAAAAAGTAGAGATGGCGATATACCCGACAGAATGCCCCTGTACTTTTTTCTCTGAAGCAAAAACCGTTTCGAGCGGAATCTCAGCTCTCTTGATCCGGAATGACAGCTGCTTCTTCGTCCCAGGCCGCTGAATCTTTATTGAAACGCTGGACCCTTTCTTTCCTCTTATTTTTAACACCGCTTGGTTTAAATCCTTGCCAGCCATCGATTCTCCATTGATGCTGATAATTTCATCATTGGGCTTGAGCCCTGCTTTTTCGGCTGGTGATTGTTTAAATGGAGAAACAATAATAATTTTGCCGTCTTCCATTCCAACCTCAGCCCCGATGCCTTCAAACGAGGAATCAAGAGAATCAGAAAATTGCTTAGCCGTCTGCTTGTCCATATAGACAGAATAAGGATCATTTAGCGTAGACAGCATTCCTTGGATGGCTCCCTCGAGCAGCTTTTCTCTATCAACTTTTTCTACGTACTCATTCGAAATTAACTCATACGCTTTTTCGATTTTGTCCATAGCCTTATGCCGTTCAGAGTCAGCTTGTGCCGTCGCGGGAACAGCTGCAGTCTGGGGCTTATCCATCTCAAGCAGGTTCATTCCCGCATATACACCGGCGCCTCCGAACAGCATGCTCCCCGCTGCGATCACAGCCATTATCTTTTGATTCATCCTTTACTCCTCCTGTATGCCAGACTGTCTTTATCAAAACCTAGAGATAGTATATGTAAAGGATGGAGATTTCATGTAATCATAGAAGAAAAAGAAGGCAAAAGAAAAGCCGCCCCGGAAGCGGGACGGCTTTTTTCTCTTTATACTCGCAGAAACTTGCGGATGGAAGTCAGACTTCCCCATACTCCAATTACTGCGCCGATTGCAACCAGCACTAACGAAACTTGGAATACAAATGGATTATAAGGAAGAAGAGAGACAAATGATCCTTGAACCTTTGGAACGACCCATCCGATGACGTATTGATAAGTGCTCAGCACCAGTGCGATCGGAATCACAGAACCGAATACGCCAAGCAGTAATCCTTCAAGGAAAAACGGCCAGCGGATAAACCAGTTCGTCGCGCCGACAAGCTTCATGATTTCAATTTCTTTTCTTCTTGCGAAAATCGTAATTTTAATGGTGTTGGAAATTAAGAACATCGCCGTAAATACCAAGCCGATAATTAACGCGATTCCAATGTTGCGGGAAACGCCGACCACTTTAAATAAACGGCTGACCTCTTCTTTTCCGTAAGTGACTTTATACACATGATCCATTTTTTCAATCTTTTTGGCCACGTTCGGCGTATCATGCGGATCTGTCGTTTTAACGACAAACGCATCATTAAGCGGGTTTTCCTGATCCTGCATCGTTAGGGATTTACCGCTGTCACCAAAACTGTCAACCAGCTGGTCAAGCTCTTTTTCTTTTGAAGAAAAAGTGACACTCTGAATGCCATTCAATTCCTTAATATCGTTCTGCAGCTTGTCCTGTGCCTTCTGATCTGCAGTCAGATCAATCAAAACTTTGATTTCGACTTGTTTTTCAGCATTCGTGGCCATGTTATTCAAATTCAGCATAATCACTAAAAACACGCCGACTAAAATCAGCGTAACGGTTACAGCACTAATGGATGCAAACGTCATCCATGTGTTTCTCCCGAGAGATTTAAAACTCTCACGCAAGTGGCGCCCGAGAATTTTAATCATATGAACCATACTCCCCTCTTGACTCATCACGCACAATGATACCATCTTCGATTGCAATGACACGTTTCTTAATGGTGTTTACGATTTCTTTATTATGTGTCGCCATCACGACTGTTGTCCCGCGGTTATTAATTTCCTCCAGCGTCTTCATGACTTCCCAGGACGTATCGGGATCAAGGTTTCCTGTAGGTTCATCAGCAATGACAACATCAGGGTTGTTCACAATTGATCTGGCAATAGATACACGCTGCTGCTCCCCGCCTGAAAGCTGGTCAGGAAATTGTCTCGCTTTATGCTTCAGCTGCACGAGATCAAGCACTTCAAGCACCCGTTTCTTAATGACAGACGGCTGTTCTCCAATCACTTCAAGGGCAAATGCTACATTTTCAAAAACAGTAAGTTTCGGCAGAAGTTTGAAATCCTGGAAGACAACGCCTATTTTACGGCGCACAAAAGGAATCTCTTTTTCTTTAATTGTAGCGAGATCTTTATAATTAAGTAAAATTTGTCCTTTTGTCGGCTTTTCTTCTCTGTATATCATTTTAATAAAAGTAGACTTACCCGCTCCGCTCGGACCGACAACATAAACAAACTCGCCGGGATGAATGGCAACAGAAATCCCATTAAGCGCTTTTACGCCGTTCGGATAGGCTTTGTATACTTCTTTCATCTCTATCATGAAATCACCTAATCTTTTATATCATTTTATGTATCACACGGTCATACTCTTCGAATGCATTCGACAATTTATGACCCACTCATTTGTTAAAAGATGAAAAATCTGAAAGTTTCATTTTTCAATACACTTCATTATACGTCAAATTTAGACATAATACTATTACAGTTTCTTTTCATTCATATTGTCATGGCATAAAAAAATCCTTGCCTGCACTGCGGCAAAGATTTTCTTATCTTACTTTTTGTCTGACAGCCATTTGGCAATAACGGCGGCTTCCTTATCATCTACAAGCCCCTTCGGCATATTACCGCGGCCGTTTTTAATAATGCTTTCAATTTTGTCTTCGTCGTATTTGCCTCCGACCTCTTGAAGATTAGGCCCTGACACACCTTCTAAATCCTTGCCGTGGCAGCCTACGCAGCTTTGCTGATATAATTCTTCCCCTTCAGATGCAGAGGCTTCAGTCTTGCTGCCTGTGTCTGTCTTCTCTTCTTTTGCATCGTTTGAACCGCAGGCAGCCAACAGAACAGAAAGTGTAAATACAAGCATTAGTATCGATAACTTTGATTTCATGTTGAGAAGCACAACTCCTTTACGATCTCTTCCATATTATAACCTCGTTTAAGCACGTTTGAAACCCTCGCCCAGCACCTCACTCGCATCCGCTACAATCACAAAAGCTGACTCATCAATCTGTTTGACGATTTGTTTCAATTTGGTGAATTCAGTTTGCCCAACCACGCACATTAAAATTGGGCGGTCATCGTCAGTATATCCGCCGACCGCGGAAATTTTCGTCACGCCTCTGTCAATCTTCTGTAAAACGGCTTCCTTGACAGCCTGCTCCTGCTTTGTAATAATGAGCGCCATTTTTGAACGATTGAAGCCGACTTGAACGACATCAATGGTTTTGCTGGACACAAAGACGCCAAGCATGGCATATAAGCCCTGCTCAATATTAAATACGATCATAGCCGTAACGACAATCAATCCGTCAATGATTGCGAGACACGTCCCCAGCGACAGACCGGAGTACTTATGAATGATCTGTGCAGCCAAGGCCGTTCCTCCCGTTGAGCCTTTTCCTAAGTACACAATGCCAATTCCCACACCAATGCCGACACCGCCAAAAATCGCTGCAAGGAGCTCATGATGGGTGGCGGGCTGAATATCCCTTGTCAAAAACACAACAAGGGGCAAAAAAACAGAACCCGCAAGCGTCTTAAGCCCAAATTTACCGCCGAGCAAAATGACACCGGCAATAAATAAAGGAATATTAATAATCCACTGTACAAACGCTGCTTCAAAACCATATGACTGCAAAATCGTACTGATTCCGCTGACACCGCCGGCTGCAATCTTGTTTGGAAGCAAAAATACATTAAAGGACACGGCTGTAATCGCTGCTCCTATTAATATGTATACATAATCCCGCAAAACCCGAAGTGTTTGATTCCGTACATCCATCATATATCCTCCGTTTCTTCCAATGCTCTCCGATAGCATTTTAATCCTTCCCTGATTAGATGTAAATAACACCCAAACACAGTGGTAATATGCTAAAGCAGCAGTGAAATCAAGGATATGAAGGAATTAAAAAACACACCTGTATACATCAGGTGTGTTTTCTGCTTATGAAAGCTTAGAACGCAGGTAGGCATCAATAAATGTATCAATGTCTCCGTCCATTACCGCTTGAACGTTACCCATTTCTGTATTGGTCCGATGGTCTTTTACCATGGAATACGGATGGAATACGTAAGAACGGATTTGGCTGCCCCAGCCGATTTCTTTTTGTTCACCGCGGATTTCATCCAGCTCTGCCTGCTGTTCTTCAATTCTGCGCTGATACAGCTTGGCCTTCAGCATTTTCATGGCTCTTTCACGGTTTTTAATTTGTGAGCGCTCCGTTTGGCACGTCACAACCACATTCGTCGGTAAGTGAGTAATCCGAACGGCTGAATCCGTCGTATTGACGTGCTGTCCGCCCGCTCCGCTTGCACGGTACGTATCAACTTTAATATCCTCCGTACGGATATCAATATCGATCTCATCGTCAAATTCAGGCATGACTTCACACGATACGAATGATGTATGGCGGCGGCCTGAAGAATCAAACGGGGAAATCCGCACAAGACGATGAACGCCTTTTTCCGCCTTGATATATCCGTAAGCGTTGTGGCCTTTAATCAGCAATGTGACTGACTTAATTCCGGCCTCATCACCTGGAAGGTAATCGAGTGTTTCCACTTTAAAACCGCGGCGCTCAGCCCATCTAGTGTACATTCTGAGAAGCATAGAGCCCCAATCCTGTGACTCTGTACCGCCCGCACCCGGGTGCAGCTCCAAAATGGCGTTGTTTTTATCATACGGTTCACTGAGAAGAAGCTGAAGCTCAAATTCGTTGAACTCCTTAGTTAATGCCTTTAGCTCTTTCTCAAGCTCTAGCTGGAGATCCTGATCCGGCTCTTCTTTCAGAAGGTCATGAGTCATTTGCAATTCTTCATGGGATTCATTCAATTTTTTATAGGAATTGACATAATCCTTTAAACCATTCGCTTCATTTATGACCGTTTGGGCTTTCTGCTGATCATTCCAGAATTCCGGATCAGCCATTTGTTCATCTAGCTCAGCAATGCGGGCCTCCTTTGATTCGAGGTCAAAGAGACCCCCTAAAGTCCGCTAAACGAGAAGCCATATTTTCGAGCTCTGCTCTAATTTCTGATAATTCCATTCCATTCACCTCATTAAAAGATCCGCGGGCGCCACAGGCGCCGCGTTCAGTACCCTTGCCTGAGCGAACTATTCAGTCCGGCCGCAGCAATTTTTATATTTTTTCCCGCTTCCGCAGTGGCATGGGGCATTTCTGCCGATATCAACCACTTTGCGAACCGGTGCTTTCTTCGCTTTTTTGTTTTCATCGCCTTCCTGAGGCTGATGAGCCGTCGTTTGGCCTTGTACAACCTGTTCGCGCTCCAGATTGTTTTCAATCTCAGCTTTCATCACAAATTTTGCGACTTCGTCCTCAATTGATTCAATCATATGCTCAAACATCGCAAAGCCTTCCATTTGATACTCACGCAGCGGGTTCGTTTGCGCGTAAGCACGAAGGTGAATCCCTTGGCGAAGCTGATCCATCGCATCGATATGGTCCATCCATTTTGAATCGACGGCGCGAAGGACGATGACTTTCTCGAATTCGCGCATTTGTTCTTCGCCGAATTTTTCTTCTTTTTCATCATATTTGGTCATGATGCGATCCATGATGAGTTCATGCATTTCATCCGGTTCTTTGCCGAAGATGTCACTCTTCTCAAGCGCGCCTTCATCAAGATAAGTCGCGTTGACAAGCTCAACAAGACCGTCAAGCTTCCACTCCTCAGGAAGCTCTTCTCTTGGCGTATAGGCAGCAATTGCCCGTTCGAGAGAAGACTTGATCATATTTTCAACGATTTCACGCAGGTTTTCAGAGTCGATGACTTCAAAGCGCTGCTTATAAATGACCTCGCGCTGCTGGCGGAGAACGTCATCATATTGCAGAAGCTGTTTACGTGAATCGAAGTTATTTCCTTCCACGCGTTTTTGAGACGATTCAACCGCGCGGGATACCATTTTGCTTTGAATCGGAGTGGAATCATCCATACCAAAGCGGTCAAGCATCGCCATTGTCCGCTCAGCTCCGAATCTGCGCATCAATTCATCTTCCATAGAAAGATAAAATTGAGTGATCCCCGGGTCTCCCTGACGTCCAGAACGTCCCCGGAGCTGGTTGTCAATCCGGCGTGATTCATGGCGTTCCGTTCCGACAACAGCTAGGCCTCCAAGCTCTTTTACACCTTCGCCAAGCTTAATGTCCGTTCCGCGCCCCGCCATGTTTGTCGCAATCGTTACTGCGCCTTTTTGGCCGGCCTCTTCAATGATTTGCGCTTCACGCTCATGGTTTTTGGCGTTTAACACTTGATGCGGGATCCCTTTGTTTTTGAGCAGCTTAGAGATCAGCTCAGACGTCTCAACCGCAACCGTACCGACAAGAACAGGCTGCCCTGTCATATAGCGCTGTGCGACATCCTCCGCAACCGCCTTAAACTTTCCTTCCATCGTACGGTAAATTAAATCCGGACGGTCGTCACGGACAACAGGCTGGTTAGTAGGAATTGTGACAACCTGCATGTTGTAGATGTTGCGGAATTCCTCTTCCTCTGTCTTAGCTGTACCCGTCATACCGGCAAGCTTTTCGTACATCCGGAAGTAGTTTTGGAACGTAATCGTCGCCAAGGTCATGCTCTCATTTTGAATTTCAAGCCCTTCCTTCGCTTCAATCGCCTGGTGAAGCCCCTCACTGTAGCGGCGGCCTTTCATCAGACGTCCCGTGAAGGAATCAACAATAACAACCTGTCCGTCTTCCACTACATAGTCAACGTCCTTTTGCATCGCAACGTGAGCTTTTAAGGACTGGTTGATATGGTGGTTGAGCGCGACATGCTTCACATCAAACAGGTTATCGATGCCGAATGCTTTTTCCGCCTTCGTCATTCCTTCTTCAGTAAGCTGAACAGCTTTTGTTTTGATATCATACGTATAATCCTTCTCTGCTTTTAACGTGCGGACAAAAGCATTTGCCTGCACGTACAGCTTAGTGGATTTCGCAGCTTGTCCAGAAATGATAAGCGGTGTTCTCGCTTCATCGACTAAAATAGAGTCAACTTCATCTATTACCGCAAAATGAAGAGGGCGCTGAACCATCTGCTCTTTATAAAGAACCATATTGTCACGCAAATAATCGAAGCCAAGCTCGTTGTTAGTGGAGTAAGTAATGTCAGCAGCATAAGCTTCCCGTTTTTCGTCTTTTGACATTGAGTTTAAATTCAAGCCGACTGTCAAACCGAGAAACTCGAAAATTTTCCCCATCTGCTCAGCATCACGGCTTGCCAAATATTCGTTGACAGTCACGACGTGTACGCCTTTACCTGTTAACGCATTTAAATAAACAGGCAGAGTAGACGTTAACGTTTTCCCTTCCCCTGTTTTCATTTCCGCGATATTTCCGTCATGAAGCGCCACGCCCCCCATGAGCTGGACTTTGAACGGAAACATGCCGGTTACGCGGCGCGAAGCTTCCCGAACAACAGCAAATGCTTCCACAAGAAGATCATCAGTTGTCGCCCCTTTTTCAAGGCGCTCTTTAAATTCAATTGTTTTATGTTTCAGCGCGTCGTCAGAGAGATTTTCATAGTCTCCGCGAATCGCATCAATATCGTTAGCTATTTTTTCGTATCTATTCAGCGTACGTTTTGTTGGATCAAACATTTTATTTAAAATTCCAAGCATTTATAACGCTCCTCTATCTTCACATGCCTGTTTTTGCAGGCATGTATAAATAATTTACTAGTCCATGTATACCTCTCATTATCATATCATACCTTTTGTTATTTCCAAAGAATTTGCAAATAAGAAAAACAAAAACCTTCCGCGGACATCACGGAAGGCTGCTCTTCATTATTCAGTCGGTTCAATCAAGCCATATTTTCCATCATTTCTGCGGTACACGACATTTGTAAGGTTTGTTTCCGCATTTGTGAAAACAAAGAAATTATGGCCGAGCATATTCATTTGCAAGATCGCTTCTTCACTATCCATCGGCTTTAAATTAAAGCGTTTCTGACGGACAATGTCCAAGCTCTCATCCTCTTCTATTTCATCCTGAACCGCAATATCTGTATCAGAGTCAAGGCCGTTTGCCAATAAATATTTTGGAGAGCCCTGCTCACGGAATTTACGGTTTACTTTCGTTTTATGCTTACGAATTTGACGTTCCAGTTTGTTTGTTGCGAGATCAATTGCGTTGTACATATCCTCGTTATGCACCTCGGACCGAAGCGCCAGATCTGTCATCGGAATCGTAACCTCAACTTTAGACTCCTTGTCATTGTAAAACTTCAAGTTGACGTTCACATCGGCATTCACGCTATGGTCAAAATAACGCTCCAGCTTGCCGATCTTCTTCTCGACATGATCCTTTAACGCGGGTGTCACTTCAATATTTTCTCCTCTGATGTTATAGTTCATCAAAGAACGCCTCCCTTTTATTAAGGATATGTATCTATTTCTCCTTTACCCTTCACAATTCCTGCTGAAACGTAAACCTTTTGTGAAAATTCAGTGAACTTTGTCGAATTGTGTTGTATTTGCTGCTATATCAGCGGTTCGGAGGTATATGTATATGCTGATGGTACGAAACAAATACCTCACCCTCGCCTAATTGATTACAAAGGGCTCCATGCATTTATGAATGGACATCATCCATTTTCTATAATGAATCAAAAAATGTTCTTTTAAATACTCACAGAACTCATGGGAGGGAAAAGAGAAAGAAACCAATTGATCAAACTCCGCAAAAATTTCGTCAAATGCTTTAACGCAAATTTCAGCGCACCGCGTATTCATAACAAAGAGAAGTGTTGAATGTGTTGAATCCAAATGAAAAAAGGCTTGGATCAGATCTTGGTAGATCCGATCCCCTTCTGTTTTTGATAAATTCTGTTCAGCCTCTATCAAATAACACAGCCCTTCCTCAATGGTAAAAAGAAGATGATAATAAGCTGATAAAAGCGTATAATCTTCAATGCTTTTCAAGGCACTCACCTATTTACGCTTGTCATAATATCTGCCGTCAATCGTGATGTTGTTATAAGGATTTAAATACGTCGTATGCATCGCACGTTTTCTTTTTACCTGCTGGAGTTCTGCTGCGATTGACTGCTTCAGTCTCTCCATTTCCTTCACAATTTGCTGATCCCATGTCAGGACTAGCTTCATCTGCTTTTGTTCCTCTTCTGAAAGCGGCAGAGATATCTCCTGAATAAGTTCAGACCTTTTAGCAACAAAGTCTTCAATTTGCTTTAAAAGTTCATCGCTTTCCGGTGTATCTTGTATGTGTGACAGCATACTCTTCGTCTCAGTGTATAGTTGATCTATGTTTTTCATGCGATCCCGCCTGATCCGTGCCGGTCCTTCCGTTCACTTTGCATAGCTTGTTTCCAAGCATCACGAAAATCTGTTACATAACCTTCAACCTCAGCCAGCATACTCGTATCATTTTTGATATTTGCCTGTACCAATCTTCGATACATATAATCGTACATCGCACCCATGGAACCGGAAAGCTCTATGTTACGGTTAAGTGTAAAATTTAATTCCTGAATGATATTTTGCGCTTTAATCAGATTTTCATTTTTACGTTCCATATCATCATTCTCAATCGCCTGAGATGCAAGTCTTATAAATTTCAAACAGCCATTATATAGCATAAGCGTCAGTTCACCGGGTGTAGCGGTATTTACTGAATTTTGCTGATAGGCTGTATAAGGATTTTGGATCGCCATGTGTCATCCTCCAAATTACATTTATTGTACAAGAAGCTGTGATAAATAGGACGCTTGTTCGTTCATCTTTTGAATCGCAGAATCCATTGCACTGAATTTTGTATAGTAGCGGTTTTCTATCGAGTTCAACCGGTCCTGCATTTTGATGATATCAGTGCTGATCGTATTTAAATTTTTACCGATCGAGTAGTTATCGGCGCCCATTGTTGAGTTGCCGGCTTTCGCTTCAATGCTTTTCACTGTACTTTTCAGTGTGTCACCGATGCGTTTCATAATCCCTTTATCACTATATGCGCTGCTGTTCGTTCCGCTTGTAAATAAAGCGGCGACACTTTGCGGATCTTCTTGTATTTTGGCTTTCAGTTTGTCTTCATTAATCTCCAAATGTCCTCGCAATTGGTACGCACTTGAGGTTGTGATACCAAATTCAGTTAATTGATAGTTTTTACCATCAACATTTACTTGAGTATAAAAATCCGTCCGCATTTGGTTCGTACCGGTGCTGATGCTGGTATCATTTCTCAGCAAACCGCTTTTTGCCTTCTCTTCCCAGAGTTCTACCTCTTTATCGGACATTGCTTCTTTTTGTTCACTAGTCAGCGGCGTATAGTCTCTGTATTTTTCTTCTTGCAGCTTTTCATTTAGGCTGTCAACCAATTCATTGTATTTATCTACAAACTCTTTAATTTGGTTGTAAATCCCGTCAACATCAGTCGAAACAGATGTTGTAACAGGGCCTGTGGCTGCAGTTGTATTTTTAATTGAGTAGGTAACGCCATTAACCGTGAAATTGTTTGTCAGCTTCTCCATTTCAAAGCCATTAATAGTGACTTTTGCATTTGTTCCTTCTTTGTAAGCAGTGAGCTTATTATCAGCGTCCAAAGAAAAACCAAGCTGACCTGTCATAAAACCTGCTGTAGCAGAGTCTGCTGCCTGTATGCTGCCTCCTGCGCCTGTTGATTTAGAAGAAAACGCTATCGTTTCTACATACTCTGTACCATTCCAAATTTTATCTTTAAATGCTGATACTCCTAGATCTGAGCTGTTAATTTTAGAAATCACATTATCAATCGTATCAGCACTCGTCACACTGATGTTTACTGTTTTTGCCGTTGTCTCGCCAGGCGCCACAACATTAAATGCCAAATTATAATCGCCTTGTGTATATCCCGTATAATTATTTGCCTTATACGTCGCTGCGGTTGCCAAACTCGCTACTTCAACAGTAGAAGAAGAGTTTGGCGCACTTGCGCTTCCTGTAGCAGTTAACACAGATTCGTTTGAGCTTGTCACAGTCTTGCTCTGATACGTACTCGGATATGTCAACGTATTTTTAGACATATAATCTTGCAATTCTTTTATTTTTGAGTTTACTTCACGATAGCTGTCACGCTGCCATTCAAGAGTCTGTTTTTTTTGCTTCAGCCTATCAAGCGGTGCTTTTTCTGTCTGCATCAGCTTTGATACGATATCATCTATATCCATTCCTGACGCCAGACCTGTTATTCTCGTGACCATTTCAAACCACTCCTAATCTACTTTTTTTCATCTACAAATAACCCAAGAAATTCAGTCATAGCCGCATAAAAATCAAGCCACCGTTTCGGCGGAATTTCGCGGATGACTTCATTTGTAGAGTCCTCTATTACCTTTACATAGTATTCATTTAACTTTTCATGGAGCTCAAACTTCAGATGAACTTGCGAAGGTTCCAAAAGCTTGTTCATTTCCCCTACCATTTCAGCAAGATGGGTATATGAAACTTGATGAACAGGAACCTCACTCTCATGATCTTTCTGATTATGTATTTGAGTATCATAACGATCCCAAACAGGTTGTAACGTAGTGAGCCTTTCAATATTCAATTGATCACATCCCCTATGCCCCAATCTATCGTTTATATCGACTAAGTCGAGATAAGATTACATATATTTTTGGAAAAAAACTCATCCGTTTTAGATTTCTTGTTTGGAAAATACATTTATAAAGCAGGTGGAGAATTCGATTATTATATCATGAGCTAACGAAAGGTTAGAGACAGCAAGGGGAATGATTCGGAGTTAGAAATATAAAATAAAAGACCTTGGCAACGCCAAGGTCTTCTTTAAAATTAACGTAACAATTGAAGTACGTTTTGTGGCTGTTGGTTTGCTTGAGCAAGCATCGCTTGAGAAGCTTGAGAAAGAATGTTGTTCTTTGTGAACTCGCTCATCTCTTTAGCCATGTCAACGTCACGGATACGAGACTCAGCAGCAGTTAAGTTTTCAGAAGAAGCACCAAGGTTGTTAATTGTGTGCTCTAAACGGTTTTGTACTGCACCAAGTTTACCACGCTCAGAAGATACTTTGTTAATTGCAGAATCTACTTTAGTTAAAAGCGCATCTGTGTTAGCTGCCGTAGCTGTTGTTACTTTGTAATCTGCTTTTAACATGTCAAGACCAGTAGCAGCAGTACTCATATCCCCAATGCTAACTGTTAATTGTTGACCTTTGTTGGCACCGATTTGGAAAGTGAATCCATTTGTCTGCGTACCATCAAGAAGGTTTTTACCGTTAAAAGCTGTTCGTTGAGAAATTCCATCTACCTCATCAAGAAGGTTATCAATTTCATCCTGAATTGCTTGAAGGTCTGTCGTTGCATCTTGAGTACCAGTGTTACCCGCTTGAACAGTTAACTCACGAACACGTTGAAGAATTGAGTGAGTTTCAGTCAATGCACCCTCAGCTGTTTGGATAAGAGAGATTCCGTCTTGAGAGTTTTTAGAAGCCATATCAAGACCTCTGATTTGTCCTCTCATTTTTTCAGAGATCGCGAGACCAGCTGCGTCATCTCCGGCACGGTTGATACGAAGACCTGAAGAAAGTTTCTCCATGTTCTTTTGTGCTGCACCGTTGTTTGAAGACAAGCGGTTTAGTGTGTTAAGCGCTGCAATATTGTGGTTAATTCTCATTGTTTTGTTCCTCCCTGAATATGTTTTTAGGCACGTCCTTGTGCCACATTTTTTTGTAACTGGCGGAGTATTTGCGTCTCCTTCCGGCTACATCATTAATATCGGATTGTCTCTGATTTTGTTAATACAAAAATAAAAAAATCCTCACTTTTTTTGTGAGGATAATGCGGAGATCACATCGCTGGATAACGCTGCTGCACGGTTATTTTCTTCCTGAATGGTCAAGTAAATTTCTTTCCTGTGAATATCAATATGCTTTGGGGCTTCAATTCCAAGTTTCACTTGATCACCCTCAACCGCAATCACTTTTACTTCAATATCAGCACCTATTTGAATCGCTTCATTTATTTTCCGCGATAAAACTAGCATGATTCTCCTCCAATCGGATGTTTTGTCGTATATGAGGAGTCGTGTAAAACGACTTGCTTAGCCATCATGTTCTTGCGATTCACAATAATGGGGGCCAATAAATTGGCAGTAGATTTTTCGAATGGCTCTGCCATGGTCAAGATTGTCATGACTTCTACGTCTTCAATATTATCGATATCCAAAAGTTCAGCAGTTGATTCATCAAGGTCAAACTCATAATTCTTAAAAAAGATGAACGGACTTACAACGATGAACGCAAGATTTTCTGAAGTGACGGACTGCAGTGCCACGAATGGAGAGTCTTCTGAAAGCGGAAGAATGACGAACTGTTTTTCTTCTAAAAAGCCTGGAATCCCGTTTTCAAAAAGAATGATTTGTTCTTCTTTTACGTTCATTTGGCCATGGTACTTAGTATGAATGATCATTGT
The DNA here is from genome assembly GCF_021282335.1 of Bacillus sp. G16. NCBI lineage: Bacteria > Bacillati > Bacillota > Bacilli > Caryophanales > Bacillaceae > Bacillus > Bacillus sp. G16. The sequence continues at coordinate 34,503 of NZ_JAJSOZ010000001.1, read as the reverse complement.
TCACGATCCTTTTCTTTTACTTTTCGAGTTATTCTTTCGGGTATTCTACATCTATATTTAAATCAGGGTATTGGAGCATGTCAACCTTAACGTTCCCCGGCGTATATTCAACAATTGGTTTATGCGGTTCAGCCTGAATAACAGGCTTTCGCGGCGTAATCTGGATATCAAGCTGTGACGGGGTATATTGTATTTTCACCCTTGAAAGAGAAGGAGCATAATTTTCGCCTAATTGAATTTGGTGCATCTCAGAGTTCCTCTTTGCTTGTGAAGCGATTGGGTTCCCCTTATTTTCAATTCTCATAAGCTCGTCCCCTTCTTCTGCAGTGCGGGCTATTCCCTCCATGACATCCTCATGTCCTTGCTGGGCGGCTTCTTCGATTCTTTTGAATATATGTTTTCTGTCTAATTCTTCCCATGCTTGCGTTTGGTCAATCGTGAGTTTTCTAGGTGTCACCGATATTTCCATTTCCGCGCTTGGCTGTTCGATATCTAAATCGGCTTGCGGCTGCTCCATTTTTAAGCTGGCAGGCGTCGTTGTTAAACCAATTTTCCCTTGAACACTATGCATAATCAATCTGGGAATTTGCATCACTCTACCTCCTAAACTATAAAAAAAGCGAACTCCTGAGAGCCGCTTACTTTAAAAAGTCAATCAATGTAGGCTGAACAATTTGCGCATTTACAGCCAAAGTAGCCCTATGCACGCTTTGCTGCGCAATAAATTCCGTTATTACTTCTTCCAGTTCTACATCTTCATTGTCTGATAACACTTTTGTAGCTGTTTCTTCCTGAGCTGAGAGTCTTGTATTAATCAGTTCAAGACGATTATACCTCGCTCCAAGATCAGAACGTTCAGCACTCATGCCCTCAGAAAATTGATCAATATCATTTAAAACGCTATCCATGCCATCTAGTGAACCTGAACTAAGTGCTTTCTCAAATGAGTCAAGCATTTCAAACACATTCTGTCCGCTTTCAGAAGTGCCCCCAAAAGCTGACTTTGGATCTGAATTCACTTTTAATGTCATATTATTAGAGATATTGACAATGACATCAGCAGTATCAGAGATTGTAAAAGTTCCGTCTCCGTTATCTGTAACGGGAGGCTTGTCTGAGTTTGTGCCATTAAAGATATATCTGCCGTTCACTTGTGTATTCGCAATATTTAAAAGCTGTTCCTTTAACTGCTTCACTTCTACGCCAATTGCTTGCCGTTCCGCTTTACCATTTGTGTCATTTTGAGCTTGAACAGCTAATTCTTTGACTTTTGTTAATATGTCAATTCCTTCAGTAATGTTCGTCTCTGTGTTTTCGAGCCAGGTAAAGGCTTGAGAAGCATTATTTTGATATTGCTGCACTTGAGACAATTGCGCATTATATTTTAAGCTTTTCATTGCTACTACAGGATCGTCGGACGCTTTTGAGATTTTTTTCCCTGATGAAATCTGTGATTGAAGTTTATCCAGCTTCGAGTAGCTTGAACCGATATATCTCAATGAGTTTTGCTGAATCATGCCTTGTGTTACTCTCATTTGATCTACCTACCTTCCTCCGACACCCATGCCATTGATCACTTTATCGAGTATTTCGTCTTGTAAAGTGACCATTCTCGCAGCAGCATTGTATGCGTGTTGGAATTGAATCATATTCGTCATTTCTTCGTCTAAAGAAACTGCGCTCATTTGCTGACGGTTTATGTCAGCGTCATTAAGCTGTGTTTCTGTATTAGACGCCAGGCGATTAGCTTCTTGTGCTTTAATTCCAAGCTCGCCAATCAGTCCTGCATAGTAATCTAACACACTTGTTTTTTTACCATTAATGGTTATATCACCGGTTAAAACATTCGCTAAATTTGTTGCATTTGAATTATCGTTGGCTGCGCCAGTCAGTGAGAAAGCAATGTTTGCGCCTTTTGAATCTAATATGCTGTCAGCAACTTTAATCTTGCCTGCTGCTCCTTTTGCAGTTTCACCGTTGGTAAAGTCAAAAAAGTCCCCGCCTTGTTCTCCGCTCTTGGTCAAACCATTTCTGTGCACCTCATTAAAAGCTTTTGCGAATTCAAGCGCCATATTATCAAGGTCAGAAAGCATGTCCGGGTATATGCCCTTTTCTTGGCCGTCTGCTGTTACATACCCGTAAGACTCTATAAATCCTAAAAGGGATCCCTTACTGCTGAATGACTCAGCCTGTACAGCAGTGTCTCCGATTGAAATACTTGATACTAACCCAGTTTCATTATCATAGTTGGCTGCAAGTTCTGAAACCTCGTAATTTTTACCGTCCAAAACAGTTCCCAGAGACTGTTTATTCTTATCAAGGATTTCAATGGAAACAGTCCCTTCAGCAGAAGCAAGCGCATTCCCGCCTGATTTGTTGTAGCTGACCTTGATATCAACCATTGAGGATAATTTATCTATCAGCAAATCTCGCTGATCATATAAACCATTCGGAAGAAGCCCGACCGGTTCTACTTGTGCAATTTGTTTATTTAAACTGTTTAATTGAGAAAGCAGAGAATTGACATCCAACACAGTCGTATCTAGCTCTGCTTTTAAGTTCGATTGAACATTTGTAAGTGATTCAGAAATATAATTAAACGTTTCTGCTACAGCTTTCCCTTTTTGAGCAACAACAGAACGCGCGCTGTCTTCGTTTGTATTATTCGATAATTCCTGCAGGGAATTCCAAAACGAATTGAGCACACTGTTTAAGCCGCTGTCATCCGTCTCATTTAAGATGCCTTCCATTTGGGACAGAGCTTTAGCTTTCGTGTCGTAGTATCCGGCACTGTTGTTTTGAAGACGGTATTGGTAGTCAAGAAAGATATCTCTTATTCTCTCAACTGACTTCCCTTGAACACCGGTTCCCATTTGTCCTGCGGTTTTTTCTGCGTTTTTGGATACAGCAGGGAAATAGTCGGTTGCTTCCAATGAGACTCGCTGTCTTGTATAACCATCAGTATTGGCATTTGCCACGTTATTTGCAGTAGTGCTTAACGCTGCCTGCTGAGCGCTTAACGCCCGCCTTGCAGTTTCAAGCCCCATAAAGGTAGATGTCATATTCTGAATTCCTTTCTGCTAAGCTTTTGAATCAAATAGTTTCATTCGGCTGCTCTTCGGAAGCTCAGCTTTAATTGATTTGCTATAATTGAAGTTGTTTTCCTTAGGAACCAGCGTATCGTATGAAATAGAGATGAATTGCAGCGCGTCTCTCGTTAGCTGCCTATTCATCTCATTCACTTCTTTCAGTCGTCCGAGAACTTTAGAAAGAGCTTCATATAGTTGTTCCAGCTCTTCCTTTTCACTGCCAGAGGTTTTGGCGATACATGCGGAAATGGTGTTATTTTCGCTGTATCCGAGAAAGGCAGAAGTTGCTTTGATACGGTCATCTTCTGTCTGCCCGATAGCTTGAATATATTTTTGCTCTTTTGTCAAAATGTTAGAAAGCTCTTTTGTTTTGCCGCCTTTGAGCGCTTCCGTCTTTTCCTCAGACAGCGTGAGCAGGTGCTCATGCAGAACGCAAAGTCGCTTCAATTGTTCAATAATTGGCTTTGCTGACATGGGCTTTCTCCTTTTTTATTGCTTTTTATAAAAATTAATCATATTTTTCGCTACATGATTTGCGTCTACTTTGTATGACCCGTTTTCAATTTGCGCTTTAAGCTGCGCAATTTTTTCCTGGCGTGAACCAGTGACTGCGTCGGATGCATTTTGCATTTCTTTAGCCTGTGATGAAATTTCAATTTTATCTTGAGGCTGTGCAGCAGTTTTTTGCACCGCTTGCTTTTCATAATTTTTTTGGTATGGATTAACGGATTGTGTTCCAAATTGATTGATTTTCATAGGATTCCTCTCGCTTTCCGTTGCAGTCTTTAAACAATCTAACCCTTTTATCGACTGCGTTTTCAGTTAGTTTAGGGAATCAATTGTTTTTGGTATTATAGGCATAGTATGTGTCTTTTTTACTATTTTCTCTCTCTGTTTTCAGTGCGTCCTCGTGGTCCAAATGATCCATTTGAGCCTTTAAATCGGACTGACAAGCCTTGCAGAACTTGCCTTCCCGAATCGATGTCCCGCACCTTTCACAAGGGTATGCCAAATTGGGAAGATGAGTGATTTGAATGCGTTTTTGCCTGATGAATTTCAATATCAGCTCTTCTTCTACACCTGTTTCCTCGGTTATGCGACTCAAAGTTGATTGCCGGTTTTCCTGTTTCCTTAAAAACTTATATACAATCTCAAATGATTTTTCTTCTTCCTTAATACACGCCTGACATACGGTTTGCAGCTTTGTTTTTAAAAATAAAGCATTGCATTTCGGACAATTCGCCAGTTCTCCCATCTTTTTTCTCCTTATTCGATAATATGCCTGTGTTAATTTCTAGTGATTATATCGGCATAAAAACAGGATCATTTAGCTTCTGATCAAGGTAAAAGATGCCACTGAACGGGCTTTTCCTTTCTCTAATAAACAGCGGGCTGCAAAATTCAAAGTGGCGCCTGTTGTATAAAGATCGTCTATTAAAATGATATTCATACCTTCGGCTGAGTTGTTTTTTGTATCAAAAATACGCTCCGAAAGCAGGCGTTCTGTTTTCTTTTTCTTAGACTGTTTCTCATTATTCAGGCGGATGAGGGGATGGTGGATAGGACGGTCTAAGCATTCTGCCAGGAGCTGCGCCTGGTTAAATCCACGCTCTTCTTCCCGTTCCTTGCTCAGCGGAATAGGAACGAGAACAAAATGCTTATCGGGGTAAACCTCTGAGAAGGCTGAAGAAAAATCACTTTTAAATGCATTTATGATTTCTGCATCTCCTCTAAATTTAAAACGGGAGAGCGTTTCTTTCATCATTTCATTATATGTGTAAACTGAACGGTTTTGGCGGAGCAGCAAACTGTCACTGACCCTTGATTTCCACACCTCGCAATCTCTGCATACCGCATGAACGGATTGAGGTCTGCCGCACAAGGTGCAGATTTGTCCTGTGATTTTCTTAAATTTGCTTCTGCAGGAATGACAGACCTTTTCGTCCGGCTTTAATAAAAAAAGGGCGCTCCATGTAACAGCTTGAGAAAATTGTGAATCGCACAATAGACAGATCAGTTTATGAATACCTCCTCCTGCTTTGTTTGGCATAAATCGCTTGGACTCTCTGATACCACAGCAGCAGATTCAGCCAAAATTACAAGCATAGCCGTGTTTTTTTGTTTATCTACCAGCTCAGCTTTCGTATATGCGATCTTTTTAAGATCAGTGACATAGGATGGCTTTACTTTGTTTAAAGAAAGTGCCAATACATCGTTTATACATACTTGGCAAGTGCAAGTCATATGAAGCTGGTCCATATATCGGTCGAGCAGTTCTTTCATTACGATTTCTTTTGAATTGACAAGCATTTTTACAGCTCCTCATCATCGGTTATATGAGTATACTGTACCATGTTTTCAAATAATGGCTAGTCTGTTCATTCATTTTTTGCTGCCAAGTCATTCATTTCTTTTATATGCCTTCTTGCATCCAGCATACTCTTTGTTTTTCCGTAGTGAAAGAAAATGACATCACCATCCGCATGCTCTTTATGCCGCCCGGTTCTTCCTGCAATTTGAACAAGTGCGCTTTCCGTAAAGATAGGTGATTCTGCCCCTAATACACCTGTCTGCACCTCGGGGACCGTGACGCCTCTTTCTAGTATTGTTGTTGTGAGTAAGAGATCAAGCTGGCCGTCTCTGAATTGCTGTACTTTCTCTTTTCTTTGCTTATCTTCCGCATGTACAGTCGCAATTCTGCAATTAACATCTTTAAAGCATGCACCTGCCTTTTTCAGAACAGAAACGGAGGGAACAAATAAAAAAACAGGCCTCCCTTCTTTCACATGAAACGCTATCCATCTTTTTACCGCTAACGGAACTTTGTTTCGGTTTAATTTCTTTTTCCAGTTTCCGCACCATACAAAGCGCGGTTCTGGCAAAGGTTTTTTGTGGTGTCTTGCTGGAATCCGAACTGAGTGTAACTGTCCGTTCAGTGTTTTTCTTTTTAATTCTTTAGGGGGTGTTGCACTTAGGTAAACAAGAGTGCTGTTTTTCTTTCTTGCTTTTTGAACAGCGAATTGAAGAGTTTGATCAGCAGAATACGGAAAAGCATCAACTTCATCAACGATCATGACGTCGAATGCGTCTTTATATCGCAAGAGTTGATGTGTAGTGGAAATCATAAGCGGAGATAACCGCCCTTTGTCCTCGCTTCCTCCATAAAGCGCTGAAATGTCAGCACCCTGAAAGGCAGCCTTGAGTCTCGGAGCTAGCTCTAATACAACATCGGTGCGGGGTGTGGCAATACAAACACGCAGTCCTTGATTTAACGCGGATTCTATACCGGGGAATAGCATCTCTGTTTTGCCAGCGCCGCAAACCGCCCAGATGAGGAGCTCTTCTTTTTTTGATATGGCCTCAATTAAGACATTGGCAGTTTTTTGCTGTCCGCTTGAGAGCTGGCCATTCCACGTAAGCTTGATAGGCTGCCAATTGGGCTCATCCTCCTCTATCCATGAATATAAAGGAACATCTTCACTCACTCTGCCCATCATGACACAAGAACGGCAATACAGCTGATTCTTTCCAGATGAATGATAAAAAGAAAAATACCGCTGGTCATTTTGGCCGCACCTATTACACCTATACCCCCGTTTATTTATGGATATAGAGTTTTGAGCGGCGATATAGCCATTTTTGATATGCCATTCAATCATCTCATCGGAAAATGGGAGTTCAGTTCTGAGCAACTGACGGCTTTGAAGCGTCTGCTGCAATTCTTTTGAGAAAGAAATGTTCTTTTCAGCTGGCACAATCAGCATAGCACCGCCTCCTTTCGAGACAGTATGCCTGAATGAATATTTTCTGTCCAGCAATCAAAATAAGAATATAAAAAAATCTCCGCTGCTAAAACGGAGATTTTGCATTATTTAAAACACCAGCAAATTCCTAGCGCGCCCTCACCCAAATGAGTGCCAATTACCGCGCCAAAATAGCTGTTATAAAATTCAACATGAGGATATTTAGCAGAAAGCTCTTCAATGATTTTCGCTGCTTCTTCTTCTCGATTAGCGTGGATAACAGCAGCACGCATAGGCAATCCTTTACTCGCATCTTCGTCTAAAAGCTCATAAATTCGCGAAATTGCTTTTTTACGTGTGCGAATCTTCTCAAAAGGCACAATTACCTTATTGTCAAAATGAAGAATAGGCTTTACCTTTAGAAGACTCCCAATGAAGGCTTGAGCGCTGCTTAATCGTCCGCCCCGCTGAAGGTGGGCTAAATCATCTACCATAAAATATGCCCGAACTGTTTTTTTCATTTCTTCCAGTTCTTTTATAATATCTTCCGGCGATGATGCTCCATTTTTGATTAATTCAGCAGCTTTAAGAGCATAAAAGCCTTGAGCCAAACAGCTGATCTCTGAGTCAAATGGATACACGTCAATATTGTCGACCATAGTGTCAGCCGTTGCTGCACTGCTGAACGTACCGCTGATTCCGCTGGAAAGATGGATACTGATGACCGCATCATAAGTCTTGCCAAGCTCTTCATACAAAGCAACCAGCTCGCCGATTGGCGGCTGAGAAGTCGTCGGAAGCTCATTATGTTTTTTAACTTCTTCGTAAAAGCTTTTCCAGTCCAGTTCGATTTCTTCACGGTAAGTTTCTTCCCCAAAAACAACCTGAAGGGGGATCATATGTATCTGATGTTGTTCACGCATTTCTTTCGGAATATATGCTGTGCTGTCTGTTACTACTGCAATATTCATAGCTTCGATACCTGCCTTATTGCTTTATAACTCTATTGTAAGGGAAACAGCGACCTAAAAAAAGACCTGCCTAGTAAAAGGCAAGTCTCATTTTATACTATCTCATTTCTACCCAGCCATTTTTAATGGCGACCACAACAGCTTGCGTCCGGTCGTTCACATTCATTTTTTGTAAAATATTGCTCACATGGTTTTTCACGGTTTTCTCACTGATAAACAATGATTCACCAATACCGCGGTTGCTTTTTCCGTCTGCAAGCATCTGCAGCACTTCACATTCCCGCCTAGTTAAAATATGTAATGGTCTGCGGATTTCAGGGTAAACCTCATGCTGAGGATGTGCAGAAACTCCGCTTGTTGCAAGACGGCGGAATTCGTTAACGAGGTTGTGAGTAACCTTCGGATGAAGGTAAGAACCGCCCTCGGCAACTACTTTAACCGCTTCAATTAATGTATCAGCATCCATCTCTTTCAGCAGATAACCTCTTGCGCCTGTTTTCAGGGCATGTGTTACATAATTTTCGTCATCGTGAATTGATAGAATAATTACTTTAGATTCAGGATACAGCTCTACAAGCTGTTTTGTAGCTTCCACGCCATTTACGTTTGGCATATTGATATCCATGATCACAACATCAGGATGATAGTGCTCTACAATACGAGCCGCTTCGTCTCCGTCGTCACCTTCGGCTACCACTTCAAAGGTAGGTTCAAAATCCAATATCCGTTTTACACCTTCACGAAATAACTGATGGTCGTCGATAATAACAATGTTTACTTTAGTCACAAGCCACGCCTCCTTGTATTATTGTTCTATATACTCTATCATTCAGTCAATATGCCTTTTGGCTCTATTTTACAAATCATAGTCAAAGAGATAACGGAACCTTAATCATAATAAATGTCCCAAGACCTATTTTCGAATCTATTGTCATGGTTCCTTCCAATAAATCTACTCTTTCTTTCATGCCCAGCAAACCGAATGATTTGTTTTTCTTCTCTTTCGCTTCCTTCAGGTCGAACCCTTTGCCGTTATCTTTAATCATTAAAATCACAAAATCCTTTGTGATCTCAACTTTGACTGTAATTTCTTCAGATTCAGAATGCTTTAGCGCATTAGACACAGCTTCCTGTGCGAGCCTGAAGAGCGCAACTTCAAACTGGGGCGCTAGGCGCTTATCCTCTGTTTCACCAATGCATTGAAAATGTATTTTGACCTTCCCGTTATATTCCTCGGTTGTATATAGATATTTTCTTAAAGTTGGAATTAGGCCTAGGTCATCAAGGGCCATCGGTCTTAAATCATATATAATCCTTCTCACTTCGTAAAGGGCATTCCGCACATTTTGACGGAGATTTTTAATTTCTTGGAATCCGTCCTCAGCACCCCGGTCACGGAAAATCCGCTCAATTAATTCCGATCTCATCATAACATTTGCCAGCATTTGAGCAGGCCCGTCATGAATTTCTCTGGAGACTCTTTTTCGCTCTTCTTCCTGCGCCTCAATAATTCTTAAGCCGAAATCCTGTTTTGCCTGAGCATCAGCAAGCAGCAGTCCCACCTCGCGCAAATCCTGATTCAAGTAGTTGAGCACGACTGTAATTTGGCTTACTAATGATTCAGAACGCTCAATGATTTCCTGAAGGCCTAACAATCTGCGTTCTAAATCATCCCGGCGTTCTCGCAGTTGCTTCTCACGCTGCTGGATCATCGTCAATTCTACCTGCAGCTTATGGGCTTTTTCGTAAGCATTGCGGATTTCTTCTTCACTGAATCTATGAAAATTGCGGCTGACCTCAGATAAACGGTTTCTCGCATGGCGGGTTTGCACTTCAAGTTTATCGCCAAGCTCGATAACTTCATACACCTGCTGTTTAATTTGTTTCAGTTCTTCAACCAGCTGTTCATACTGCTGGCGTGACTGCTCCCCGATTTGAAAAACCTCGTCTTTGCTCCCGTCAACGGTTTTCAGCATCTTCATCAGAATAGAATCCAGCACTTTGGAATCCATCTTTGTTTTATTCATAATTTCCCTCCGTCACGGCGTTGTCATATATTTTTATTATAAATGTAATTGATCTGCAAATTGTGTCGAATTATAATGAAAGAATGCGTATATTCTAGAAAAAAACAATTTTATATACCTTCTTACTCTTTATGATAACAAAATACGCACAAAAATTCTAAAGACTGTACGAATTTGTATAGACAGTCTTTTATGCTTAGCAGGAGGGTCAGCAAGCATGCTGCACAGCTATTTTACTGTGAAAGAAGCAGGAGAACACGAGATTGTTATAGAAAAATCGCGTTTTATCTGTCATTTAAGCCGTGTTTCTACCGAACAAGAGGCACAGGAATTTATACAGAACATAAAGAAACAGCACTGGAATGCGACTCATAATTGCTCGGCTTACGTAATTGGCGAGAACGATCATATCCAAAAAGCCAATGATGATGGAGAACCAAGCGGTACAGCGGGAGTGCCGATGCTCGAGGTATTAAAAAAACGCGGACTTAAGGACACTTGCGCCGTCGTTACACGATACTTCGGAGGCATTAAACTTGGGGCCGGCGGATTAATTCGCGCTTATGGGAAATCAGTGTCTGAAGGATTAAATCATATAGGTGTTGTAGAACGGAAACTTATGCGGGTCATGCATACTTCCGCAGATTACACTTGGCTTGGCAAGATTGAAAATGAATTAAGAGAATCACAATTTCTGTTAAAGGAAATCCATTATGCGGAAAATGTTGAATTCGAAACATACGTGGAAGAAAAAGATACAAACGCATTTTCTGAGTGGATGACAGAACTGACAAATGGAAAAAGTGATATTAAAGAGGGAGAGTTGACGTATCTTGAAAAAGCCGTCAATCACTTAAAGGAGACTGAATAATGGCTGAACGCGTTAGAGTGCGTGTGCGAAAAAAGAAAAAGAGCAAACGCAGGAAAATCTTAAAAAGAATTGTGTTATTGTTCGCCCTTGCATTATTGGTAGTCGTTGGGCTTGGAGGATATAAACTTTATAAAACCATTAGCGCTGCGGATGATTCATACGATGCTCTTTCCCGCGGAAATAAATCAAATCTTCGCAGCGAAGTTGTAGATATGAAGAAAAAACCGTTTTCTATTTTATTTATGGGAATAGAGGATTACGCGACCAAAGGACAAAAAGGGAGATCAGACTCTCTTATTGTAGTTACCCTTGATCCCAAAAATAAAACCATGAAAATGCTGAGCATTCCGCGTGATACACGGGTGCAATTAGCCAGTGACACAACCGGAAGCAAAACAAAGATTAATGCCGCTTACAGCAAAGGCGGAAAAGATGAGACAGTTGAAACCGTTGAAAACTTCTTGCAAATCCCGATCGATAAATATGTCACAGTTGATTTTGACGGATTTAAAGATGTAATTAATGAAGTTGGCGGTATTGATGTAGATGTGCCTTTCGATTTCGATGAAAAAAGTGACGTAGACGAAAGCAAACGGATCTACTTCAAAAAAGGCGAGATGCACTTAAACGGCGAAGAAGCCTTGGCGTATGCCCGTATGAGAAAACAGGATAAACGCGGAGACTTCGGTCGTAATGACAGACAGAAACAAATTTTAAATGCACTGATTGACCGAATGTCAAGTGCGAGCAACATTGCTAAGATTGATAAAATCGCAGAAAAAGCCAGCGAGAACGTTGAAACCAATATTCGCATTACTGAAGGTTTAGCGCTGCAGCAGATTTACAGCGGCTTTACCAGCAAGAAAATCGACACTTTGAGCATTACAGGATCTGATTTGTATTTAGGGCCTAGCAACACGTATTATTTTGAACCGGATGCCACAAATCTGGAGAAAGTCAGACAAACGCTCCAAGAGCATTTAGATTATACTCCAGATACAAGCAGCACTGGCACGGAAGAAAGCACAACAGACGGTACGACGAGCGGAAGCAGCTATTCGAATGACAGCAGCACAAGCTCAAACAGTACAACGAATTCAACAACTGATTCATCCTATTAAAAAAAGCCCGGTCCTTTAGAGGATCGGGCTTTTTTGTGCAGAAAAAAACTCCGGCAATTCAGCCGGAGTTTTTAATTCCTTTTCAACAGCCGTTTATAAAATTTCGTAAACGGCTTAAATTTTTCATTCACAAGTCCTGTCACTTCTGCAATAATCTGCATAAAAATAATTAAAATGAAGATAATAAACAAAGAAAGCCAGATTGTGGCACTTTTAAGTACAATTGCACTTATGCTGAAAATAAATCCAATTAGATAAATCACAATGACCGACATCCGATGTGAAAGGCCAAAGGCCATCAGTCTGTGGTGGATATGCGACTTATCTGGCGCCGAAATGGGCTGTTTGTTTAATATTCTCCTGATGATTGCAAATGTTGTATCAAAAATCGGTACGCCCAATATAATAATCGGGATAACGATACTGAACAATGTTACGCTTTTATACAAGCCTAATAATGAAAGAATCGAAATACTATACCCTAAAAAAAGTGATCCTGTATCACCCATAAAGATTTTTGCCGGGTGGAAGTTGTAAAACAAAAATCCAAGCGTACTGGCGATCACAACCAATGAAAGTGACAGAATCAGTACTTTTCCGCCCGATAGCGCCATGACGGCGATCGTTGACAGGCCGATAACAGAGAGACCTGCGGCAAGACCATCTAATCCGTCAATCAGATTAATCGCGTTTGTGATGCCGACAATCCATAAAACTGTCAGCGGATAAGCCATCCATCCTAACTCAAATCGTTCTGTTAAAAAAGGTACTGAGAAAAAGTCCATTTTTAAACCAGTGCTTACAACCATAATGGCTACACCTAATTGAATCAAAAACTTAACTTTTGCACTTAATTGATATTTATCGTCAAGAATACCCAACACAATAATGATGAATGCCCCGACTGTAATAGCCGTCATTCTTGTTTCTGTGTATATCCCGGATGCAAGCACGCCTGCAACCACCCCGATAAATATGGCCAGCCCGCCCATCCGGGGCATGATTTTGTCATGTACTTTTCGATTGCTGGGCTGGTCAACTGCACCTATTTTAATCGCAATCCTTTTTACGATTGGGGTTATGATTAAAACTGTAAGCAGCGAGACAATAAACGCAACAACAATGCGAATCATGCGTTCGTCAAGCATAAAGAAGTCTCCTTTGGAATTAAATGAAGTCTTTATTTATATAGAGAACCGTTCCTTCCATTATACCTTCTCCTTAGTTATTATAACAAGCTTCATCAAAAAGAAACACGTATAATCAAAAAACGCGCATCCCAATTTATAGGACTACGCATGTTTTTGAATCCCTGTATATTTCATGATTTGTTTAAATAAGCAATTCCAATCTTGCGCGCGGGCAATGTTTCGGCGCATTTCTTTATACGTTTCATCTTCGTTTTGACTGAGCACTTTTTCGCAAGCGACTATAAAATCAATCGGATGATCGCCTTCTACATATTCGTATACATACGGCTGTTTCATTTTTGAGGTTGACGGAAGATTAGAGCCGACGACAGGCTTTCCAGCCGCCAAAAATTCAAATAGTTTCAGCGGAAACACAGCTTGATTATACGATGATTTTTTATATGGCATGATACCGATATCGATAAGCTCCATATAATGCGGAACTTCTTTTGGATCTGCCGGGCCGGTCCATATGACATTGGGAAGCCTCAAAAGCTCTTGAAACGAGACATCGCCGTTGGTGGCATCCGGACCAACCCATAAAAATGTCCAATCAGGCTTTTGCAGCGCAGCTTCTTCAATCATTTTAAAATCGAGTTTAGGTTTGATCCCGCCGATAAAACCTAATACTGTTCCTTCTCTTCCCTGCAATATGCTGCGATCGGGAGCTTGTTTATTTGCAGAAAACAGCTCATATTCAACACCGTTTTCGACTGTATGAACCTTTTCTCGTCCTGCTGTCAGTTTTTTGTCTACTTCTTTGTGAAGATAATCCGATGAGCAGGTAATGGAATCTGCACGGTCTATAATTCTCAGCTCCGCCGATTTAATGACTTTTCGCCGGAACTCAGACAGCAGATTTGAACGGCCGCTGATCGGCGCTGCCCATAAATCACTGCAATCATAAATGACCTGATCCCAGGGATACAGCGAAGACAGCAGCGGGAATCCAGGGAACGTGTACCATAAACAGCAGCGTTCACCGTTTGCAGAAGCAGATGTCAGCTCATCAAGTAAAGGTTTGAGCTTATGCCTGTAAAAGACATCTGTATATCGTCCGAAACGAAACATTTTTTTCTCCAGCAGGTCTTTGACAGCAAATTGCCTGATGCCTGAATGAACTTGCTGAAATTCATTTCCTTGGGGGCGCGGAGCCGGACACACCCAAATGACTTCCTTCGTTTCCTCTTGAGCGGCTAAAAATTCCGCCAGCCGGTGCCTTCTGTATCTCAATTGGTCTTTTCCCCATTCAGCAGTGGCAACGATGACATGAATGATTGCTTCTTTTGTTTCCACCTTCATCACCTTTTCTCTCTGTCTGCGGCTATAATCTTTTTTTCACCGCGTTTTTTGCATATTGAACAAAACACCATGTGGCTTTGATGAAATGAAGCCGTTCGATCTCCCTGTAGACAAACCACGTTTTTTTCGCAGCCTTCCATTTGTTGCTGGATATCGAGTTATCTACAAGCCGATATTCAGCTAGACATTCATTCATTCCATAGGCGGTAAATCCTTTTTTCAAAAGAGACAGCCATGTGGCCAAGTCCTGTCTCGTTCTAATATTCGGCATTTGGATCTGTCCCGTTTGCTCCCTGTCAATCATCACGGTCAAGCAGCCGATAATCGTATTTTTCAGAGCGTCATCGTACGTCAGACTTTCCGGTGCATGAATAAATTTATCGAGCGGGGTTCCGTCCTGCGCCATTAAGCTGTAGCCTGTAAAAGAAAACGCACAGGAACGCTCCATCATAAAATCAAGCTGCTTTTCCAGTTTGTCTTTTTTCCATTTGTCATCACTGTCCAAAAATGCTACATAACGTCCTTGAGCGCGCTCCAATGCTTTGTTTCGAGCAACCGCAGCTCCGCTGTTCTCTTCCAGATACACGACATGAATTCTTTCATCTATTTTTTCATACTGCTTTAAAATGTCGCGTGTCCCGTCCGTTGAGCAATCATCCACGATAATCATTTCCCAATGAGAATGGCTCTGATCTAACACTGAATGAATCGTGTCTTCAATATAGTCACGCGCATTATAAGAAGGTGTAATGACAGATACGAGAGGTTTCCAATTGGTCATGATCACATCTCCATCGTATGATTTTAAAAGGATTCCCTGAAAAATTCAGGAATGACAACGAACATAAAGGCAATCGTGAGGCCGATCATAACGCCAAGAACCGCTTTCTTTTTCGGGGACATTCCGCCGCCTGCTGCCTCACTTACGGTTTCAGAATCAGTAACACTGGCCGGTTTCAGATTAAGCTGCGTGTTTTTCAGCTCATACAAAAATCTCTCTTTATCCACTTTGGAATCCTCGCTTACCGTCTCACCTTCGAGTGCATCTATGCTGCGGCGGATGACGGCTTCTCTTTCTGAATATAGCTTTTGATCGTTTTTGAGAAAGGCGGAGGTAATGCCGTTTAAGATGGATTCCGTTCTATCCTTATCCTCGTCGCTATAGCTCAAGGTCAGTAAAGATTTAGATTCCGTTTTGATGGTAAGCTTCTCTTTGATCTCTGCCAAATCTTCATCCTTTTCGTCAGGAAGCGCCTCCTTCAAAAAAGAGTCACTCTTGAGCAGAAGCGGAATCTCCTCTGTACTGTTATAAACCGGATGATCATAGCTCCCCACGGCCAAAGTGTCCTCGGCTGTATAGCTCTTTTGATCAGCGATCTGTGACGGCAGGATATAACCGGCCGCACCTAATATAATTGGCACTGCTATGATCCAAATGATATTTTTTTTAATACGCCGGGCTATTCTTATCAATATATCGTTCATATAAGTCTCCCTGCTTTTTGTAGTCAGTTTATCTGTACAGCGGTTCAGGCATCTGTCTGGATCGCCTTAACACATTCACGGCGGCGATGACGAGCGCCAGAAACACCCAATGGAAAAATAAATTTGAAACAGAACTTGGGCTGATACTGGATACCAGGAAACTGACCAATGCCGTAATAAGCCCTTCTGTGATCAGTTTTGACTGATTTCCCAATTTTCTTTCATAAAATTTGTAAAGCACCCAAATGAGGTAAGCATAAACGGCCAGATATCCCAGCATGATGAACAAGCCAAAGTTAGCAAGGATTTCAACAAGCCAGTTGTGCACCTCTGTCACGTTGTCAGTATCATATAAAGCATGATGCTCAAGATAATAGGATACATTCCCTGCTCCGACTCCGAATCCGTATGAATCAAGGAAAAAGTGCCATGCGTTTTTCAGCAGATTGGCCCGGGCCACATTTGACGGAAGCATGTCATGAAATGAATGCAGCGTCTGCGGTGCCAGAAACAGCTCCCAAAACTTTGAATAAATTCGGCCAGCGAAGAGAACTGCAAAAATGGTGATTCCTGCCGCAGACAGCCAAATGGCCATTTTCTTTAGAACAGGCGGCAATACAATGAAGATGTAGACAGCAGCGCCGGCAAAAATGCCCAGAAGGCTGGCTCTTGAACCGGTAGCAAAAATTAAATACAACGCACAGAGCGAGAGCAAAAGGCCAATCGCCTTGATGTATCCATTCTTTATGTTTTTCATCAATGTAATGTAAAAAAAGAAGCTGATCGATAAAAATGTTGCAAAGTCATTTTGATTAAAAAAGACCGATGTCGGATAATGCTGCTTATATTCCGGTCCGCTGTATAGCGTTGAACTCGGGAGATGATGATGGGTCATATGATTGTAAAAACCAATGATCATCAGGAATACTGTCATCACCAGCCAAATGGTATAAACAACCATGAGCCGCTCCATTTTTTGCACGTACATGACAATGAGGTAAATGAAGAAAATTCCCATTGCCAACAAGGCCAAATATTTGATGCCGGCTGTCACCGATTTGGCCCACAGCAGAGAAACAAGGCCGTATATAAACCAAAAAGCGAAAAAGAGCAAAATCCCTTTCACTTGCAGTCCGTTCCATCTTTCAATATGTGTTCGATTCCGCACCACACCGATCACATGGAGGCACCCCGCTGCAATGAGCAGAAGCCTGTAAAGAAACAAACTGAAAAATCCAAGATGAATCGCGAAAAATGCATTATTTAAAAAAGTGCAGGCGATCAAAATATAGATTACAGCCATAAAGAGCCGTTCTTTTGTTGTAAATGCGGTTGCAAGCGTCAGTACAAACAGACCAATTGCCAACACCGCAAGCACGGCAGCCATCTGTATTAAACCTATATCTGTACGGATGGCTCCCAGCAATAGGACGACTCCAAATATGGCAGCGGCCAGTAACGGAAGCGTATGGACCGCTGAACGTTTGATACTCACATGTTTAACCCCTTTCCTGATGTTTCAGGAGCCGGCGGCCGAGCCTAAGCAGCCAGCAGCTTTAACCAAGTAACACTTTTTCTTTTTATAGGTTGACGCTCCCCAAGTCTTTAGCCAATTCCTCGAGCGGCAAGCCCGGAAAATACTTGTCAGAAGGCTCCGCTCCCCGAACAGCAGGACGGCCGATGGAGTGATAAATGTATCCGGCTGCCTGCATCTCTTCAAGTGAAAATAAATTTCTGCCGTCGATGATGATTGGCTGTTTTAAGAGGGTTTTCACTTTTACAAGCTCCATTTCTTTCACTTCCGGCCAATCCGTTAAGATCAGGCATGCATCAGTGTCCTCAATCGCATCATACACATCTGTATAATACTCGACCTGTTCGCCAAGGATCGCTGAGGCTTCAGGAATAGCAATCGGATCGTATGCTTTTACATGTGCGCCCAGCTGCTGCAGCATCGGGATAATATCTAGAGCAGGAGCGGATCTCACATCGTTTGTATTCGGCTTGAAGGCCAATCCGAGAACGGAAATGGTTCTTCCTTTGATGCTTCCCATAACAGTTAAGAGTTTATCTACAATGTGAACGCGCTGCTTTTCGTTCGTTTCAATGACAGCTTCTATAAGCTTAAATGGATAGCCGGCCGATTTTGCGATTTGAAGCAGTGCGGTTGTATCCTTAGGAAAACAGGAGCCGCCAAACCCAATACCCGCTTTTAGAAACTTTCTGCCGATACGGCTGTCAAGCCCCACGCCATCAGCAACTTTTGAAACATCTGCGCCGACTCGCTCACAAATGTTTGCGATATCGTTGATAAAGGAAATCTTTGTCGCCAGAAACGCATTCGCGGCATATTTAATCATTTCTGCACTTTCTAGGTTTGTTTTAATGACAGGAGCGTGGAAAGGCTGGTGCAGATCCTCAATGATGGCAGCGGCTTTATGACTTGTTGAGCCAATCACGGCACGCTCCATATTCATCGTGTCATGAATCGCTGAGCCCTCCCGAAGGAATTCAGGATTAGATACAACATCAAATGAGTATCTTCCCTTTGAAGCTTTTTGAACGATTGATTGAACCAGTTTTCCTGTTCCGACCGGGACTGTGCTTTTATTTACGATAATTTTGTAGCCGTTGAGGTGCTCACCGATTGTTTTCGCCGCCGCTTTGACGTACGTTAAATCAGCTTCACCTGTTTTGGACATCGGAGTTCCGACTGCAATATAAATAATGTCTGACGCCCGAATGGCGGACGGGATATCATTAGTAAAGGACAGACGCTGATCCATCACATTTTTTTCAACTAAGTCTGCAAGCCCTGGCTCATAGATCGGGATTACTCCATTTTTCAGACTTCTGATTTTTGATTCATCGATATCACAGCAAACAACTTTATTGCCGATCTCCGCAAAGCAAGTGCCTGACACGAGTCCTACATAACCTGTTCCAATTACAGCTATTTTTTTCACAGCGCTCATCCCTCTCCTGTAAAATTACCTTCTTATTTATATTGGTCGCAGTTTCTTACGATTAAACGGACGTTTTCATGACCGTCTGATACTGATGATGCAAGGCCTTGGCATTTTTTCCGGCGTCAAATTGCGCCTGCACGATTTCATACAAATCATCTGCAACTTCCGGTTTCCATATTTGCTCATGTTCGTACAGAGTGATCGCTTCCGCCAAGGCTTGAGCAGATTTCGGTTTAATCAGCAAATGCTGATGCTTTCCGAATAATGATGCCACACCGCCAACATCTGTACAGATGACAGGAACTCTTAGTGCCAGCGCCTCAATCACGACAGTCGGCATCCCCTCACTGTAAGAAGGAAGCACGAACATGTCTGCCGCAAGCAAATAGTCTCTTACCTTATGATTGGGCACTTGACCTGTGACGATATGTCCCTTCTGGATCAGCAATGATTTTGCAGGACCATCCCCGACAAAGACTGCCTTAGGAGGTTCCTTCAACGACTCGATGGCTTCAGACAGTTCAAAAATGCCTTTCTCCCTGACGAGCCGTCCTACATAGACCGCCAGACGCTGATCGAGCGGAAGCCCGAGTTTTTTTCTGATTTCTTCTTTTGTTTGCTCATTCTCCTGAAAGCGGCTCAGCTGTATGCCGATCGGCAGAACCGAGCTGTCAAAGCCGGAAAGCGTTTTGGTTTCTTCCTGGAGCTTGTGGCTGACTGCTAAAACGGCTGACGCGGAACCAACCGCACGATTGAAGGCTTTAAACGCCCCTTTGCTGTAATGCGGATAGACATTCACATCACTGCCGTGCAAGGTCAGAACATAAGGAATTCGCTCTGACTCCGACACGACTGCCGCAGCCCCGCCCGATGGCATGGCAAAATGCGCATGGATCAGATCCGGATGGATGTCGCGCTGTTTCATCGTTTTTAAAACGGCTGATGCGATTCTCCGGTGAGGCTGAGCCCACTTCAGCTGGCCGGGAACTGCTCGATAGAAAGGCCGGTGAACCGGTACCCCCTTCCTAATCTCATACTCCGGTCTGGCATCCTTTTTTCGATATGCCTTTTTCAGCGTGCGGACAGGGGCCGAATGAAAAGGCCTTGGGCATATCACGGTGATATCTAGCCCGAGTTTTTGCAGCTCTTGCACCTGTGTCTCATGAAACACACCCTCACCGGGTTTCAGACTGCTCGGATATACGCTTGTGATCCACAAAATCTTCATGACAAACGTCCTTTTCTTAGTAGTTTGCTTTTCGTTTGAGGGTACGCTTTTACCAAAAGAAAGAGATAGCACAGCGCCCCGGCCGCCACTGAAATGGCCAGTCGCATTTCTGCCTGCAGACTGAAGTGTTCTGTACCTAGACTTACACCAAACGCGATGATACCCATCGCGGCTGTGATCAGAAACGGCTTCATAATAGACTGGAAATAAGCCGAAAGGTTAAGCTTAATGACATATGACAGGAGCCAGCGCCCGATCAGGAAATTGAAAACGCTGATGATGGCATATACCCATGCGACTGTCTGCAGATTTCCCGTTTGTACAGCTGCAAACAGTGACAAACCGTAAAGCAGCAGCACACCGGAATCCCAATAAAACGCTAAATCCGCTCTTCCTTTAGCAAGAAGTACAGATCCATTTGGATTCATGAGTACTCGAAGTATCCCGACAATGGCCAAAACATTTAGAACCGGAACAGCAGCAAGCCATTTTTCTCCAAATACCGCTGCGATAAAGGCGTCTGACACAGACACAAGCCCGATTAACAGAGGAAACGACACTAGCGCCAGCATTTTTGTCATATTCAAAAATCCTTCTCTGATCACGCTGTTTTCATATTTGTTTTTTGCGAAAACAGGGAATGCCACCCGTGTCACAATCGGATTGATCTTCAAAACCGGAATGGTAACAATCTGGTAAGCAAGGTTATAAATCCCCAACGCTTCAGCACCGATAAACCGTCCGATCAAAATCATATCGATATTCGCTCCCAGCCTGTTCACAAGACGGGATGAAAGCTGAAAGGCTCCAAAGGAAAAGAACTCCTTCATTCCCCTCAAGTCAAAAACAAAAGCGGGGTGCCATTTTTTCCGGTATACGGCCCAATATAAAAGCCCTTTACTGGACTGCAGCAGCACTTGAGAAATGACGTATGCCAAAATCGCATCCATCATAAAAACCGCTATCGCTAAATATCCGAAGGACAATACATTTGAAAAAATCTCAATTTTACTTAACGTATTAAAATGCAGCTGCTTTTGCAGCATATACTGATACTGCTGTCCGATTGGCGCAATTAAAAACATAATCGCCAAAATCCGAATCAGAAACACCAGCTCTTCCCTTTGATAAAATCCCGCAATGACGGGACTGCTCACATATAAAAGAACAAACAGCAAAACGCCGGTCATAATATTAAGCCAATACAGTGTTGACAGTTGTCGCTCCGTCGCATCATCTCTCTGAATTAACGCTGCGCCAAAACCCATATCAAGCACAATCTGGGCGAATACTGTAACCGTTGTGATCATGCCGACGAGTCCAAATTCCGTTAAGGTCATCATATTTCCTAGCAGAGCAAACTGAACAATTTGTATGATTGTAATACACATGGTTGAAATACTTGTCCACTTTGCCCCGCTCATGATTTGTTTTGTAATACTTGGCATCATATTCCCTACTTCTTTTTAAGCTCAGATTGATGGTGAATGCAGGCATTCAGTTTTATCTTGCACCATCACCTGTCCAGACTACTTTACAAGTTTTTAACATAATTTTTAATTCTAAAGTGAAAGTCAGATTGCGAATGTAATATAAATCAAATATCAGCTTTTCCTTCGGCGTCATATCGTAACCGCCGTTCACCTGAGCCCAGCCGCTCAATCCCGGTTTAACAGCCAGACGCTGTGTAAAGCCTGGAATTTCATTCTGGAATTTTTCCGTAAACACGGGACGTTCCGGACGAGGGCCAATCATACTCATATCGCCTTTCAGCACATTAAATAGCTGAGGAAGCTCGTCAATTCTCGTTCTTCTGATAAAAGCTCCGATCCTTGTCACCCGCGGATCTTGCTTCTGCGCCCAAACAGCCCCGGACTTCTCGGCATCTATTTTCATGGAACGAAGCTTATAAAGCTTAAATGGTTTTCCGCCTTTCCCTACGCGTTCCTGCGTATAAATGGCAGGCCCCGGCGTCTCCAAACAAATCAATATTGAAAATACCGCAATCATTGGCAGCGCAATCGCCAATCCAATGAGCGCAAACCAAATATCCATTACGCGCTTTACTGCCAAATAACGAGTCGTCTTTTCAGATAATGTAAAAGAATTTATTTGCTGAACTGAGAATTCACGACTCACATTCATGCTTTTCTCTGCACTCACTGACACACACCTCACGATTTGTTTGGGATGTTATGATGACCTATGCCAGTCAGTTTAGCAGACGGATGTTAATTGGATGTAAATGGTATGTTAAGAAGTGTGAATTTGTTATTTTTTCTGACATTTAATCGTAAACTTTTTATTGTTTTAGACACTTTTTTTAAAAATTAAGCATATTGTATAAAAAAAGAGACAAACCATTTTACAGATTTGTCTCTTTTCGCTGCGAGGCATTTAATATTGAAAATAAAATTTTGATTTAGATGTTAACAGCTTATATTGAACCTCAACCGTTTTACTAAAGAATAACATGGATTTTCGTTCCACGCTCTTTGTGTCCAGGATAATTGCTTGATTATCCACTTTTGCACTGATTTTATTTTGAGAAGTGTTTATCGCAAAATCAATTAATCGCTCTTTCTTTACATGAGCTAGCTGTTCAAGCAAACTCTGCATGTTTACCGTCAATTTCGTACAATTAGGCTCTAAATCAATGCGTTTTACCGGTAATGAGATTTCAGACTGTCCGGTATTCACAATGATTTTTGATTCATTCGGCAAACAGATTTGCTTATCTTTAAAAATAAATGATAAATCTTTTGATTCTGTTTCATAAGAAAGTTCAGCTTCTGTATATGCATGTTTCTTTATATCAATCGAAAGATTATCATAGTTCATTGTGAAGTATGGTCTGGCACTGTAGACAAACAAAGCGTTATGCCCTAAATACACCGTATTTGTTGAATACTTGTACGCAGCACGCTTGTTTCCTATTCTTGCCCTTAATTTATAGCCGTCTATTGACGATTCAATAAAGAAATCCCACACGCCTAAATCTTCTTCAGCAGATGCCAGTTCATCAAACTTGCACTCAAATGTAAATGTTGAATTTTCATATGATGCCGGCGAAATGTACTTTTCCGCCTTTGTATCGCGATGAACAAATACTCCCGTCAGAGATTGATTATTATTCGTTTCATCATTGACCAATTTGTGTTTAATGGTTCCTTGAATGTTGAGGCTGTTATCGCTAAATTCAATATTCTGCAGATAATGTTCAAGCTTATTTTTATAATTCACTTTTAACAGTTCTTCAGAAATTGGATACCGCTCCAAGCTCGGATAACGTGCAATTAACTCCCCATTACTTACAGTACAGAACTTTTTAATGTCCTGTTCCTCCCGCTCAAACTGGGTTAATCCTTGCAAATCATTATTCCGAATAAACAGCAGCCGCAATTTGATATGCGGAAGCACAAATTGATCAGCCTCTTCAGGTACTGCATGAATAAATGATGACAAGTATTTAAACCATTCAGCTCTTTCTTCGTCGGTTTTCATTTTAATCGTAACATTTTTTGTCCGGGAAAAATCAAAATGCCTGTTTAAAAATACTGCCATCAGCTTAATTTTTCTCGCTTCTTCCAGTTCACTTGCCTTGATAGCAGAGATAATATCTTCCATTGCTCCATAAAAGTTCTCTGGAGGAACATAAGCAACACTCATATGTTCACCGTCTCTTTTGACCAGATAGTAATAATCATAGTCAGCTGAAACAGAAATCTTCTTTGCTTTCAAATAAGCGTTCATTGTGAAGACTTGATCTTCCGCTGCTTTTATGTGAGTAGGGAAGGTTATTTGATTTTCCTTTAAAAGTGAGGCTTTAAACAGTTTTTGGGGTCCCAATGTAAAAACAATTTTGGAATCGACCAAATCAACATCCGGGTTCGTTTCCTTAAACATTGATTTGGGAACACCTCTGCCGTTTATCCCTTTTAACTTTCCTAAAGTAATATCTGATTGATTCTCTTTTGAGAAATTATACCACCTTAACAATGCTTCATTGCCTATATAGTCATCGGAATCAACAAATAGAATGTATTCACCCTGGGCAATTTTTATTGCATCATTTCTCGGAGCACCTGGACCACCTGAATTTACCGTTCTTTCAACAACAACAATATTGTCATATTTCTTTTTATATTGATTCAAAATGTCTAAAGATGAATCTGTAGATTTATCATCGACACATATAATCTCATAATCCTCTTTTGGCATCGTTTGATTAACTAAGCTGTCAAGACATTCGGAAATAAGATCTTCTGAATTATATACAGGGATAACAATGCTTATTTTCATCGATTACCTCACTACCCTAATGGTTCGGTTATATTTTTGCCTGATAATTATATCAAAAACATCTGTCAATAAGAATAGGCCTGACCTTAAATTTTGTTAAACTTTTACATAGCATGTGTAGTTTTAAATTTTTCCTATCAATGTCTCTTTACTACAATTGTATTTTCACCGGCAATTTTCCTATTTTCTTCATTCGCCTATTTCCTTCTGTCCACTTTTGTCTTTGAACTTAATCAGTTTTCAGCTATTTAGTATACACTAACAAACTTACAGCATGTAGGTCATCGAATTATCGATTTTAATTTCCTATCTAATCTTTCAAGTGTATTTTAAAACTTTTTTCAAAACAACGAAAAATTTTTGCGGATTTTCTTAAAATACCGAAACATTTGTTACAAGCAGCCGTCTATTGTAAAGAATCAGACAAATTTTAGTTGTTTTCAAATATTAAGAAACTTATAATCTTACTAGATTACAAAAAAGCGAGGACTTTATATGAGAGCTGAAAAAAGAAAGAAAAAAAGAAAAGCGTTACTTGTCATTTTAGCCATTGTGGCCGTATTTGTGCTCGGAACAGGCGGCTACGCATACTACTTATGGCATAAAGCAGCTTCAACCGTGGCAAGTATTCATGAAAGTATTGATAAATCTAAAAAGAGGGATACTGAGGTCAACATCAATAAAAAAGATCCGTTTTCCGTCTTAATCATGGGTGTGGATGAACGCGACGGCGATAAAGGCCGTGCCGACACGCTCATTTATATGACCGTTAACCCAAAAACGAATACAACTGACATGGTCAGCATTCCGCGTGACACATATACAAAAATTATCGGGAAAGGCACAATAGATAAAATCAACCATTCATACGCATTCGGCGGTACGCAGATGACGGTTGACACGGTTGAAAACTTCCTCGATGTTCCGGTTGATTATTTTGTGAAAGTGAACATGGAAAGCTTTAGAGACGTTGTTGATACACTTGGTGGCATCACAGTAAACAGTACATTCGCGTTCAGCTATGACGGTTATTCGTTCGGCAAAGGAGAAATCACGCTGAACGGAAAAGAAGCGCTCGCCTATACCCGGATGAGAAAAGAAGATCCGAGAGGCGATTTCGGCCGCCAGGATCGCCAGCGCCAAGTGATCGAAGGAATCATTAATAAAGGCGCAAATATTTCTTCTATCACGAAATTTGGAGATATGTTTAAAGTCGTTGAAGATAATGTGAAAACGAACTTGACCTTCGATGACATGTGGGATATCCAGTCCGACTACAAAGACGCGCGTAAAAAGATTAAACAGCACGAACTAAAAGGTACAGGCACGAAAATCAACGGAATTTACTACTACCAGGCTGATGAAAGCGCACTTTCCAATATCACAAAAGAGCTGAAGGAAAGCCTCGAAAATTAAAACAAAAAGAAGCTTCGCACAGTGTGTGCAAAGCTTCTTTTTGTTTTAGTTTTCTTGACTGTTTCACGTAGTTAAAACCAGAAAAATTCTCCTCTATATACCTGTTTAAATTCGATATCTGCAATCTTCTTCAACGAATGGTCACGTAAAACAAATTCATCTTTGCAAATAGAAAAGTTGATGTTAGAAGCGGTAGATATAGAACGTTTCTTTGAAATCTCTCTATAATAATAAGAAGATATATATTCTAATAAAAATAAAGCTTTTGAGTTTTTTCACATAAGCTTTTATTTATAGTAAGAAACTGTGCCGTCATATATAGCTTGGGCAGCTTTATCCTTATAAACCGACTGTTTTAGTTTACTTGCATCGGATGAGTTTGTAATAAAAGCAGTTTCAACTAAAACACTTGGCATTCTAGAATATTTAATAACATAGAAACCAGCTCGTTTCACTCCACGGTTCCTTGTTTTAAGATAAGTTGCAAGTTTAGGCTGAATTTGATCAGCTAATCTTTTGCTTTTCGTTGCCTGATAAGTTGTATCGTAAAACGTCTCACTTCCATTAGGAGATGAACTATCATTTGCATTTCCATGAATACTGATAAATAAATCTGCTTGAGTAGAGGCAGCCTTACTAACTCTTTCTTGTAGAGAATAAAAAGTATCATTAGACCTCGACATTACCGAAAGAGCACCAGAAGCATTCAGTTTCATATTGACTCTTTTCGCTATATCAAGGTTAATTTCTTTCTCGAGAAGACCGTTTGCGACTGCACCTGAATCTTGGTCACCGTGACCAGGATCGATAAAAATAGTTTCACCCACAACAGGATTCTTCAACTGATTAAAAACTTTAGTGCTAATAGCGGGGGGGGTTCCTATAACTGTAAAATTAGACGCATTTTCACTTCCTATGATTTTGCGAGTCCCGACAGATAAATTTTGACCATCTGTAACAATAAGAGATTGTTTATTCATAGCTGCTAATAGAGCCCCTACGATGGCGTCAGAATAACTGTATCCGTTACTTACGTATACCTTGCTCGTTGACAAATTAAGCTTCTGTACAATATTTGCAGCCAGCTCGTATCTATTTGATCCGCTGATCCTTGTTGGAGAGGGCAATTTTTTATTTACCGAGTTGCTAATACTTTTGGTACTTCCGACAATTATAGAACTTCTGATCTTCTTATCCTTGATCACTGCTGTTGTTGCACTGTTTATATAAGTTTTGTTTGTAAAAAGAATTGGAAAACCATTTTTCGCTGCGTAAGGGATAATTGCTGGAGCATCTTCATATAAGAATCCATTTAAAATAATAACCTTTGAAGGTGCGGTCATTGCTTTTGCCACTCTTGCAGATGTTTCAAACCGATTGCTTCCTGCTATACGTTTGATACTAATTCCCATTCTTTTAATCTGATTTGCAGTATTAGAAGAAACAACTGGTGTCCCACCTACTATAATTACATTTTTTGTACGCATATCTTTTAACCTTGTTTTTGTTTCATATGAAAGTTTGTCAGTAGTTGTGTACAAAAGCGGTGCATTCTTCTGATAAGCTAGAGGTGCCGCTACTATCGCATCTGCATATGCATTGCCACTGACAATTACTGCAGTACTGGCTGTTGAGTAAGTCTGCTTTGATATTTCAACCGCAGTCCCATATCTACTGTTTCCTCCGACTCTTTTAACCGAGTTATCAGCCAATGCTATTGGCACAAAAAGAATGAGTCCGAAAAAACACATTGACAGGACTTTTATATAAGAACGCAATTTATTCTCCTCCTTAAATGCCCTTAATAGGCAAAAAACAATCCCGCAGATTGAAAACAGCTACTTTATTAAATATCATCTAAATCAAGTAACTGGAACATCAATCGCAAGTGTATTCTATAAATTTAAGACTTGAATTCTTTTTTAAACACGTATCGATAATGAGAGTTTATCTATGAGCTTTCTTTAGTATGCAATATTTAAGTTTGTTGCTTTATTTTTCACAGCAAACAAACTCATTAATTGATATGACTTTAAAGTTTAAAATAATATCAAAGTTAATGAGTTTGTTGAATCTTTTTTAATAAAAGCTGACCCTTATTATTTTTTTCGTATTTAACAGTGACTTCATCACCACTATCTAGATTACTTACATCACTTATCGATTCGTCAGTAATATTCAGACTAATAGGTTCGCTATCTACGATCACTTCAATAGTGTGAGTATCTGCTAAACCCACAAAAACACCTTCTTTTGTCACGATGTTACTCTGCTCTGACACATCTTCTCCTTGGTTTTGATTATTAGTCCCACAACCTGCAAGTAGCAATATAAAGAACATTAAAACAATCCAATTTTTCATTTTTTCACCTCAATGTCTTTATCGTCACAATCTAAAGAAAAATTGAGAACATAGTAAAACTTTTTCAAAGCTCAATCGACTATCCCAAAATTTATTTCTTAATTAAAAAGGTTATAAATAATCCTTAATACTCTACAAGCTAATTGAAGCGCCCTTTATGATATTTTAAAAAAGTTTGAAGGAAATATAAAAAATTTAATAAAAAAAAGCTTCGCACAGTGTGCAAAGCTTCTTTTTTATTTTCCTGTAAATGAGTCCGGATGGTCTTGCCGATATCCGTAATGAAACAGCAATTCTTCCACGATCCGGCGCGAAGCCTCTCCATCTCCGTACGGATTAGAAGCGTAGGACATTTTCTGGTACTCATCATCATCAGTTAACAGCTGTTTTGCCAGCTGATAAATGTTTTCCTCATCCGTCCCCGCAAGCTTCAGCGTCCCCGCTTCCACTCCTTCAGGCCGTTCCGTCGTATCACGCAGCACAAGCACCGGTTTCCCGAGAGATGGTGCTTCCTCCTGCACGCCGCCAGAATCTGTCAAAATGAAATGGGATTTTGCCGCAAAGTTATGGAAATCAATAACTTCTAAAGGTTCAATCAGATGCACTCTGTCAGAATCCCCAAAATGCTTCTGAGCCGCTTCCCGGACAACAGGATTCAGGTGCACAGGGTAAACGACCTGTACATCTTTAAATTCCTCAACAATTCTGCGGATGGCCTTGAACATGTTTTCCATTGGCTCACCTAGATTTTCTCGGCGATGCGCGGTCAGCAGAATCATTTTATCCTCGCCCACCTGATCGAGGACAGGATGTGAATAGCCGTCCCTTACCGTTGTGCGGAGTGCGTCAATCGCTGTATTGCCCGTTACAAAAATGGAGTCTGTCTTTTTATTTTCTTTTAATAAATTGTCTTTCGCCTGGCCTGTCGGCGCAAAATGCAAATTAGCAATCGCACCGGTCATCTGGCGGTTGAGCTCTTCCGGAAATGGGGAATACTTATTCCCCGTACGAAGCCCAGCCTCCACATGGCCAACAGCAATTTGATGATAAAAAGCGGCTAGGCTTCCGGCAAATGTCGTCGTCGTATCACCATGGACAAGCACAATATCGGGCTTGATGTCTTTAAACAGCTCATCCAATTTCACAAGCGCGTTGGACGTAATCTCTGCCAGCGTCTGCCGCTCCTTCATAATGTTCAAATCGAAATCAGGCTTTATGTGAAACGCATCTAAAACCTGATCGAGCATTTGTCTGTGCTGTGCAGTGACCGTCACATAGGAATCTATTTCAGGATATTTTCTCAATTCAAGCACAAGCGGTGCCATCTTGATCGCTTCCGGCCTGGTC
Source organism: Bacillus sp. G16 (assembly GCF_021282335.1). Taxonomy (NCBI): domain Bacteria; kingdom Bacillati; phylum Bacillota; class Bacilli; order Caryophanales; family Bacillaceae; genus Bacillus; species Bacillus sp. G16. Next base: position 5,080 of record NZ_JAJSOZ010000001.1, on the reverse strand, counting down.
CCGAAAATTGTCATAACCTTTATTCTTTTCATTATTATTCACCTGTATCCTCTAAAATTTTAATTGTATAGATACGATTCTACATTAAATTAGATCCCGTTTAAATTGAAAATTACTATTTGCGTTTAAACTTGTTTAAAAATGCCTTATCCTATATGATTAAATGTGTGAAAATTATATTTCCGGGTAAAGAGAAATTAATTATAAATTTATTGATAAGGAAGGTGCTTTGACATTGAAAAAAGTACGTAAAGCCATAATTCCAGCAGCAGGCTTAGGAACACGTTTTCTTCCGGCTACGAAAGCAATGCCGAAAGAAATGCTTCCTATCGTTGATAAGCCTACCATTCAATACATAATTGAAGAAGCTGTTGAAGCCGGTATTGAGGATATTATTATCGTAACAGGAAAAAGCAAGCGTGCGATTGAGGATCATTTTGATTACTCTCCTGAGCTTGAAAGAAACCTAGAAGAAAAAGGAAAAACTGAACTTCTTGAAAAAGTGAAAAAAGCTTCTAACCTGGCTGACATTCACTATATCCGCCAAAAAGAGCCTAAAGGACTCGGACACGCTGTCTGGTGCGCACGCAACTTTATCGGTGATGAGCCGTTTGCTGTTCTGCTTGGAGACGATATTGTACAGGCAGAAACACCAGGGTTGCGCCAATTAATGGATGAATACGAAAGAACACTTTCTTCTATTATCGGTGTTCAGCAAGTGCCTGAAGATGAAACACACCGCTACGGCATTATCGACCCGCTGACAAGTGAGGGCCGCCGTTACCAGGTGAAAAATTTCGTTGAGAAGCCGCCTAAAGGCACTGCACCTTCTAACCTTGCCATCTTAGGCCGTTACGTATTCACACCTGAGATCTTCATGTACTTAGAGGAGCAGCAGGTTGGCGCCGGCGGTGAAATTCAGCTGACAGACGCCATCCAAAAACTGAATGAAATTCAAAGAGTGTTTGCTTACGATTTTGAAGGCAAGCGTTATGATGTTGGCGAAAAGCTCGGCTTTATCACAACAACTCTTGAATTTGCGATGCAGGATAAAGAGCTTCGCGAGCAGCTCGTTCCATTTATGGAAGGTTTACTAAACAAAGAAGAAATCTAAACAAAAAGGCTATTGGAGATTCATCCAATAGCCTTTTCTTATTTCGACATCAAGGTCAGCGTATGCTCTTCATTATCAACTGCAAAAACCAGATCAGCTGTATTTACAAGAAAACGATTCTTGCTGCTGTCATACAATACATCGCTGTCACTTAAAGATAGTGACACCGGAGTAACGGGAGAAATGTTATGAAAGATAAGCTCTGATGCTTTATCATTCTCCAGCACATAGCTGATTTTTTCATAACCAAAATCCAACGTTTTTCTGCCGTCAGCTGTATCTCCTTCAGTATATCCATTCAATTTCGATTGAATGCTGCCGCTGCTGTCTGCCAGGAATTTCAGGAAGTATTCATAGGAAGACGCTGCTGTTTGCGGAACATAAGGCGTAAAGGCCGCAGCCTGCAATTCAGCATGTTTCACGTTTGTTGCAACAGCGCTCTGTTTCACAAAATAAGACTGCCCGTCAAACTTTATTTTCGCTGCTTTTTTGCCTTTTGCAGCTACCGTCACCTCGGTACCGAATGGCAGTGTAACGCCAGCTTTCTGTTTCAAATCCTGGCCCTTATAAACAGTCACTTTTTCATCTGCTATAAAGCCTTGCTTATTGACTGCGGTTAATTGTTCCTCTGTCTTGCCCTTTGCATCGCCATGATGCTTCTTCACTTCATTTTGCGGAATCGCGCCAAACGAAGCAATTGTACGAAGCGGGGCATTAAAGAACATCGTTCCCGCCATGAAGACTGTCAGAATAGACAAAATAGCAATTTGAACAGCATTAGCCAGTGATTTCGGCTGTTTCTTCTTTTTGCGGAAACGGGCAAACGCTTCAGGATCTTCTTTCTTCCGCTCTTCCGTTTGCTCTTTTTTATATGTTTCTTTTTCTTTTTTCGACAGCTTATTAAACCAGTCAATAAACGCTTTGTACTCTTTGACAACAGTTTTTGTCTCATCAAACATACGAAGCTCGCCGTAGTGCATCCAAGCGACGCGGTCACACATCTTTTCAATCTGGCCGATGGAGTGGCTGACAAAAAATATGGTTTTTCCTTGCTTTTTAAACTCATTTATTCTGTCTACACACTTCTGATAAAACGTTTGGTCCCCTACGGAGAGCGCTTCGTCAATAATTAAAATGTCAGGGTCAATATGAACGGAAATCGCGAAACCGAGTCGCGATTTCATACCGCTGGAATAGTTTTTAACCGGCTGATTAATAAAATCGCCAATCTCTGCAAATTCAACGATACTGTCATACATGTCATCAATTTCTTTATTGGTTAACCCCATCATCAAACACTTGAGCCGGACATTGTCCCGGCCCGTCAGTTGATTATTTAAACCGGCAGCAATCGCAATCAGCGACGGCTGGCCGTTCATTTCAATTTCACCGCTGGTCGGCGGAATAATTTTAGCCAGCAGGTTAGACATGGTCGATTTCCCTGACCCATTTATCCCTACAAAGCCGATTGTCTCTCCCTCATACACGTCAAAGGAGACATTCCGCACAGCAAAAAAACCATTATCCTTAGCCGGAAAAAACAATCCTTTAATCTTGTCCGATTGTTTTTTATACAAATGATACTGCTTTGAAACATTTCGAAACGAAACTTTTAGTTTCATCGTACAATCTCCTTACGTATTAAAGAAAGTCAACAAACTTATCTCTGAATTTCATATGCAGGATAGAACCTACTAACAATAAAAGGAATGTGAACAGCCAAAAGTACAACGTGTACTTCATGTCTTGGAAAAACCATTTTCCGTCTAAGAAGCTGTTCCGGAATCCATCTATCAGATAATAAATTGGATTCAGCTTAAGCACAGGCAGAAGGTTCGGGTGATTTTTCCCGAGCTGCTCTGAGATATTCCAAAAAATCGGAAGTAAAAAGAACAATAATCTGGTTACGGCCTGCAGCAGAAATTGATAATCTCTGACAAGCACACTGATTGTAGAGTTAAACAAACTAAATGAAAACATAAATACAATCATGCAGATCAAATAGTAAATATATTGTATCCAATGCAAGCTAGGGTAAATACCGCTTGCTAAAAGGACAATGACATAAACACCCATCATTACAAAATAACTAAATAAATTTGAAGCAATCACGACAGAAGGAAGTGAACTTATCGGAAAATTCATTTTAGCGACCATATTGATCCGTTTAAACACACTGTTTGATCCATCAAGAATGGTCGGGCTAATAAAGAACCACGGAATCAACCCGGCCAGCATCCAAACAATAAAAGGCACTTCTCCGATACCTGTTATGATCGGCTTGCTGTTGCGAATCCCCATTCCAAATACAAACCAGTACGCCAGCATTTGAATGAGAGGATTTAAAAACTGCCATAATACACCAAGATAATTCATCTGATACTGAGACTTTGTCTCATACGAAGCCAAGCGCAAAATTAAAGGAAACGATGTCACTTGCTCTTTTACGATTCTTACTAATGCATTCATTGTTTATCTTCCTTAGACTTAAATGATTTTTTGGATCTTTCGGTTAAAGAAATTTGAAAGCACCGGTGAATATTGTAACAGATGTTGAGTTTTTTTTCACTTTTAAAATGTTGGGAGAAGTCCCACAGAACTTCTCCCAACATTTTGAAGTGTCAATATAGAGCAAAGCCAAACTCATTTAGCAACTTTACTATTGTCTAATTGCAAAATAGCATTATAAATACGATCCCTATTATTTTTATCAGTATATGCAAAAAAGTTATTTACTCTTTTTCTATACTTATCTTCCATACGACTATTATTTTTCATATAATAGATAACTTTATCAACTAAACTATTATGATCTTCTATTACATCACCAAAGCCCATTTTCTTATAATCATAGTAATCAAGTTTAAAATGGTATGACTTTTCGTATTGATAATAGATCACAGGTTTTTTCTTGTATGCAAAATCAAATGCAACAGATGAAAAATCAGTAATCATTATATTAGAAGAATTAAATAACATTTGATAGCTGCTATTATAATCTGCAAACTCTACATACTCATGCTTTTCAAAATCTACCATCTGTTGTTGAATGTCCGGGTGCGGGAAAAAGGTTATCTTATAATTATTATTCCTAGCAAATTCGATTAGCCGTTCGTCATTAATCAAGGCATTATACCTAGCAAAGTATTCACTTTCTTTAAATTTCGGATTGTACGGTCTTACTCCTTTTGCCTGATCTTTAGGTAATACAATATCTTTTCTCCATGTAGGCATTATTAGAAGCTGCTTTTCCCCTTCACTCTTCTTAAGATTATCGTATCTCGGAAATCCACCCAAAAAGATATTTTCTTTTTTATAATTGTAATTCCCTTTCACAATAGACCGATATTCAGGTTTCGCCGAAGTGACTAATAATTTGATATTCTTGCTGTATTTGTTTAACCATTCAGAATGATCCGCCATTGTTATTCCATGCTGTAAAAAGACAAACTCAAAATTAAATAAATCTCTAAAATAAATCTCCATATTGAAAAATGGATTTACAACCCATATATCTGCATGTGTCGATATTACCTTGGAAGAGGATAAGGTTAAAATTTTATGTCTAAAAGATCTGTATGGTATAACCTTTCCGTATTTTTTAATTCTGTCGTAATCCTTGCTATCTTTTTTTATTATAAAGTATTTTTTTACACCATCATTCTTATTGATTGCATATTTAAAGAGGTGCTCGGCATTATCATCAGCTTTATCTTGTCTATCTATGAATAACCACACTGGTTTTCTATTAAGAATAGTGAAAACATGGTGTGCCATTCTTGCCAGCATAGCTTTCTTAATAGCTGATTTTCGTTTCTTTGATTTACCCCCTGATTTATGAAGGGAATTTAAGAAACGCAACTCTTTTATAAATCTATTTTTAACATTATTTTTTTCGAACATTAATTTTTTATAATTATAATAAAAGATATAATCTTTTTTAGCTGCATAAGAATGATATAGATC
>NZ_JAJSOZ010000019.1:0-61841 GCF_021282335.1 Bacillus sp. G16 | reverse complement strand
CATTCATTATTATAACAATATTCGTATTCAAACCAAACTAAACAACCAATCACCGATAAACTATCGGCAATTGGCTGTTTAAAAGGTGTTTTGACCCCTGTCTCAAAAACGGGGGTCAGTCCCGATCTCTCCGCTTTTTTCTATGAAATTCTTCGAATATTTATGGTTTATTCATAAGTTTTTCATATTTGTTTTTTACAATAAGACACCATAAAGAGGTGAAAAACGATGAAAACCAAACGATTCGACTTAGTCCTTATTCTTATTTTGCTTGCAGCGGCTTTTCTGAATACGTATAACATTTGGCAGGATGACACAGCGAACCAATACTATTTGGCGGCTGTGAAAAGCATGACGCAAAGCTTCCACAATTTCTTCTATGCGTCATTTGACCCTTCCGGATTTGTAACAGTGGATAAGCCGCCTGTTGTGTTATGGATTCAAACGATTTTCGCACTGATTTTCGGCGTTCACACATGGAGTGTAATCCTTCCTCAGGCTCTCTCCGGAGTTGGATCTGTATTCCTACTCTACAGAATGATCAAACCGGCCTTTGGAATTGGAGCGGCTCGCATTGCCGCACTTGTTATGACACTGACGCCTATCGCAGCAGCCGTCAGCCGGACAAACAACATCGACAGCATGCTTGTCTTTACCTTATTGCTCGGTTCAGCTTGCCTGCTTCGGGCAGTGAAACAGGATAAGCTGGTTTGGCTGCTGACGGCATTTGCCTTGATTGGGCTCGCCTTTAACATGAAGATGATGCAAGCGTTTATGGTATTGCCTGCATTTGTGTTATTCTACCTGATTGCATCTCGGGTTTCTCTGAAGAAAAAAATCGGGTCTCTGATTCTGTCTCTTGTCCTTCTGACAGGCCTTTCGATCTCATGGGCGGTTGTGGTGGATTCAACCTCATCCTCCAGCCGGCCGTATGTAGGGAGCAGCCAGACCAACTCAGTGTTAGAACTGGCCTTCGGCTACAACGGCACCGAGCGGCTGCTTGGACAAACCACTGGCCTTGCACAAGGTGATATGAATGCCGCTGGCGGCGGTAACATGCAGAATCATAACACCATGCAAGCGCCAAACAGCAGCGGATCATCTGGAAACAGCAAGTTTGACGGAAGTGCCGCTAATCAAAACGAGAATCAATCATTCGGGAATCATTCACAGGCGCCTCAGCCGCCTAACGGACAAAACGGCACCTCCAATGGAGGCGGAGGCACACCTCCAACAGGCGGTAACGGACCTGGAAACGGAGGGCCTGGCGGTGGCGGCGGAAAAAGCATGAATATGTTCGGCACCGGCGATGCAGGACCGCTTCGTCTCTTCCAATCGGCACTTTCCGGCCAAATCAGCTGGATGCTTCCATTCGCATTGATTGGATTGCTGGGCGGAATCGTCAGCTGGTACCGTGATCGCCGCGGACAGGCAGCTGAAATGAAAGAAACGATATTCTGGGCGGCTTGGCTCGTTCCGGTGGCTGGTTTCTTCAGCATCGCAGGATTCTTTCACCAGTATTATTTGATAATGCTGGCACCTCCGATTGCCGCACTTTCCGGTATCGGATGGTATACGATGTACCGCTTATACAAAAACAATAAAGACTGGGCCAGCTGCCTGCTGCCGGCAGCCGTTCTGATCACAGCTGCATTCCAGGTGTATATTCTGAGCGCTTATACAAGCCAAATCGGCAGTGTATGGATGTATGTCCTGGGACTCTCAGGACTCGGCATCACCCTTGCGCTTCTGATGCTTAAACGCAGCCATCCGTTCAGCAAGCAGCTGACCATCATCAGCTTATGCGTTCTGCTGCTCACACCGGTCTACTGGTCAGCTACGCCGCTTCTATACGGAGGCAACAGCGTCCTTCCTGAATCGGGCCCGCAGCTCAAAAGCTCAGCAAACGGCGGGAACATGTTCTCCTCAGAGGTTGACACCGGACTCCTGTCCTATCTGAGAAAGCACAATACCGGCGAAGAGTATCTATTTGCTACTTTGACAACCGTAACGGCTGCGCCTTACATCATTCATGAAAATGAATCCGTTATGGCAATGGGCGGATTTAACGGCACAGATCCTATTCTGACTGTGTCCGAACTGAAAAAGCTGGTCAAAGAAGGCAAAGTGAAATACTTCCTTCTGTCAGGAAATAACTCAGGTAACAGCGAACTTGTTTCCTGGATTAAGAAAAACGGAAAAGAAATATCCTCTGACGAGTACAGCAGTTCATCCAGCAGCACAAACAGCAGCCAGCAAGGCATGAGAGGAGGACCTGGCGGAGAAAGCCAGCAAACTCTTTATCTCGTGGAATAAAAAAAGAGGCTTGGAGCAATCCAAGCCTCTTTTCTATTAAGCTTCCTCTTTCACATGTACCTTTAACACAGCCTGCACCTCTGGATGCAGCTTCACAGGCACGTTTGTATATCCTAACGCACGAATGCCGTCCGGCAGTTCAAGCTTCCGCTTATCTACTTTAATCTTATGGTCTTTTTGGAGCTGTTCAGTAATTTGCTTGCTTGTCACAGAACCAAATAAACGGCCGCCTTCACCTGATTTCGCGCTGAGCTCAACAGTCAGTTTTTCTAATGTCTCTTTTAAGCTCTTTGCCTGTTCAAGCTCGGCGATGGCTTCTTTTTTCTCTTTCTGCTTTTGTCCGTTTAGCGCGCTGATGTTTGTCGCGTTCGCTTCAACGGCGAGGCCTTTTTTAATCAGAAAGTTATGCGCATAACCGTCTGCTACGTTTTTGACTTCGCCTTTTTTTCCTTTTCCTTTTACATCTTGTAAGAAAATAACCTTCATCTCTGTACGCCTCCCTCAAAATACTCATCTATGGCGTGCTTCAGCCGTTCCAGCGCTTCAGAAACTGAAATGCCGGACAACTGAGTCGCCGCATTTGTTAAATGCCCTCCGCCTTCCAGCGCCTCCATGATGATCTGAACATTTACCTCGCCAAGTGATCGCGCACTGATACAAACGGTTTGTTCATCCCGTCTCGCCACCGCAAATGAAGCCTCAACCTCACTCATCGACAGCAGCGAATCCGCCGCCTGCGCAATCAGCACTTGATCGAAGTATTCCTCTTCATTTTCAGGAAGAGAAGCGATCGCAATGTTCTCTTTATAGAGGGCCGTATGCTGGATCAGCTTCGCCCGTTTAATATAGGATTCAACGGTTTCTTTCAGGAACTTCTGCACAAGCACAGTATCGGCGCCTTTTGCCCTTAAATAAGAAGCCGCATCAAAAGTCCGCGAGCCTGTGCGGAGAGAAAAGCTCTTTGTATCCACTATTATACCAGCTAATAGGGCTGTTGCTTCAATCATATTGATTTTTAAGCGCTTTGGCTGATATTCAAGCAGCTCTGTCACCAATTCCGCTGTCGAAGAAGCGTACGGCTCCATATAAACGAGCAGCGGATCTCTGATAAACTCTTCACCCCTGCGGTGATGGTCGATAACCACGATATGTTCAATTTTATTGACCAGCCGTTCCTCCATGACAAGTGACGGCTTATGTGTATCAACGATCACAAGCAGCGTATCATCATTGGAAATTTCCATCGCTTCTTCAGGCGTAATAAACCTTGACCACAGCTCTTCATATTTTTTGATTTCCTCAATCAAACGCTGCACACTTGATCCGATTTGATTTGGGTCAATGACGATAAAACCATCTTTGTTATTTGCCTGAGCCACCTTTAAAATTCCGATCGCTGCACCGATAGAATCCATGTCGGGGAATTTATGCCCCATAATAATCACATTGCTGCTTTCAGAGACGATTTCCTTTAAGGCATGAGAAATGACGCGGGCCCGCACCCTTGTTCGTTTCTCCATTGGGTTTGTTTTACCCCCGTAAAACTTCACCTTGCCGTTCGGCAGCTTAATGGCTACTTGGTCTCCGCCGCGCCCCAGCGCTAAGTCCAAGCTGGATTGCGCCAAATCGCCAAGTTCTTTCAGCGAGGAGACGGAAGCCCCGACACCGACGCTTAACGTCAGCGCTACACCGTCAAATGAGGTTTTTTCCCGCACCTCATCAAGAATCGAAAACTTCGCATTTTCGAGTTCAGTTAAGATGTGTTCATTAAGTACAGCGATAAAGCGTTCTGAAGACGTCCTTTTCAGGAAGATCCCGTACTCCTGCGCCCAGGCGTTCAGTAAAGATGTCACCTGGCTGTTCATCGTGCTTCTCGTCTGGTCATCCAATCCTTGTGTCACATCATCATAGTTATCAAGGAAAATATAAGCCAGTACGGTTCTTTCGTTTTCATATAGCTTTTCAATCTGAGTTTGCTCCGTTACATCAAAGAAATACAGCAGACGCTCATCCCGCTTGATGACAACCTTAAACTTGCGGTCATTCAATGAAACCGTTTCCGATTCCACCTCTTGTTTGATGAGCGGCACAACTGACTCACAAGTATCGTAAAGTGATCTTCCCACTAATGTGCTTTCATTAAAGCAAGAAGAAAGAAACGGATTTGCCCATTCTATATAATATTGGTCATTAAAAAGCATGATGCCGATCGGCATTTCCATCAATGCCTCTTCACCGACTTTTTTCAACCTGTAGGATAACGTAGAAATATAAGCATCAATCTCTTGCCGAATAAGAGAATCAGCACGTTTAATAAAAAACAAAATAACTGCAAGCAGCAGCACTTCGACGGTTCCTAAAATCCAGTTAAAATAAAAGCTGATGAGGATTGTAATGATTGACAAAGCAATCAAAGCATAGATGGGATACCGAAACAGCGGTTTTTCATAAAAGCTTGGCATTTCTATCACTCCCCACCATGTGAGTAAAACTCATGTTCACTTCACCTTATTCCTTATATTAAAGCCCATATCTATAACGCCTAAAATACGAATGGCTGCCATAAAGATCGGAAGCATCAGTCCAAGAACCACCGCAATCACAGCCGCAGCCTTCGGATATTGTTTCTTATGGCAATAGAAAAAGATAAATGATAAACCTTGGATGAAAATCAGAAACCCGAGTATAAACTCCCCATTTAAAGCGATAGAGTACAGCATTTGGCCTTTTTCTAAAGGCAAAAATGAAAGCATGACAATTATTAAATACAGCACTACAACACTTTGCGGAAACTTCAACTCTCTAAAAGGCTTTAGATTAGGAATATCGGGGGAGAATCGCCTTAAGAGCGGCTTAGCGATAAAGTAACTGAGGAAAGAAAAAATAGCTCCTACCATCACAATAGCTGTTGGAAAAAGATATTGAACCATACCCAATTGTTCTTCCATCAGTTTCAATTGCTTCTCAAGCTGTTCAGCATTGCCCGACTGCTTCACTACAGTTTCTACAATATCAAGGGATTGCCGGTATTGTGTCATCGCTTCATCAATGATATTGATACCCAAAAACTGAATGCTTATCACAAAATAGAAGACAATACAAAGCATATAAATAAGAGCGCCCGAAATAATGGCGTGCCCGGGCTCTTTCCTTTTGAAAAAATGTCCCATGGCAATGCCGGCGCAAGCTGACATAAAAGCTACAATAAGTCCGTTAAAAGACCCGACTATAAAAACAACCGGAAGACTGACAGCGCCCATCCATATCCCTAACTTCAATCCATGTCTGATCGTATACAGGATCATGGGCAGCGGCAGTGCAAATAACAGAATTGTTCCAATTACAGGAACATAAACGACCAAAAGCGTGATGATCGCAAACAGACTGATTAAAATAGCACCTTCCAATAATGCTCTCGTTTGTTTCACTTAGTCACCTCGTATCATCCTGAACATACGAATAGAAAAGAGCAGCATAAACGACTGCTCTTTTTTCATCGCTGCAACATGTTTTGCACCGAATGTTTTTTATATCATCTCTACATTTTGCTTTTATATTTTAACATAAGTCCAAATCGCAAGTAAAATGACGCCAATGTTTCATGTGGAACATTGCAAATGAAAAGACATTCTTTAAAAAGAATGCCCATCACGATTAATGTTTATCATCCATAAAGCCAGAAGATTCCTTGTTTTTCTTTTTCGTTTTTCTGACATACATAAAGATTAAGATGACCAGTAAAAGGGTTGTTGCCTGCAGAACGCCGCTGCTAAACAAGAAAAAGTCCTTTATCATGTCCCACATCGTGTTTCACCTCTTTTTGCATGTTCTCAACCCGTGTCCTATATAAGGTGAATTTCCCGTTTTAAAAACTTCAAAACATCATGAACAACATTAATCGTTGGGCATATGCTGATATGGAATCTGATTGATAAAGGAGAACTGTTACATGGATGAACGCAGAACATTGGCTTGGCATGAAACATTGGAAATGCATGAGCTGGTTGCTTTTCAATCAAATGGACTCATTAGACTCAAGAAAATGATAAGAGAAGTAAGAGACCCTCAGCTCAGACAGCTTTACAGTGTCTCCATTCAGGCCGTTGAGCAAAATTTAAGAGAGCTTCTCCCATTCTTCCCTCAGGCGCCGCGAGAGGATGAAGAAGAAGAACGCGCGGATGACCCCTTTTACAGTGGCGACCTGCTCGGTTTTGCCAAAACATCTGTCCGCAGCTATGCCATCGCAATTACAGAAACAGCCACACCTCAATTAAGAAACGTACTGGTCAAACAGCTGAATGCTGCCATACAGTTGCACGCGCAAGTTTTTCAATACATGTATCAGCATGGATACTATCCATCTTATAACCTTTCTGAGCTGTTAAAAAATGATGTCAGAAACGCCAACAGAGCCCTTTCGATGAAATAAAACAAGCAGCAAAGGAATTCCCTTTGCTGCTATTTCTGCTGATCCTTTAGCAAGCCGTTCGAACGATATGATTCCAAGACATCTCTATTGGATTCTCCCCATTCTTTCATTTGCAAAACAATCGGTTCAAGCGTTCGCCCAAATTCCGTCAGAGAGTATTCAACCTTGGGCGGTACCTGGTGATACACCTCACGATGCACGATGCCGTCCGCTTCCAGCTCGCGCAGCTGAAGGGTGAGCATTCTTTGAGTGATACTCGGGCAGATTCGGCGAAACTCATTAAACCGTTTCTTGCCATCTATCATGTGATAAAAAAGAATTCCTTTCCACTTTCCGCCAATGACATCTAGCGTAAATTCAACAGGACAGCCTTCTTTGTTCGGGTATATATTCTTTTTTTCACTCATACTAGAACCTCCAATAGTACCTTTTTTGATACTACATTACATTTCGCAACTGAGCTACCCAGTATTTTACACACCTTTCCTCCTCAGCTCAAAGAAAATGCTTCTTATTCACATCAATTTTTAAGGGTTTGTATGATTACACCTGCAGCAAGACGTGTTAAACTATATAAAGATTACACTACTTAAAAAAGATAAGGAGCTATCATGGAAAAGATACTTATTTTCGGACACCAAAACCCAGATACAGATACGATTTGTTCTGCGATTGCTTATGCTGATTTGAAAAACAAACTCGGCTTCAATGCTGAGCCAGTCCGCCTTGGACAAGTCAACGGCGAAACACAATACGCGCTTGACTATTTCAAACAAGAGAGCCCGCGTCTCGTTGAAACAGCTGCAAACGAAGTAAACGGCGTTATCCTTGTTGACCATAACGAACGTCAGCAAAGCATCAAGGACATTGAAGATGTTCAGGTTCTGGAAGTGATCGACCACCACCGCATCGCTAACTTTGAAACAGCTGAGCCGCTTTACTATCGTGCTGAGCCTGTAGGCTGTACGGCTACAATCTTAAATAAAATGTACAAAGAAAATAACGTGAAAATCGAGAAAGAAATTGCCGGCCTTATGCTGTCTGCGATCATTTCTGACTCACTGTTATTCAAATCTCCAACTTGCACAGACCAAGACGTAGCGGCAGCAAAAGAGCTTGCGGAAATCGCCGGCGTAGATGCTGAAGAATACGGCTTGAACATGCTGAAAGCGGGCGCTGATTTAAGCAAAAAAACAGTGGAAGAACTGATTTCTCTTGATGCGAAAGAATTCACACTCGGCAGCAAAAAAGTCGAAATCGCACAAGTGAACACAGTAGACATTGAAGATGTGAAAAAACGCCAAGCTGAATTAGAAGCTGTCATTTCAAAAGTTGTGGCTGAGAAGAACCTTGACCTGTTCCTTCTTGTCATCACAGACATCTTAGAAAATGATTCACTTGCCCTTGCGATCGGTAACGAAGCGGCGAAAGTGGAAAAAGCGTTCAACGTTACATTAGAAAACAACACAGCCCTTCTTAAAGGCGTTGTTTCCCGTAAAAAACAAGTCGTTCCTGTCTTAACAGACGCAATGGCTGATTAATAAAAAAGCATCCCGTGTAGGGATGCTTTTTCTTATTCACCCAGCTTTTCAATTTGTCCCATCACATCAGTGATTTGTTTTGCGTTCTGGACAAGGTCTGACTGCTCCCATTCTTCAAGCGATACCTTGCCTTCCTCCACTTGTTTCAACACATCGTCAGCACTTTTCTGCAATGTTTCGTTATGCTCCTGAATGGTTTGATGAATCTCCGCCGCGGCATCAGGCGGTGTTAATTCATTAAAATCAGCGGCAGCCTGCTGAATCGACTCAAGCTGTGCTTCAAGTTTTTCTTTCGCCTCGGTGTCATTTACAGCCTGTTTAGCCAATTCAGGCGCTTCCTCTGCAAATGTCTTGACCTTCTCCACATAGCCCGTTGCTTCACTCGTATAGTTCAAACCGTCATTCACCTGATCAAGCATGCCGCATCCGCTTGCACTCAAAAGCCCCACTCCGGCAAGTACTGTCAAAATGATCTTCATCGTCAGCCTCCTCATCGTTTCTTCTTCATTTTTTCTTTTAAGATCGGGATCAATTTCTCTTTCGCTAACGGCAGCCCTTTCTTCACCAATTCACGCTTCAGCCACTTTTTCAGCTTAGACATTCTGACGCTCCTCTCCCTTTTTGATAAAAATGAAAAAACTCCACCGATTTGGTGAAGTTCCGAAACAAAAAGACCTTCACCAAATCAGATTTGGCAAAGGTCTCGCTAACAATTAGATTGCCAGCAAAGCCGAGGACGTCTTGTCCCGTAATGACGACTTTACTGTGAAAGCTACTCCCCTTTGGAGTGTTCATTTTTATTACTTTCATTCTAAAGCACAGGGCTTTTCCAGTCAAATTCCTGCTGTCCGTTTACGCAAAAGCACGCTGTGGTATTTAAAATTTGAATGGTATTTCCGTCAGGAGATCATGCTATGACAGAGGAGGTTTTCATCATGAGTCAAGAGCGCGTGAAACGGCCTGGACATACCAGATGGTACATATCTTCGTTACTCAGCGGCATTATTATTCTTAATTATTTTGACCGAGTGGCCATCTCTGTAGCGGCCCCTGCGATACAAGATTCGTTTCATCTTACAGCAACTGAACTCGGCATCGTGTTTTCCATATACACCTATTCTTATACACTGATGCAGCTGCCTGTCGGAAGTTTGCTGGACCGGTTTGGCGTGGCGTGGGTCACGAGGATTGGAATGACAATATGGAGCTTTTTAACGATTCTTCTTGCTTTTTTGCAAGGAAAATTGCTGTTGTATCTGTTCCGGTTTCTCATAGGGCTGACAAGCGCCTCTGCTTTCCCTGCCGCCTCTAAGGCAACCGCTCTATGGTTTCCTCCAAGTGAGCGGGGATTGGCAAACTCTCTGTTCGACTCGGCCGCCAAATTTTCAAACGTGATCGGCGCGCCATTGGTCGCCTTTCTTGTCACCACATTTGACTGGCGTGTCGCCTTTTTGACGATTGGATGCATCAATGTGCTGTTTACGATCTTTTTCTGGCAGTATTATGAGCAGCCTGAACGGCACAAACGCATTTCCAAAAGCGAATTAAACTATATTCAAAAACACAATACGATCACAACAGAGCAAATTCCTTACAAAACGGGTCCGCTTTTAAAAAAGCTTTTTGCCAACCGTAAAGTATGGGGCTTAATGATCGGATTTACAGGGTACGGCTATACATTTAACCTGCTGCTCACCTGGCTTCCGACTTTCTTTAAGCATACATACGGAATGGATCTCATGGCGTCCGGTTTATTTACAGCCGTGCCATGGCTGATTTCAACCATTTCCGGAATCGTGGTCGGCGGATGGCTCGTCGATTACTTTATTAAGAAAGGCTATTCTAACACCAAGGTGTACCGAACCGTGATCATTGTCGGAATGAGCTTCGGCTTTTTCTTTTTAGGCTCGATTCTGACGAACAATATCACTATCGCAATTGTCTGTATTTCAATCGGCCTTGCCGGTATATCTGCAACCGCTCCAGTCGGCTGGTCCATTTCCGCGGAACTGGCGCCGATCGGTTCCGTATCCATGCTGAGCTCCATGGTGAACCTGGCAAACAACCTGTTCGGAGGCATTATTGCTGCTTCACTGACGGGATATTTGTTTGATGTGACAGGCTCCTTTACGCTCAGCTTTCTGGTAGCCGGATTTGTGCTGTTGCTGGGATTGGTTTTTTATGTGTTTGTATTAGGGGATGTTAAACGAATTAAGCTGGAATAAAGAGTGCTTGCTGAAAGCACTCTTTTTCTGCATCGAAATACTTACGATAGGTCACTCCCAAAAATCGAAACAGTCTGGCGGTCAAACATAAATCTCTGCCCGTTCCATTTCAACACGGTTTGGACATATCCCGGCGATCCGCTGATACGCCAGCAGTTCGTATGTGCCGTCTCTGTCAAAATCAACCGGATACAAGCCAGACAAAGGATTCACCCAGCCTTCTATCGGCATTTTCAACACACCCTGAGCAGTATAAATCTCATTCAAATATTCCCTGCCCTTGTAAGTAAGATCAAGGAAATACGTTTCGTTCTGATGGTGGCTGATGACATTTGCTTTATATTGATTTTGATAGCTCACACTGTATTTAAATTCATCATGAAACACATCCGAATTGAAAACTTGCCTGAACTGCCGGTTTAGATAGGCAAAAATATACGCATATATAGCGCCACCGCTTCCCCCAGTATCCACCACCACTGCCACATCATCAATCTTGTCGCCTGTCATATCCCCAAGAAAAAGAGACGGATTGTATCCCATGTTGTTTTGGAGCTGGATTCGCTGTTCCTGATGGGTTCTGCCGTCACGGATCACCAATGTGATATTTCGCCATAAAGGGCTGCCGGGCATTTGGGTGCCAGTAAGAAAGACTTCGTCAATAACACCGTCTCCCGTTACATCCCCGCGGGCTGATGTAATGATTGCGCGAGAGGAAACGGGCTGCCGAAATAAGTATGGATGTTGAACAAGTCCTCCGTGCCTGCCTGCATAAAACCAATAAGGAGCCATACTAAAGTCATACAGATTCAATGGAGTCACCTTCCCTAATCAGCTGAATGAATCATTATATGCAGGAATAGCACATCGAAGACATATCTGAACGCTAAACACCAATTAAAGCCGTACCATATGAATTATCAATTGCACAAAGCCACTCGCCTTGTGCATTCTTCTTAAACACATAGGTTGCCCTTCTCTCCATCGTATACTCGGAATCCTTTTTATCCGAATCAAGCAGTGCTTGAGAAAGGACCAGTGCAGTGTCTCCTGCTTCCAAAATGATCATTTCCCCTTGTGTCGGGACAATATGATGATTGAAATAGTCCGCGATTGCCATAAACGCTTTTTTGATTTCTTCTTTACCTCGCGCGATCATGCCGGGCTTCACAACTAAAACGGCATCTTCCGTGTAATAATTCATCAGTGTATCAAAATCTTCATTTTGGATTGCCAAATCACATGCAGATATGATGTCTTTTATTTGCTGTTCCAAGAGGATTCCCTCCCAATCATCATGATTGGATATATTATACATCGTTTGACCAGCCGAACTGTAAAAACAAAATGAAAAGTATCAATATTTCCTATATAATCAAATAGCATATATTTAACAAAGTTCCCAAGTGAAGGGGTGAACGATATTGTCTGCGGAATTAACGTTACATGACAATATACATCGTGATTTAAGCGCGGATTGCCAGCATTGTTTTGGTCTGTGCTGTGTCGCCTTGCCTTATGCGAAATCAGCGGATTTTGCTTTTGATAAAGACGGGGGCACGCCTTGCCGCAACTTACAATCAAACTATCAATGTTCTATACATAAAGACCTCAGAGAAAAAGGGTTTCGAGGCTGTTCTGCTTATGAATGCTTTGGCGCCGGCCAGAAGGTATCCCAAATCACTTATGAGAGAAAGGATTGGCGTAACAACCCGGAAACTGCAAACGAGATGTTTGACGTTTTTCCGATCATGCAGCAGCTGCACGAAATGCTCTGGTATATACATGAAGCTCTTTCTATAGAGACCGCCAAGCCGATTCATCGTGAGCTGCGGGCCTGTTTCGATAAGATAGACAAGCTCACCAGACTCAGCAAGGAAAACCTGCTGACACTGCAGGTGAACGAACATCGGGCTGAGGTTAATGAATGGCTGTTAAAAACGAGTGAGCTGGTGCGTGCCCAAGCCTGCAATCGAAAACTTCCGAAAAAAATCAGCCGGGGAAGTGTCCTGATCGGCGCAAAACTGAAAGGGCTTGATCTGCGAGGAGCAAACCTAAGAGGGGCGCTGCTCATAGCTGCCGACCTGAGAAATGCTGATTTGAGAATGACAGACTTTATCGGTGCAGATGTAAGAGACGCTGATCTCAGCGGCGCTGACCTAACCGGGAGCATCTTTCTGACGCAGGCACAGGTGAATGCCGCAAAAGGCGACTCGAACACAAAGCTGCCGCCATCTCTACAAATCCCTGCCCATTGGAAATAAAAAAGGACCCGACTGCGGTCCTTTTTTCTGCCATCAATCCAATCCTTTTTCGTTACTTTTATCCGGCATTTTCACACTTCTAGCCAAGTATCCCGACAGCCCAAACGCAACCAGCAGCATGATGACAATCATACCGACGACACCCAGCCAGTGAAAAGCAGACCAGAATAGCCCGCCGACCGTTCCGCAAATACTTGAACCGGCATAATAAAAGAACAAGTACAGCGATGAAGCCTGCGCTTTGTTGTGCACGGCTCTCCTGCCTACCCAGCTGCTGGCGACTGAATGCCCGCCGAAGAAGCCGAATGTAAAGAGCGCAATCCCCAGAATTTTCACTGCTAACATACTGTTTATCGTTAATAAAGCACCTGCGATGACGATGAAGATATTCATCATCAGGATTTTCGGATAACCATATTGATCAACCATTCTTCCAATGAAAGATGAGCTGAAAATCCCTACAATCATCACAATAAAAATCCAGCTGACAAATGCTTTATTAAACGAATACGGCGGTTCCAACAGCACATACGCAATGTAGTTGAACAATGCAACATTGCTCCCGAGCAGTAAAAAACCAATGAGAAACAAGCTTAATAGTTTCCGATCCTTCAAGTGGCTGATTAAAGATATTCCCAATTGCCCGAGCTCCAATTTTCTCGGCGTGAAGTGCCTGGATGGAGGCAAATTCATAGAAAATATAATACTTGCGATCAAACTAATTACACCAATTGCCCCCATCGCCATATGCCAATTAAAAAACTCGCTCAGGAGCCCTGAAACGATCCTTCCAAAAACGGCGCCTATCGCGTTTCCGCTGATATACAGCCCCATCGCCGACCCAAGGCTTCCGGGTTCTATTTCTTCTCCGAGATAAGCCATCGCAATCGACGGAAGCCCAGCGAGCGCAATCCCTTGAATGGTTCTCAATACGAGCAGCGTATGAAAATTCGGGCTGAAGGCCGACGCCAGACAGAGCACGGATGCGGCCAGCATGGATACAGCCATAATCGGCTTGCGCCCCCACACCTCTGACAACGAACCAAAGACAAGCATACTCACAGCTAACAGCATTGTGGTAACAGATAAAGAAAGACTTGCCGCCGTAGGCGTTACATGAAATTCCCGCGTGAATTCCTCCATGAGCGGCTGTATGCAATAAAGTATCGCAAATGTATTAAAACCCGCGGCAAAGAAAGCAAACGTAATTTTCCGAAAAACCGGTGTGCCTTTTTGAATGTATGTCATCGGGACTTTATCGGCCCCTCCGCATGTTGTTGAGCACTGCCATCCATAAACAACCATCCTTTATTTCTTACGAATTCAAACATCCTCGAGTCTGTTTATACATTTATCTTAGCACCGTTAATATATGTTGTATAATGCATATAAAATATGCTTTTCATGCTTATATGTAATATAGGAGGGATGATGATTGGAATGGGAACAACTTGAATATTTTCAAACACTGGCCCAGATGCAGCACGTAACGAAGGCGGCAAAAAGCCTCTCCATCACACAGCCTGCGCTTTCACGCTCTATCGCCAGACTGGAAAACCATTTAGGCGTCCCGCTATTCGACAGGCAAGGACGATCCATTACCTTAAATAAATATGGGCACATCTTTTTACGGAGGGTAGAGGCGATGATGAAGGAGTACACCGAGGGAAAACAGGAAATCCAAGCCTTATTAAAGCCAGACCAAGGCGAAGTATCTCTCGGCTTTTTGCATACTTTAGGAACAACGCTCGTGCCCGATCTCATCGGCTCCTTCCAGCAGGAATACCCCAACATTGCCTTCCAGTTGAAGCAAAACCATTCTTATTGGCTGCTTGAACGATTAAAATCCGGAGATCTGGACCTCTGCCTCCTCGCTTCGATCAAGCCTGAAAAACCGATCCAATGGATCAAGCTGTGGAGTGAAGAACTTTTTGTATTTGTGCCAAACGATCACCCATTAGCCAATCGTGAAAGCATTACCCTGAGTGAGATTGCCGGGGAGCGTTTTATTTTATTGAAAAAAGGCTACGCACTTCGGATGACAGTCGATGAACTGTTTGAGAAAGCCGATATACAACCGAACATTATGTTTGAAGGGGAAGAAGCCGCCACTGCGGCAGGTTTTGTCGCTGCAGGACTCGGCATATCCATTCTGCCCGACCTGAAAGGCTTGGACCAAAGCAAAATTACAAAAATCCGCGTCAGCTGGCCGGAATGTCAGCGTGTCATAGGAATCGCCTGGATAGAAGGCCGGTTTTTATCGCCGGTTGCTGAGACCTTTAAACAATACGTCATCAGCCATTTTTCTGAGTAAGGGAGGATCACATCGTGAATGTGAAAAGAATAACATCAGAGCATGATTTACATATAGCGTTTGAAATCAGAAAAACTGTATTTGTAGAAGAACAAGGCTGTCCCGTTTCCGATGAATTCGATGAGTTCGATACACTCCGTGAAGATTGCCGGCACATCCTCGTTTATCATGAGAATAAACCCGTTGGCACTGCCCGTGTCCGTATCGTTGATCAAGTGGGGAAACTGGAAAGAATCTGCATTCTGAAGCCCTATCGCAAATTCGGGCTGGGCAAAGTAATCGTCGATGCGTTAGAACGCATTGTGAAAGAACAAGGCATTTCTGCCTTCAAACTGCACGGCCAGACACAAGCGGCTGGCTTTTATGAAAAGCTCGGCTATCAGACAGCTTCAGAAGAATTTATACTGGACGGCATTCCGCATGTACTGATGACAAAAAAAGATGATTCCTGCCTATGAATTGTTCACAAATTTGTCACTTATGAGCATGAGTGGTTCATTGGTATACTAATCACCGATTATGGAGAGAAGGATTGATTGTATGCCAACAAATAAAAAAGAAGGTCTTATATTTGGCGTGATGATGTGCTTTGGAATGGTCTGCGTCATGTCGATTTACAATGCTATCATCAACGGAGCCATTCAGGATTTTTCACTGGTGACGGTTTTTGAAATGGTCATCGGTTTTATGGTCGCACTGCTGTTAGATTTACTATTAGTGGGCCCCCTTGCCAAAAAGATTGCGTTCAGTTTGCCGTTCGACAAGTCTAAGAAATTATATGTCATCCTCGCCATGTCGACGTGTATGGTGATCGGCATGGTGCTTTGTATGTCTGTGTTCGGTTTAGTGACAGCCGCTTTATCAAATGGACTTAACGGGAACAGCCTCTTCAGCGCTTACCTGATGATTGTATTGAAAAATTTCATCTTAGCTTATCCCTTGCAATTACTGATTATGGGTCCATTAGTCAGAGGGATTTTTATGAAATTTGTAAAACCAAAGCTCACAGCTGCCGTTTAAATAGAAAAGGAGTGAGCGTTACACCCACTCCTTTTCCCACTGATTTTCAGCACATCGCCTCACGAATCGAATGTAAAGCAAGCTCCGCAAAAGCCTCTGCGGCGGGCATCTGCCATTTTTTCTTTTTGATTAACATATGAGAGTAAAGCGGATCAAAGGTTTCAGCATGATGAAGGATTTTTAGCCTACCTGCCTCCACTTCTTCTTTCACTGTGATATAAGGCAAAAAAGAAAATCCAAGCCCGCTCATGACCGTTTGTTTGATCGCTTCGATACTCCACAGCTCCATTGTTTGAAAGCTGCGGATGTCATTCTTCACAAGATATGTTTCAAACATGGTCCGATAACTGCAGCCCTCTTCATTTGTAATAAAGAAATGGCTGTTGTTTTCCTGTTTGTAATCATCAAAATGATCCGGTCCATCCATACTGCCCACAAGGACTATCTCCTCCTCGGTTAATGTATAATGAATGCATTTTTCAATATTGATTTCCGGATAGACCATTAACGCGACATCGACTCGTCCGCTTAATAAATCCACCTGATTCTGCCCGCATGTGCCGTTGCTTAAAATGATTTTGACATGAGGATATTTGAGCGAAAATTCCCTTATGATCGGCCCAAGTCTGGAAATGGTTAACGACTCAGGTGCCGCTACTTTCAACACACCCTTAACTTCGTGAACGTTTTGCATATTCTTGATCTGTTCATGGGTTGATAGTAAATCCTCAGCTAAAGGGATCAATTCTCTTCCTAAAGCCGTCAGTCTTAAACTCCTTTTCTCATACGTGAATAACGCCCCGCCGATCTCCTGCTCGAGCGCTTGGACATGAGTGGTGATCGTGGATTGCGTATAACCTAGCTTCGCCGCGGCGCCTGTATAACTCCCCTGCTCTACGATGGTTTGAAACGTGATAAGATGTCTGATCTCCATACGATTTCTCCTTTTATATCTATCGAAAAAAATGATAATGCTTTTTTATATTTCAATTTTATTTATAGATATCATTATCATACAATAAAAACTGCCCCGTACGACATTAGTAAATGAAGGTGATTTTATGAGTATAATAGCTTTTCTTTCGTATGTGATGTTGACATCCATTACGCCTGGCCCGAGCAACATCTTAATGATGAATGAAGCGCGGCGGTTTGGCTTTCTGGGGTCATGGCGTTTCAATAGCGGCATTTTGGCAGGCTTTGCAGTCCTTGGGATTCTCAGCGGTGTATTTACGATAGGACTATACAAATGGATTCCGGTTGCAGAACCATACTTCAAAATAGCAGGTGCAGTCTATCTGCTTTATTTGGCATGGCAGGTCGGCATGTCCAAAAAAGCAAAGAAGGATTCTGAAGATGTGCATTCTTCTTTTCTATCAGGTTTTATTTTTCAAATGATCAATTTCAAAAGCATTCTGTTCTTCTTAACATTGATGAGTGCATTTATCCTGCCGTTCCAGCATTCAATGACATCGATCATTCTTTATCTCACATTAGCCATCATTCTCGGCTGGCTGGCGCTGCTGTTATGGTCAGGATTCGGCTCTGTGTTCAAAAAACTCTTTGACAAATACGATAAAGCATTTCGCATCATTATGTGTTTGCTGCTAGTTTACTCTGCCGTCAGTATTTATCTGTGAACGTTCAAAAAGGAATAGAGGTACACCAAAAATGATGGCAGACATTAGTGGGATAGAGAATGGATTGATCAAACATTGCGCAATTAAAGGTTGTGACATGTTAGATTCATAGATTTCTCAAGCAAGAACTAACGAATGACAGATAAAAATACAAAGGAGACGGTGAGGATCCATGGAATCGAGGGTAGCAGCCCATGCAAAGGGAAAAGTGTATGTTGATAAATTATTTGGTACAGGAATGGCTGCTAAACAAGCCATCATTCAATATGGAAAAGAAAACGTGATCGATGCTTCAATGGGAACCATTGCAGATGACGACGGAAACATCGTCTGTCTGCCTTCTGTGGAAGAATTATTTCGCAGCATACCCATTCAAGACATGATCAGCTACAGCCCGGTAGCCGGATTGCCTAGCTTTTTGGAAGCAGCCGTGACACATACTTTCGGAGAGTCCAGACCTGACGCCTATATACGGGCGGTTGCAAGCGCAGGCGGCGCCGGTGCCATTTCTAATGTGATTTGGAACTATTCAAATTTTGGCGATACCATATTAACTCACGATTGGTACTGGACACCCTATGAAACCATCTGCAAAGAGACTGGGCGCCATTTGATGACCTTCTCTTTATTAGACGCTGATATGACGTTTAATCTGACATCATTCTCACATATGGTCAGCCATCTGCTCGTCAAACAGGACCATGTCGTGATCATCTTAAATTCGCCGAATCACAACCCAACGGGATACAGTCTTTCAGATCATGAATGGGATGAGATCATTAAACATGTGATATTAGAATCCGCTAAAAAAAGCAGCAAAACAATCACATTGCTCATTGATATTGCCTATATCGACTTTACAAAGGACCCCGTAAACGCACGCTCATTCATGAAAAAGTTTAGCAATCTCCCTTCCAACATCGTTGTCACCTTTGCCTTCAGCATGTCGAAAGGCTTTACAGTATACGGCCAGCGGACTGGAGCTTTAATTGGAGTATCCTCCAGCAAGAGCGTGGCTGAAGAATTTGAAAACGCTGTATTGGTCACCAGCCGCTCCAGGTGGTCAAATGTCAATCGAGGCTGTATGACTTTGCTTTCTGCGATTTATAACGATAAAATGCTGCTAAACAAGGTGAATGATGAACGTAAAGCATATCAAACATTAATTGCGAAACGGGCTGAAGTGTTCATCAATGAAGCCCATCAAATTGGACTAAGCATATTGCCTTTCCATTCTGGCTTTTTCATTACAATCCCTTGCAGCCATCCTGATGAAGCCAGCGAGATGTTAGCTGCCCAGAACATCTTTACAGCCCCGCTTTCAAAGGGCATACGAATCGCGGCATGTTCTGTTCCGCTCGCCCAAATGCACGGCCTTGCAGCTAAAATCAAACACGCTATCACAATATCAGATGCTGTAAAGTAAAGTTTCCGCAGGAGGGAATGCTCATGATCAAACGAATTGACCATTTGGTGTTAACGGTACAAAACCTTCAAGAGACAATCGACTTTTATACATCTGTTTTGGGAATGGAAGAAGAAACATTTGGCGCAGGCAGAAAAGCTTTGCGTTTTGGCAATCAAAAAATAAACTTGCATGAGGCCGGTCATGAATTCGAACCTAAAGCCAAGCACCCGCTCCCGGGATCTGCCGACTTATGTTTGATCTCTGATGAGCCTATTAGTAAAGTACTGGAGCACCTCAAGAAAACGAACGTCAATGTCGAAGAAGGGCCAGTAAAAAGAACCGGTGCACTCGGCCCGATTCTATCAGTTTATATAAGAGACCCCGATCAGAACCTCATTGAGATATCGGAGTATATTTAAATTCCCCTCTAAACATACCAATTCATTTGGTATGTTTTTTCTTATTTCTTTTAGTCCCTATACCTTAACACATAGTTTTTATACAACTCTTCGTTATAAAAAATTTCTTCACCATGTGAAGAGCAAATGAGCGTTGGTTTGATTTCATCTATTATCGCGCCGCTGTCGATGTTCTCATTCATATCAACACTGAATTTTCTGATAGGCGGATGTAAATCCTCCTTACTTGTGATGAAAAGGTCTCCTGTTAATAGGGTATGATCGATTTCATGATGGTACACGACATGCCCCGGGGAATGACCGGGTGTTAAATAGTATTGCAAAGGCAGGTGAGCCAGCGTTTGCTCTGTCAGCGGCTGGACAATATGGGCTACCCCTGTGTTCTCCACTTCATTTTTGTTCGGATAAGGCGCTTCTCCATTGATATACACTAGTTCTTTTTGATGCGCAAAAATCGGAATATCAAATCTCTCCAACCACTTTGATGCCCCCTGAATATGATCGCTATGGCCATGGGTAAGCAAAATGGCTTTTGGATTGCCGATCGCTAATGCTGCCCTAATTTGAGCATCTGCAAAACGTTCTATTCCAGTATCAATAATATAAACATCATCACCATCTTTCATAAACCAAGTATGAACCGGGATACGAAGAGGCACATCAAGCTCAAATTCACATTGAAAGACATGTTCTGATAATTGTCTCAAGTTCATGCAAGCCACTCCTTTTGGAAATTTTTGATATCATTACTGTAATACATCTGAGCTAGATATGTAATTACGCACATTTTTGTAACTTACATTGTGAGGTGACGAGTATGGGTAACCGGTTAAATGAATTTGGCGCTTGCAGTGCAGAAGTAAAAAAGGCTTGTCCCGTGGAAATGACGCTGCATATTATCGGAGGGAAATGGAAAGGAATCATCATCGACATCCTGTCTCACAAATCAGTCCGGTTTAATGAGTTGAAACGATTAATTCCAGGTGTTACACAAAGAATCCTGACGCTGCAGCTGAGAGAACTGGAAGCAGATGGCGTTGTGAAAAGAAAAGTAGAGAATACTGTCCCCAAGAAGGTGGAGTATTCTCTAACCGAACTCGGTGAAAAACTTTCTCCTATTATTGCATCCATGAGGATGTGGGGAAATGAGTATATAAGTAAAAATGGATGAAAATGACTTTAAAGATTTTACAGAAAAGAGAAGGGTTCCTTTTAAGTGAACGGAACATTTTCAAGGCAGATTATCTTGAAAATGCCCCCGCACTCCAGCAGACTGGTATTTTTGAGGAGAAGCCGAGTCTCGCCAGTATCAGCTCGACCTGTTACTTTGTACATTAATAGTCCCTCTTGTTCCCCTTCTTCACATATTCCCAATCACGTTCTATATTTTTCCTGACTCTGTGAACGAGTTTAAAAATGGTTTCCTTTTCCTCAGGTGTAAAACCGGACAAGGCCACTTCCATGGAGTGTTCTCCTTCTCTTCTTAACAATGGATAAACCTTTTTCCCTTTCTCGGTCGGGAACAGTTTTTTTATTTTTTTATTTTGCTCATCCGGCTGTTTTTGAATAAATCCCTGCATTTCCAATTTCTTAATGGCCCGCGCGGCTGTTGTTCGGTCCACTTTTATCATTTCCGCCAATTTTTCTTGAATAATTCCCGGATTTTCGTATATACGTACAAGATAGAGATACTGCCCTCTTGTTAAGTCCAAATCTTTAAATTCAATATTGCTTATGGAATCCAACGCTCTTGCAATCATGCCGATCTCACGCAAAATGTCATTCATTCCTAAAACCCCTCACGTATTTTTGTTGCAATTACAACAAAATTGTTTTAACCTTACTACTATAAGACCACATGCATGCTGTACAGTCCAGATTAATATCAGAAAAGGATTGATCAAATATGAATATAAAAAGAATAACAACTGAAAATGAATTACATGTTGCTTTAGATATTAGAAGAACGGTATTCATTGAGGAGCAACATGTAGCTGAATCCGATGAGTTCGATGAATTTGATACGCTCCAAGAACAATGCCAGCATATCTTGGTATATCATGAGGATCAGCCAGTTGGCACAGGCCGTGTGCGCATCGTTGATCATACAGGTAAGCTGGAAAGAATCTGCATCCTAAAACCTTACCGTAAGTATGGATTGGGCCAAGTCATCATAAGCGGGTTAGAAAACATCATGAAAGAAAAAGGAATGACTACATTTAAGCTGCATGGGCAAACACAGGCAGCAGGCTTTTATAAAAAACTGGGCTATCAGACTTCTTCACAGGAATTTATGGAAGACGGCATCCCACACGTCTTGATGACAAAAGACATATCGCGGAATATAAAATGAAATATATTTATTACGGCTTAGGTATCCTCATATTAAGTTTAGGCATTTCCTTAACCATACAATCAGGACTGGGTACATCTCCCTTTGATGCCGTTTTGGTTGGTCTTTCCGAAGAAGTCGGGCTTACCGTGGGAAGCTGGGAGGTTCTTATTTCTGTGATCCTCTTAATCTGTAACTCTATCTTAACGAGAAAAAAACCTATGTTGTTGGGCTTGATTACAGCATTTATTACTGGGATAGGCATTGACCTATGGTTGTTTATAGTAAAAACCACTATTTCTCCAAACATGTGGGTAAGCAAACTGATTTGTTTCGGAATCGGTTTGGTGCTCATCGGTCTTGGAACAGCCATCTATCTTCAGACAAAATTTGCATCAACTCCTATCGATCATTTAACACTCATTATCCGAGATATCTCCAAAAGAACGATCTTATTTTCAAGAACATTGGTATATGCTCTTTTCTTAGTATTAGCTATTATATTTAAAGGCCCTATCGGCATCGGAACCCTTTTAACGGTCTGTTTAGGAGGAATGATTCTTCACTTTTTTATGCCTTTTGTTGAACGGCGCTTCTTATCCTCGAAAATGTAAATTAATTGGTGAATACCAGTGTCTTATAAAAAAAGAAAAGAAGAGGTTAAAAAAACCTCTTCTTTCTCGAAACGCGAGAACAAGCCGCTGCATTGGCGGTTTATATTAAATGCACTCAACAACCTCATCCAATGACAAAATAAACAGCTGACTTTTAAAAATAGCCGAGCCTTTTAAGGTCGACTATTTTTTAGGTTTGTTATTCATTCTTTGATCTCTATCCCCACTATCAATGTCACCTGAAACGGCATCAATAAAATGATCAATGGTCTTGCCGATTTTTCTTGTCTTTCCATTCCCATTACTCATATTTTCGTTCGTGTTTTTCTGATTTGGATTGTAGTATTTAATAAAACCTCCACATAAAGCACCTACAAATACAATCCAATATGGAATCTCTTCTAACCCTCTTGGCTCCAGGTACAACCAATTGATTCCAAATACCACAAAACTAATGAGTATAAGCGTCGTTCCAATAATATTTTTAATCATTCTTAAGTACCTACCTCCTGAAATACAGATATATACGTTACGTTTTGGTTATTCAAATGTTTCATTTATTTATTCAACATGATCATATCCCTTTAAATTAGTTCCCTTGGGGAGAAGAAGCCTTCGAGAAAGCAAAACGCGAAATCAAGCTGGTTCTTGTCAGCATCGGCTATTCAACATGTCATTGGTGTTAAGTTCGTATAAAATCTTAGAACAACAAGAGTCAGTTTAAAACAAAAAAAGCCCTTCTTAGCATTGAGAAAATGGACTTTTGGTATTGGAAATTCCTTCATTTCAATTTCTGACACTTGCCCTCAACCTATAGGGAAGACAGACCAATCGCTTCTAATTATAGTTATTCCTATCATGAACAAGGTAAATTGCGTACACTTTGAATGTGATTATGATATTCCGAAAGGGGGAAGCATTTACATTTTCCATTGTTATTATTTAACTAACATATTTCTGGAAGGTCAAAAGTGCTTCGCCGTCTTCCTGTACTTCCTAAGAAACCCGCCAAGTACTCTAAATTTGCAATTAGTTCATGGTCTCCATGGGTAGGTGTTTGACCATGATCATCATGTAGATGCAGGATACTTGTATCACCAATCCATGTTCCCTTCCATTTATAGTCCTCTTTTTGATTTATTCTCATCCAATCATTGATTCGATCGTCAACCCAACCATGCAATTTCCAGAAAATCGGATGCACATGAGCAGAGTATTCATCACCCAGCCAGTTATACTCAGGTTGATTCCAAATATCATCTATAGGATCTCCTAATTTAGGCTCAGTCATATATCCAACTTTCGATTCTTCTGACCATCGTATGTGCATACTGTTGTGAATTGTAAATTCAATATCAGAACCAAGCTGGCCAAGAGTTACACTACTTAAGTAGTCTGGATCAGTAAATTTCTTTTCAAGCCCTGAAAAATAACTCCAATATCTATCGACAGATTTTTCTAACTCAAGTCTTTCCCTTGGAATACGATGACTATCATAAGCTGGTAAAATCGGATAACTTTTATCAGAAGGTTTTGGAAGGTACCTCCACCCTTGAACCCATGGATAGTTAATATCACCTTCATCTGCTAAAATTTTATTGACGATCATAATCATCGTTCTATGCATGAATAGGAAGTCCTCACCAGAATCATTATCCCGTTTAGGCTTTCCATCGGCATCGAGTGCTGGGCGTGGCGGCACCCAATTTGGATGAGTCTTACATAACTTTTCGCGATCTTTACAATCAAGTCCCTCCCAAGAGTTTCGAAATCCATGCCAAAGATAATGCCATAAACGATGCTTTTTTGACGCCATAGCTACAATAACTGAGTTTGGTAATCGTGATTGTCCCAATCGTTTAAACCTCCTCCAAGTTAAATTTCATGTTTAATCTTTTTCTTCTTTTTTAACAGCAAGAAAGGATGAAACTTTTCCGGCTGCTCCTTCACCATGGCGTACTGCACGTTTTACACTACCAACAATTGCAGGAATTTCATTTATACCAGATGGCCAGTTAGATAATACTAATATTGCTATTCATACACCCATCCTGCAGTGTCGGTATTGTCACGTCCAACTCCAGTTCATTTAGTAGCAGACCATTCTTTTAAGTCCTGTGATACACAGGTTAATAAACCCTCACCGAATATTAAAGCAAGCGCCTTTTGCGGATCATTATTTACTGCATCAGTAATGAAAGCTGCTGTAAATCCCCCTTTAATCCCAATATATTCCATCTGATATAAACATATTCATTCCAAATGAGTAGCTATATACTATATACTGAGTACTATTCACTTTTTTTAATTACATTCGCTATCCTTAGATAACAACAGACGGGTTTGGGGATTACGTCAGCGATTGTAGAAGGTGTAGATCGGTTATTCAACATGCAGTTGGTGCCATGTCTATTAAAGTAAATAGACAACCAAGGATCATTGAGTACAAATCCCTGTGATTTTTTCAAAGATGGAATGAGAGAGAAGAAATTAACCGTAAGTAGTTGGAGGGATGATTGAAGCATGTTAACAAGAGAAGATATCTTTAAACACGTCAAAGAAAAATACGGTACATCGCCTGATTACCCGTGGAAGAAATACCCACACTATGCTACTTTGAGACATGAGTCAAACAAAAAATGGTACGGTCTTATAATGAATGTTCTCCCGGAAAAATTGGGATTTGATAGAAGTGATGAAATAGATATTCTGAATCTAAAATGTCCTCCTGAAATAAGTGATAGTTTAAGAAATGGGGAAAATATCCTTCCTGGATATCATATGGATAAGGAACATTGGATTTCACTTATTTTGGAACGTACAGATCCAGAAGGAGAAATTTATTACTTAATCGAGCAGAGCTTTAATTTAACCAAATCAAGCTAGATTAGTGGGCACTTTCATTTTAGGACATTGTTCTTCTCTCTATGCCACCAACGCTACTTAAAACTATCTGGGTGTTAGTTGAAGAAGAAAGTACTGTTAACCGCTCATCATATATTATGAGTACTGATTTTCTCAAGTAAAACATTTCAAGAAAACCTGAATTTTTTTGTAAAGCAACGTTATGACAACATGTCGAACGTAACTAAATTCGGCTATTCGACATGTCATTGGTGGCATAGGATCTTTTTTATATTAGATGCACACAACAACTTCATCCAAATACAAAAAAACGAATGGGAACTATATACTAGTTGTTTTTTTATTTACAGTCTAAACAAAGTAAAGGAAGTATTACTTGAATAACTTCTACTCTCCAAACGATAGCTAGCCTTGGCCTATTCTAAAGAACATTGTCATTTATGCAAATTAGGAAACTAATTTATCATAGCTAGCCTTCAATTAAACGTTTTAACTTAAGCTCAGTTTCAGTATCCTCAACTGGAGTATAGACGCTGCATCTTAAATCAGTATCCCCATGCACTTGTAATGAAGTAAGATTAAACAACATTTTACCTACCTTAGCATGACGAAACTCAATTAATACTTCAGGAGCAGAGCTTATCTCATTTTCATTCCAAATTTTACGAAACTCAGGATATGCCTGTTCCATTTCTTGTATAAATTGCTCATACCAGTCATCAGCCACATACTGTCCATAATACGTTCTAAATATTGCGATATATCCTCTAACAAAATGCTCCCAATTCACTGCTAAACTTTTAAATTCCTTTCTTGCGAATAGTAAGCGTATTATATTCCTTTCCGCCGGGATGATTTGTTCAAAATCCAAAAATACATTAGCTGCTGCTTGATTCCACCCAACAATCTGACTTCTTCTATCTGAAATAATCGTTGGGCAATAACGAAGTTCCTGCAAAATTTTTACTAAAGCCGGACTGATTTCCTTCTCCTTCTCATTTATAAAGGGTTGTTTCACTCCTTCCTCTAACGCTAGAGCATACAAATATCTCCTTTCATCGTTATTTAATTGTAATGCTCGAGAAATAGCATCTAATACCGAAGTAGATACTTTTATATCTCTGCCTTGTTCTAACCATGTATACCATGTAAGACTTACACCGGCTAGTTGAGCCACTTCTTCTCTTCTTAGTCCTGGTGTTCTTCTGCGGGTTCCTACAGGTAAACCAACCATTTGGGGAGTAATTTTCGAACGTTGGTTCTTTAGAAATTCTGATAAAGCTTGAAGTCTTGTTTCAGGTTTCATTAAGATCTCCCTTTAAAATAGTATTAATTATACTAGGATAAACAACAACTTGTAATAGGATAACACAATAGCTAAAGTTAATAAAAACAAGGAGGGAATTATCATGAAAAGAGTTGTCATTACTGGAATGGGAGTTATTTCTCCACTAGGAAATGATGTAAATAGCTTTTGGAATCAACTAGTTAAAGGACACTCGGGAATATCTCTAATTGATTCTTTTGATACTGCTGATTATAAAACAAAGATAGCTGGAATAGTTCGTGATTTCGATGCAGATGAAATATTGGGGAGAAAAGAAGCAAAACGATTAGATCGTTTTAGTCAGTTTGCCTTAGCAGCAGCCGAACAAGCATTAGAAAATTCACAATTACAGTTAGATAATGTTGATCTTGAACGTTTAGGGGTATATGTTGGTTCAGGAATCGGAGGCATACAATCGCTTGTTGATAATGTGAATGTATTAAATAAACGAGGTCCCGCGAGAGTAAGCCCTAGCCTTGTACCAATGATGATTTCAAATGCAGCTGCGGCCCAAATAAGCATAAAATTAGGAGCACAAGGACCATCATTATCACCAGTCACAGCCTGTTCAATCGGGAACACCTCTATTGGTGAAGCTTTCAATGCTATCCGAAATGATGAAGCAGATATTATATTTGCCGGTGGAGCAGAAGCTGCAATCACACAGTTATCTTTGGCTAGTTTTGGAAACGCCCATGCACTATCTACAAGAAACCAAGAGCCAAGTCGAGCCAGCCGTCCATTCGATACAGATAGAGATGGCTTTGTTATGAGTGAAGGCGCAGGTATCTTAGTATTAGAATCATTAGAAAACGCTATTCTTAGAGATGCGCCGATATTATGTGAAGTAGTGGGGTACGGAGCTAGTTCAGATGCTCATCATATGGTAGCATCACACCCAGAAGGTAAGGGTGCCTACTTAGCAATGAAAAAAGCATTGAGAAGTGCAAATATATCAACAGGTGAAATTGATGTTATTAGTGCTCATGCAACAAGTACACAAGTAGGTGATCGTTCAGAAGTTCTAGCTATTAAGAAATTATTTGGTGAACATTCACGTGAAATTCCAACAACTGCAAACAAGTCAATGACTGGGCACATGCTTGGTGCTGCTGGCGGAGTAGAAGCAATTGCTTTAGTGGAAAGTTTGAGACGAGGAATTATTCCGCCAACTATTAATGTAGAGAAGCGAGATCCAGATTGCAACTTAGATGTTGTATCAGAAGCGAGACACCTTCCATTGAAATATGGGCTATCAAATTCTTTTGGTTTTGGAGGACATAATTCAGCAATCTTGTTAAAGCATTACGATTGAAGACCCATCTTTATAGTTCAAAGGTGAAATAATGAATCTATCAAGGGTTTATAGCCCTTGATTTTCATTATGGAATACCTCACAGACAAATTATGACGGGCCTCAGCTATCTGGTATATTAAATAGAGGAAAGAGAATACTTAAAAAAACATTTAGAAAGAAGGTGATCCCATGCCAAATAAAAGTAAACCCAATAGATTAATCAATGAGAAATCACCATACTTACTCCAACACGCCCACAACCCCGTAGACTGGTATCCCTGGGGAGAAGAAGCCTTTGAAAAAGCAAAACGCGAAAACAAGCCGGTTCTCGTCAGCATCGGCTATTCAACATGCCATTGGTGCCACGTCATGGCCCACGAAAGCTTCGAGGACGCAGAAATCGCACGCCTTCTCAATGAACGGTTTGTGGCGATTAAGGTCGACCGGGAAGAGCGGCCTGATGTGGATTCTGTTTATATGAGAATCTGCCAGCTGATGACCGGGCAGGGCGGCTGGCCGCTGAATGTGTTTATTACGCCTGATCAGAAGCCGTTTTATGCGGGTACATATTTTCCAAAGACAAGTAAATTTAATCGTCCCGGTTTTGTTGATGTGCTTGAGCATCTGTCTGAGACGTTTGCGAACGATCGCGAACATGTCGAGGATATTGCGGAGAACGCCGCTAAACATTTGCAGACCAAAACAGCTGCAAAATCAGGCGAAGGCCTTAGCGAGTCAGCAATTCACCGGACATTCCAGCAGCTTGCCAACGGGTTTGATACGATCTACGGCGGCTTCGGACAGGCTCCAAAATTTCCGATGCCCCATATGCTGATGTATTTGCTTCGTTATCATCACAATACGGGGCAGGAGAATGCTTTATACAACGTGACGAAAACGCTGGACAGCATGGCGAATGGCGGCATTTACGATCATATTGGCTATGGATTCGCCCGTTACTCGACCGATGACGAGTGGCTCGTTCCCCACTTTGAAAAAATGCTGTACGACAATGCGCTGTTGCTGACCGCTTATACAGAAGCCTATCAGGTCACGCAAAACAGCCGGTATAAAGAGATTTGCGAGCAGATCATCACGTTCATTCAGCGGGAAATGACCCATGAGGATGGTAGCTTTTTCTCCGCTTTAGACGCGGACACTGAAGGAGAAGAAGGAAAATACTACGTGTGGTCAAAGGAAGAGATCCAGAAAACGCTCGGAGACGATCTCGGAACGCTGTATTGCCAAGTGTATGACATCAGTGAAAAAGGGAATTTTGAAGGCAAGAATATTCCGAATCTGATTCACACAAAGCGGGAACAACTCAAAGCTGATGCCGGTTTAACTGAGGAAGAGCTCAGCCTCAAGCTCGAGGACGCAAGACAACAGCTCTTGAAGATACGAGAAGAAAGAACCTATCCGCATGTCGATGATAAGGTGCTGACCTCATGGAACGCGCTGATGATCGCAGGGCTCGCCAAAGCGGCAAAGGTATACCAGGAACCGAAATATCTCAGCTTAGCGAAAGACGCCATCACATTTATTGAAAACAAGTTAATCATCGACGGCCGTGTAATGGTCAGGTATCGAGACGGCGAAGTGAAAAACAAAGGCTTCATCGACGATTACGCTTTTCTCTTATGGGCTTATCTGGATCTCTATGAAGCTTCGTTTGATCTTTCTTATTTACGAAAAGCGAAGAAACTGACAGACGATATGATCGGCTTATTTTGGGATGAGGAGCATGGCGGATTCTATTTCACCGGACACGATGCAGAAGCCTTAATCGTCCGGGAAAAAGAAGTATACGACGGCGCCGTGCCTTCCGGAAACAGCGTGGCAGCCGTGCAGCTTCTCCGCCTTGGACAGGTTACAGGCGACTTATCACTGATTGAAAAAGCGGAAACGATGTTCTCCGTATTCAAGCCGGACATCGACGCGTATCCAAGCGGCCATGCTTTCTTTATGCAAAGCGTGTTAAAGCATCTGATGCCTAAAAAAGAAATCGTTATTTTTGGCAGCGCAGACGATCCAGCCAGAAAACAAATCATAACTGCACTTCAAAAGGCCTTTAAGCCCAACGACTCTATTCTGGTGGCAGAGCATCCTGATGAATGCAAAGACATTGCGCCATTCGCGGCAGACTACCGCATCATAGACGGCAAAACAACCGTGTATATTTGCGAAAACTTCGCCTGCCAGCAGCCGACAACAAATATCGAAGAAGCCATCCAAACACTAATAAGCAGCAGGGATTAAGACCCTTGCTGCTTACTTTGTGATTTCTTATGGTACCACAACGCGATTCCCGCAAAAACAAGGTTGACCGCTATCGTAAATAAAGCCTCCCACATCGGGTTCCCCCGCGTAACCGTAAATAAAGAGGGAATTCCTCCATACACACTGTTTTTTTCTGTGATAAACATACACAAAAACATATTATTCGCGGCATGGGCGCCAAGTGATATTTCAATACTGCCTGTTTTAATCGTGTAATAGGTCCACACAAAACCAAACGTTAAATACTCAATTCCTGCCCAAACAGCGCCATTGTTCATTTCTGGATTAGCAAAATGCAATACGCCAAACAAGCCACCGACAACCAATGTCAAAATAAGAGGGTTTTTCGTCACTCTCCCGAAAGCTTGAAGCAAAAATCCTCTGAAAAACAGTTCCTCAGCTGAGGTTTGAAACGGAACCAAAATGAGGGCCGCCGCTAGCAGCCAGATAAACCGTGATGCATCAAACTCCTGCATTGAATAGCTGCCAGGATGAATCGCAAAATCAATCAATTGCACGGCGATCATCAGCAAGAAATAAGCAATAAAGCCAAAGAAAATTCTCCGCCAATTGACCTTTGAATTCGGTGTAATCACAGTTCGGAAAGGCCGTTTCAGAATAAAGCGAACAGCCAGCCATACTCCTGGAATCGCAAACAAATAAATAACATGAGACAAATAAAGATCAACCAGAGGATCACTCAGCACAGCTTCATCCAAATCAAACGTGATATCGGGATTCACAATAATCGTAAACAGTATCGCGAAAAGGTAAGCAATATTCCCGAATACATATAACCCTACCATCACCAAAAAGGCGAAAAAATATCTCCACAACGTATTGTTTCCTTCTATAGGACGGATAAATGAATTCATTCCTTCTTTGTCTCTTCCTTTCAATGAGAATATTACTATATATTTGCATAAATTGGTCTATGAATCTACTGTTTTGGAAATCTTTTTAGCAAAATGAACATAAAAAGTGCGAATTTAGTTCTTCCATCTAGTGATTTGAACTCTGTCGCCAATGAATCAAGATACTTATAATATTCCCAAGAGGGGAATTTTCAGTCTTTTCTTACTACTCAAAAGGGGGTTTTTTATGAATACGATCTTCAAACAGAAGAACACACATCCTTTCTCAAACACAGCGAATCGTTTAGACCGCCTTCCGATTTCTCGCGTTCACTTCCAAGTATTAACCGCTCTCGGCATTGTTTATTTCTTCGATCTTGCAGATTTATTTACCCTCAGCAATGTAGCGCCGGCACTGATCGAGCATTGGGGCATCCCGCTTTCAACCATCGCCAATGTAACGGCGGCTTCGTTTTTAGGCATGTTTTTAGGCGCATCACTGGGAGGAAGACTGTCTGATCGAATTGGCCGAAAAAAAGCCTTAAATCTTTTTGTGTTCGTTTTCTCAATCGCATCGCTATGCAATGCAGCAGCATGGGACATCCCGTCTTTAATGACTTTCCGTTTTCTCACCGGGTTTGGTGTCGCAGCTGCCATGGTCATTACCAATAGCTATTTGGCGGAATTTTTCCCTTCAAGTGTCCGCGGAAAATATATTTCTTTCTGTGCCATGATTGGATTGATCGGCGTTCCGATCACCAATATTGTGTCTGCCTTTGTCATTCCGCTCGGTTCATGGGGATGGAGGCTTGTATTTGTTTGGGGTGCCGTCGGCCTTATTTATTTTTTCTTCATCCGCCGTCTGGAAGAGTCACCCCGCTGGCACGAAACTCGCGGTGAATATGCGAAAGCCGATGCGATCCTCAATCGAATTGAGGCGCAGGTTGAACAGGAGAAAGGCCCGCTTCCGGCACCAGCTCAGCCTAAAACAAGCGATACCGTTCAGCAGCACGCGGGTTACGCAGGGTTATTGAAAGGAAGAAACCTCAAAATCACCATCGTTTTATCTGCTGTATGGATTTTTGAAACGTTTGGATTTTACGGATTTGCCTCATGGGTTCCCAGCCTGCTAAAAAGCAATGGCGTCACAATGGAAAATACATTGTGGTATAACGTACTGCACTCCGTCGGCGCTCCGCTTGGCGCATTGTTTGGTTCGATGATTTCTGAAAAATTTCAAAGAAAATGGATTTTAGCCGCCAGCGCGTTTTTAACGGCCATCGCCGGTCTCTTATATGGCATGACTTTTATTCCGATCATGATCATTGTGTTTGGTTTTATCGTCAATATCACGGAACGGGTTTTCACCTCGAACTTATATGCTTATACGTCAGAACCTTATCCGACTGAATACCGCTCGTCTGGCAGCGGTTTAGCCTATGGCCTCGGCCGCTTTTCAAACATCTTCGGCTCATTGCTCGTCGGGTTTATCGCCGTTCAGCTCGGCTATATCAGCGTCTTCTTATTTATCGGCGGCTGCTGGCTCGCATGCTCCGTGCTGTTAATCTGCTTCGGCCCTAACACGAATGCGAAACAAATTTAAAAAAGTCAGTGCGGTTCTGCCGCACTGATCTTACTACAATTCCTTCAACATCCTCGCAGGGTTTCCGCGATGTCAAATTGTAATCTCAATCAAATTTCCTTCCTCATCTTCAATCACACTTTCATAGTAGCCGTCTCCTGTTGTCCTCGGGCCGTTGACTACTGCAAAACCATCCTTCTTCAATCGATCAGTCAGTTCATCAACCTTCTCTCGACTTCCAACAGAAAAGGCAATGTGCGCCCAGCCTGTCATCGTTTGTGAAGGCGGATCAGTCACATTTCCTTTTTTCATAATTTCCAGCCTTGCTCCGGAATCAAACGTAATAAAATAAGACTTAAAATCTTTTTTCTCATTATGATACAAATCGTTCGCTTTGCCATTAAAATACGTTTCATAAAAAGCCTTCATTCGCTCTAAATCTTTGACCCAGATCGCTGTATGTTCAATCCGCATTTCTTCCTCCTCCTTCACCTTCAATGAAGTTATAAAGTATGAAATGCATTTCAGTTCAAGCTTTTTTCTCGAATTGATGCTGAATTTTTATATCAATGGGTTCATCCTGCAAAAAAAGAGAGAATGCTGCGATGCCGAGCTGCTCAAGATTCAAATCAAGCGACGAAAAACCAAGAACACGGCTGATAGAAGAATTCCCCTCGCCAATGATTTCAACATCCCATTTATTCTTTTGGGCAAATACATGAATTCCAGCTGCCACTTCATCACTATTTGCATAGATAGCCGTTGGAACTCGTCCGCTCGTATAAAAGTGCTCAGCTGCCCGCTCACCGTCATTCATATCGTTGCAACCGGACAGCATATGACAGTCTTTCAGGATCCCGCAGACGGCTTTATAGGCCGCAGCTTTGTCAGCCGTGCTCGGACTCCTGTCGGCTTCTCTGACACACGTAAAAGCGATATTCTCATGTCCGCGGCTCTTTAGATAGCGAAAGCTTTCTGCATAAGCAGCTCTTCTGTCGTTGTACGCACATGGGACACCAATGTCTCCGGTATCCTCACAAGCGATGATCGGCCCATACTCCTGATAAGCTATAATGCTGTCCCAGTCATTGGCGCGGGATGTAATGATGAGACCGTCTATTTTCTTTGTTCTTAACAGCTCTAAATATTTGATTTCAATAGCGGGGTTATAATTGGTGGGGAGGAGGGTCGTTGCGTACTCTTGATGAAAAGCCGCCTTAGTGATTCCGTTTACGATTTTATCGAAGCAGGGATGATCGCTATAAGGCAGAATCACACCGACCGTATGGGTTTTCCCGCGAATGAGATCGATTGCGGTTCGATTTGGTATGTAATCTAATTCCTTCATGACTTGATGAACAAGTTTTCTCTTTTCTTCAGACACATACGGATGATGATTCAATACACGCGAAACAGTCGAAACAGATACATTTGCCAGTCTTGCAATCTCTTTTATGTTTGCCATCTCTTTCTCCTTTTTCATATAAAAAAGCAGTAAGTGTAAATTGCTTACTGCTATCTCATCATATATTGATCATAAGTTCAACAGGACAATGGTCGGAACCCATGACATCCGCTGATATGCTGGCATCCTCAATCTGATCCTTAAGCCTTTCGGACACAACAAAATAATCGATGCGCCATCCGATATTTCTGTCCCGGGCACCGGCACGGTACGACCACCACGAATAAGCACCTTCAAGATCAGGATAGACGTGACGGAATGAGTCAATAAAGCCAGCTTCTAAGAAACGAGTGAATGCTTCTCTTTCTTGATCAGAAAATCCAGCGTTATTCCGGTTTGTCTTTGGATTTTTCAAATCAATCTCCTGATGAGCTACATTCAAATCGCCGCATAAAATGACCGGTTTTTTCTGATCCAATTCAAGAATATAAGATAATAAAGCCTCTTCCCATTGCATGCGGTAATCGATCCGCTCCAAACCTCTTTTCGCATTGGGCGTGTAAACGGTCATCACAAACATGTTTTCAAATTCCAGCGTAATCACTCTGCCTTCTTGGTCATGCTCTTCTATCCCGATACCGTACATGACACGCTGCGGCTCTTGTTTTGAAAAAACAGCCGTGCCGGAATATCCTTTTTTCACTGCATAATTCCAATACACATGATAGCCTTCAGGCTGGAGATCAACCTGGCCGTCCTGTATCTTTGTTTCCTGAAGACATATGATATCTGCATCCTCTTCCTTCAGATAAGAGAGGAAATCCATCTTTCTCATGACAGCCCGCAGGCCGTTTACATTCCAAGAAATCAGCTTCATGTTTTATCCCCCTATAAAAAAGAGCAAGAACCCGAAGGTCCTTGCTCTTTACGTATAAGCTTACTCACCGCTTACGTACGGAAGTAAAGCCATTTGACGAGCGCGTTTGATCGCTGCAGTCAATTTACGTTGGTATTTAGCGTTTGTTCCAGTTACACGACGTGGTAAAATTTTACCGCGCTCAGAAACAAACTTTTTAAGAAGATCTACATCTTTGTAGTCGATGTGCGTGATACCGTTAGAAGTGAAATAACACACTTTACGGCGTTTCGCACGACCGCCTCTGCGTCCTCCTGCCATTGTCATTTCCCTCCTTTCTTTTTCATTTTAGGCGATAATCACATTAGAATGGAAGATCGTCATCCGAGATATCAATCGGTTTGCCGTCGTTGGCAAATGGGTCATCATTAAAGCTGTTCCCCTGATTGCGTCTCTGGTTGTTTTGATTTCCCCCGAATGGATTATCATTTTGGCCTCCGCCAAAGTACTGGCCTCCGCCGCTGTTTCCTTCGTTGTATCCACCTGAACCAGAACCGCCGCCGTTTTTCGGCTCAAGAAATTGAACACTTTCAGCTTGGACCTCGGTCACGAAGACACGCTGTCCTTGCTGGTTTTCATAGTTTCTTGTTTGTAAACGGCCATCTACGCCTGCAAGGCTTCCTTTTTTCAGGAAGTTTGCAACGTTTTCGGCTTGTCTTCTCCAAGTGACACAATTAATGAAATCGGCCTCACGTTCTCCGGACTGGTTCGTAAATGTACGATTCACAGCAAGAGTAAACGTAGCAACAGCCGCACCGTTTGGCGTATAACGAAGCTCTGGGTCTTTTGTCAGTCTTCCGACTAATACAACTCGGTTAAGCATAAGAAAGACCACCTTTTACCATTATATATTTCAAAATTGCTTATTCTTCTTCTTTAACAACAATGTGGCGAATGATATCGTCACTGATCTTAGCTAGACGGTCAAATTCTTGAACTGCCGCAGCGTCAGATTGAACGTTTACGATTTGGTAGAAACCGTCGCGGAAATCGTTGATTTCGTAAGCAAGACGACGTTTACCCCAATCCTTTGTTCCAGTGATCTCCGCACCGTTAGAAGTCAGAACGTTGTTGAAACGCTCGATAACTGCTTTTTTAGACTCATCGTCAATGTTTGGGCGGATAATGTACATAACTTCGTACTTTCTCATCTGTTTGCACCTCCTTTTGGACTAAGCGGCCCATAATGGGCAAGGAGCAATAATTCTATTACTCACAATTTTATATTATACCAAAGCTCTTGTCCCTTTACAACTGCATCCTATACATTAAATCGGAAATGAATAACATCTCCGTCTTTAACCACATACTCTTTTCCTTCAAGACGGACTTTTCCTGCTTCTTTGGCTCCTGCCATGCCGCCGCCCGCAAGAAGATCCTCATAAGCAACAGTTTCAGCACGAATGAAGCCGCGCTCAAAGTCACTATGAATAATTCCTGCACATTCTGGGGCTTTCATGCCTTTTTTGAATGTCCAAGCTCTGACTTCCTGTTCTCCGGCTGTGAAATATGTTGCAAGGCCAAGAAGGGAGTAAGACGCTTTGATCAGCTGATCAAGACCTGATTCTTCAATGCCCAGCTCTTCCAGGAACATTT
Organism: Bacillus sp. G16; assembly: GCF_021282335.1. Classification (NCBI taxonomy): domain Bacteria; kingdom Bacillati; phylum Bacillota; class Bacilli; order Caryophanales; family Bacillaceae; genus Bacillus; species Bacillus sp. G16. The sequence goes on along the minus strand of NZ_JAJSOZ010000019.1, from coordinate 25,197 downwards.
GCTTTTCTTCACCTTCAAGCTCAGCGATTTCAGATTCGATTTTCGCACACACAACGATAACTTCCGCGTTTTCGCCGGCAGCGTACTCGCGAATCTTCGCTACATTTTCATTGCCAGACGGATCAGCCACTTCATCTTCACTTACGTTCGCCACGTACAAAATAGGCTTCGAAGTCAGTAAATGAAGCTGCTTTACAAGCTTTTGCTGCTCTTCAGTAAACTCAACAGAACGAGCAGGCTTTTCATTCTCAAACGCTTCTTTCAGTTTAGACAGAATCTCAAACTCAAATACAGCGTCTTTATCTTTTTGCTTCGCAAGTTTGCTGACGCGTGTAATCCGCTTTTCAACCGTTTCCATATCAGCGAGGATCAGCTCAAGGTTGATTGTTTCAATATCATCAATCGGATCAACTTTTCCGGAAACGTGTGTAATATTATCATCAGAAAAAGCGCGGACAACGTGGCAAATCGCGTCAACCTGGCGAATGTGAGAAAGGAATTTATTGCCGAGACCTTCTCCTTTAGATGCGCCTTTTACAATCCCTGCAATATCTGTAAATTCAAAAGCAGTCGGCACAGTCTTCTTCGGTTTGACCAGCTCAGTCAGCTTTTGCAGACGTTCGTCCGGTACTTCTACAATCCCCACGTTCGGATCAATCGTACAGAACGGGTAGTTGGCTGATTCAGCACCGGCCTGTGTAATTGCGTTAAATAGTGTTGATTTCCCGACGTTTGGCAAACCAACAATTCCAGCAGTTAAAGCCATTCTTTCATCTCCTCTATATAAAACCGTCATTGTATAAACGTATTTTGAACCTAGAGCAATTATAAGGAGGTTCACTGGAAAAGACAAGCTGACAAAACTGCATTTTCAGCCTGCCAAGCCCTTTGATTATGCTTTTTTTAAGCCTACTAAACAGTCAAAAAGCGTACTTCCCATTCCATTATCGGAATTTGTATCATTTGTCAGTGCATTGACTGAACCTCCAAAAGCCGCCCACATGCCTTCATCTATATTAATCGTCTTCGGGTGAGCCTGCTTCATCACTTTCACTTTGCCCGTCAAGCGCCCGCGGTCATTAAAGATAGCAACCTCGTCTCCGTCCTGAAGATTCTGCTCAGCCGCTATATCCGGAGAAATATCCACTTGAATGTGCTGAAGCTTTTCAATAAACGGCACATGCTGAGAATGATTAGAACGCTGGGGATGAATGGACAAAAGCGTGTAAGGATACTTTTCAGCTAACTCCTCATTATGGAAAACAGATTCTTCGGGCACGTTTAATTGAAGCAAGCCGCTCAATCCTTTTTCCTCAGCTAACGACGAAGTAAATTCAAATTTTCCGCTCGGCGTCAAAAACTTATAATCATCCCATGGCACCTGCTTAACTGGAAGAGGGAGGTGGCCTTTTTCTTTCAATCGCTCTAGTGTCACATCCTCTGCTTCCAATGAAGAAAGCCCCATCTCCAAAAATTCTTCAGTACTGTATTCAAACAGCTCGCCAAATCCAAGGCGTTTTGCAAGCTCTGACCAGATCCAGCTGTCCGACTTCGCTTCACCCTGCGGCTCCACAAGCTTCTTCCCGTACTGAACATAATGATGATACATACTAGAATAATAGATATCCTCTTCTTCAAAAACAGTGGCAGTCGGCAGCACATAATCACACAGTTTTGCCGTATCTGTCATGATAGAATCAATCGCTACCTTCATCGGCACTTTTTCAAACGCTTGTCTTACTTTATTGGTATTCGGCACCTGAGTCAGCGGATTTCCGCACGTCACGATAATCATCTCAATCGCTGGATCAGCAGCAGTCAACACCTCTTCAGCCTGTGTCATCATTGAAAATGAGCGTGATGCTGTTTTTAATTCCGGCAGCGTAAGCTTCGCTTTTGCAAAGCTCTCACCGATCTGAACGTTACCGAAATTCGCGCCGCCGCCTTTAATTCCAACATTTCCGCTTGCCGCAACAAGTGCATCAATCCAGCGAATCGTTTCGCCGCCGTTTTTATATCGTTGCATGCCAAGCCCCATAAAAGTAGACACCGGGCCGTCAGCATACAAACCGGCCAGATACTCCAGCTCCTCCATAGAAGCTTCTGTTTTCACAATAAACTCTTCTAAGGAAACGGTATTCAAAAGCTCTTTTACATCATCGAAACCCACAGAGTGCTCAGAAATAAACGTCTCATCCGTTCTTCCTGTCTCAATCAGAACCTTCAAAACAGCTGCCGCAAGCCAGCCGTCCATTCCCGGCTTTACAGAGATATAGCGGTCTGCAAGCTTGGCAGTCGGGTTGAAGATCGGATCAATCACTGTAAGCGTGGCACCCTTTTTCTTCACCTGCTGCAAATGATGGTATAAGTGCATATTCGTTCTGGATACATTTCTTCCCCACACAACAACATGATTGCTGTTGTAAATATCAAGGGGGCCGTGCCCGTACGAACGGCCGAAATCCCAGCTTTGCGCCTCGATACCGGAGCCCCAGCATATGCTTCCGACGATTTCAGTCACGCCGCCATATCCATTAAAAAAACGCTGATCTAGCGCTTTTAACAAACCGTTATTCGCATAATCATGGCTGTGCAAAACAGCAGTCGTTTCTGACGTTTCCTTGATCTCCCGAAGCTTATCGGCAATTTCATCAAGCGCCTGCTCCCAGGAAATCCGCACAAACTCGCCATTTTGCTTTTTCATCGGATAGCGAAGCCGCTCAGGCGAATTTGTTTTTGTCTCAAGCATTCTGCCGCGGCCGCAGATTTTGCCTTCCGTAATCGGATGGTTTGGATCTCCGTCCACTTTTGTTACCTTTCCGTCTTCAACAGTCACCAAAAAACCGCAGCTGTCCCAGCAATTCAGCGGACATGCTGACTGATGCACTTTGCTCATCGCCGTCTTCTCCTTACCTACTATATGAAAAAGCATGAGTGCAGGCCTTTTTACGAAGTAGGCTCCTCATGCTTGACTAGTACTTTTTTTAGTTTTCTTTCAAATTCTTTTCTCGGAATCATTACACTGTGAGAGCATCCCTCACACTTAATTCGAATATCCATTCCCATGCGTATAATTTTCCAGCTGTTCGCTCCGCATGGATGCGGTTTTTTCATTTCTACGATATCATTCAGGCCAAAGTCTTTATCCGCCAAGACCCTTCACCTCTTTTCATAAACTGCTGTATCTATTGTACAAAAAAACTGATCATAAGAGCAATCAAGATATCCGAAAAGAAAGCTATCCTCTTATTTCCATTTACTTAAAATAGGATATAACAGCAGACAAACTAACAAATATAAATTTAGCATCCCGTATATCGGGTACAAGAACGCGATTAAATCAGAAAATCCGAAAGAAGTAAAAGGCACCATCAACGCTAACAGGATCAACACAATCATCCATCTCGGCATATGAACAAACGCCATCAGCCGGCTGGACAGCCCCAACAAACCAGCCACCGTCGTCGTGTAAATCGCCAGGCACAGCACCGCCGTCATACATAAAAAAAGGAAATAAGGCGCCCCCTCCAAAACGGCAAACAACGGTATTTCAAACTGAGAAAGGGAGCCCGCCAGCTCCACTAACGTTTCATTATAAACAAAAGAGATCACGCCAAAAATAAGTCCGCTTGCCACACTTGCGATTTTCGCTTCCCCGAGTCCTTTCATTTCTTTCCCAACGGAGGATAAAATCGCGACAACTGAAAGGATATTTAAAGAGGTAAACGTAATGCTCGCAGGCCAGTTATACTGCCGAGTCAAATCTATCGTCCATGTATGGTGATGGGTGCTCTGAAAGGAGATCAGCGCATACAGCAGCCCCGCTACTAAAACAGGTATCAAAAAGCCATTTACTGATAATATTCCTTTCACATCCCAGAAAAACAAGCACACTGTCACGATGCAAATCAGCGCGATTCCCCACCAAAAAGGAAGCTTGTACATTTGCAGGGTCACACCGCCTCCGGCAATCATCACCATAGTCGTCGAAAACAAATAAAAAACGATGAGGACATCATAAATTTTCGCCAGCCATGGTCCCATCAAATGTTCCAGAACCGGCAGAAAATGAGTGGATTGAACCTTAAAACTGATTTTCATCACAATATAAGACGAAAAAATGAACATGATTGTAAACAGCACAATAGCAAGTCCGCTTTCCGCCCCAAAAAACTGCCATATCTCCTGACCGCTCGCATATCCGGCCCCGATCAGGCTCCCTAATATGAGCAGCATCCACTTCATTCCGGCTCTCCACAACATCATCACCTCATAGCACAGAGTTCAGCTGTTCCTGTTATTGTTACTATATAAATAACACAAAGCAAAAATGCCATATTTTCATAGACATTGACCACAAGGTGAAATTATCATACGAAATACACATAAAAAAAGACTGCCAATGCAGGCAGTCGAAAACCGATATTAATTTGTCCGCGGAAATAAGGAATGAACCTCATCCTTCACTTGTTCTAACATTCCTTTGTATGCATCTTCATCCAGATACCCGATGCCGCCGAAATCAATGTCCGGCAGCCAACCATTCATACCCTCTATCTCAAAAAATATCCAGCGTCATACACAAAGCATAAAAGACCGCACTGCTGGATATACTGTAAACAACCTTACATATCTACATACACCATAGCTATTCTGTTACCTACTATAACAAGGAAGTGAAACCTATGAATCGAAAAGGCGGGCTTTTTTCCTCTCAGGAACGAGTAAAGCAATATGTTTCACATACAGATGCAGCTGCTGCAAAACAAATCCAAACCATCCTTTCATCATCCTTACGTAAAGCTGCCGGCAAACCAATTGTCGTGGTTTGTATCGGAACAGACCGTTCAACCGGTGATTCATTAGGCCCGCTCGTAGGAATGAAACTCAAACAGATGCAGCTCACCAGATTTCATGTCTATGGCACCTTATCTGACCCAGTCCATGCTGTGAATATGAAAGATAAAATCAATGATATTCAAAAATTACATAAAAATCCATTTATTATAGCAGTCGATGCATGCTTAGGACGCGTCAAAAGTGTAGGATCGTTTCAAATCGGAGACGGGCCATTAAAGCCCGGAGCCGGAGTGCAAAAAGACCTGCCTGAAGTAGGAGATCTTCATATTAACGGAATTGTGAATGTGAGTGGTTTTATGGAATACTTTGTTTTACAAAATACAAGGCTGCACTTGGTCATGAATATGGCAAATGTTCTTGCTGAAGGATTGAGTTTAACAGATCGAACAGAGTGGAGACAGGAACGCCTTAGCCCGCTGCAACGGCTCACTGGGCGAATATAAAACAAAAACCATCTTCGCTGGAAAGATGGTTTCTTTTTTTACGATTCACGTTCAGACAATAGCTCTAAAATCCGATCAAGATCTTCATTAGAGAAAAATTCAATTTCGATTTTGCCTTTTTTCTTTTGTCTTTTAATATTAACTGTTGTTCCAAAATAATTTTGGAGATAGGATTCCCGTTCTTTTATAACTGCGTCTTTCACGGGTTCTTTTTTCTTTGTTTCACGTGGAACATTCTGATTTAACTGCTGAATCAGCTGCTCAAGCTGACGAACATTGAGCTGCTCTGCAATGACCTTTTGTACAAGCGGTTCAAGCTTATTTTTGTTTTTCAGGCCAAGAAGCGTGCGGCCATGCCCCATAGAAAGCGTACCTTCGGCAATAAGCTGCTGAATGTTTTCTGGCAATGTCAGCAATCTTAAATGATTCGCAATATGCGGTCTGCTTTTGCCAAGACGTTTGGCAAGCTGTTCTTGTGTGAGATCTAAGTGCTTCAGCAAAGAGTCATAGGCCTGAGCCTCTTCAAGCGGCGATAAATCTTCACGCTGAAGGTTTTCCAGTAAAGCAATTTCTCTCATTAATGCCTCTGATAATTCACGGACAATCGCCGGAACCGTGTCTAAACCCGCCAGCTTTGCCGCACGAAAACGCCGTTCACCCGCAACAATATCATAGCCTTTTAAAGATTTTCTGACGATAAGCGGCTGGAGAATGCCATGCTGCAGCACGGATTCTTTTAGTTCAGCTAATGCCTCGTCATCAAAGTGTTTTCTTGGCTGATAAGGATTAGGGCGTAAATCGGCAACTTTAATTTCTTCAACAGTCTCTTCAGACAAATCGACCTGATTAAACAACGCATTAATCCCTTTTCCAAGGCCTTTAGCCATTCGCAGCCACTTCCTTTGCTAAATCTAAATATACTTCCGCACCTCTTGACCGCGGATCGTATAAAATGATGGGTTTTCCGTGACTCGGTGCCTCGCTCAGACGGACATTACGTGGAATAACCGTCTTATATACTTTATCTCTAAAATATTTTTTAACCTCTTCAATCACTTGAATGCCGAGATTTGTCCGTGCATCAAGCATTGTCAACAATACTCCTTCAATCATTAAATCAGTATTCAAATGCTTTTGTACAAGGCGTACTGTATTTAATAACTGGCTGAGCCCCTCTAAGGCGTAATATTCGCACTGTACCGGAATCACAACGGAATCTGAGGCAGTAAGCGCGTTAATTGTCAGCAGCCCCAATGACGGCGGACAATCAATGATAATATAATCATAATTCTGCTTTACTGCTTCAAGCGCCCTCTTCAGTCTCACTTCTCTTGAAATCGTCGGAACCAGCTCGATCTCAGCTCCAGCAAGCTGAATCGTCGCAGGAATCACGTCCAAGTTTTCTACTGTTGTTGCTTTAATAATATCTATTACATCTGCATCATCTACTAAAATATCGTACACACACTGCTCTACATCGGCTTTTTCAATCCCTAATCCGCTTGTCGCATTTCCCTGCGGATCAATATCTACCAGCAGAACCCTTTTCCCTATGTAAGCCAAACATGCCCCAAGGTTGACAGACGTCGTTGTTTTGCCGACTCCGCCTTTTTGGTTCGTAATTGCTATGATTTTTCCCACGATGTCACCTACTTTCACATGAACATGTACTATCTTGCTTCTATTCTATCAAAAAAAGATTAAAGCGTTTCATTTTTTTCATCATTTTGTTCCAATTCAGAAAGGAAATAATTGAAAATTCAAGCACGCTATATGCTTTCTCTTATAAATTCTGCAATTTCTATGTTTTTTTGACTTAAAAAAGGAATTTCTTAAAGAAAAAAAGAAGAAGTTACAGTGCAGAACGTACAGGACGGTGAGAATATGGTTTATAAAACAAAAAGAGATATACCCGTTACGCTGATGATTGTGTTTCTCATATTACTGATACAAGCGGATGCCATTGTTCCTTTTGTACTGGGAAATGTAAGGGTTTCAGGCTGGATCATTTTTGCTCTGCTGACTCTTTTAAATGTGCTCATCATTTGGAGCTTTATTGACCTGAAATATGTATTGAAGGAGCACCACCTGATCATTAAAGCCGGACTGATCAAACATCAAATTCCTTACGAAAAAATCGAAAAAGTGGTTCAAAAAAAGAAGCTGTGGTCAGGTTTTCGTCTGATCGGCTCTCGTCATGCCATCACGATATATTATCAGGGGGGATGGGGACATGCTGTGATTTCACCGCAAAATACTGAAGAATTTATCCACAAGCTCAAAGAAAAGAATTCTAATATAATAATATTCAGTAAAAGTAATTAATTTCCTTTTACCACAAACACAAAAAGCTCCCCTGCTTATCAGGAGAGCTTTTATTTTGGTATGCGAATCGTTAATTGAATATATTCTTCAAATTCTTCTTCTTCCGTATTCAATTTTACACCGCTGTCTTCAACCATTGATAGTGACTGGCGAATCGTGTTCATTGCAATTCTTGTATCTCTGCTGAACGCTTTGCGTCTCGGCTTTGGTTTTCTCTGGCCTTGCTCCAGCATTTTCACCACGCGGTCTTCCGTCTGCTTTACATTTAAGCTTTTCTCAATAATCTCTGTGAGCAGTGTGACTTGGAGCTCAGGCTGTTTCAGCGGAATCAGCGCTCTGGCATGACGCTCAGTGATTTTCTTCTCCATAATCGCGTCTTGGACCGGCTGAGGCAGCTTTAATAACCGCAGCTTATTCGCAATTGTGGATTGCCCTTTTCCTAAACGCTGTGCGAGTGCTTCCTGTGTTAAGTCATGCAGCTCAAGAAGCCGAGCATAGGCATGCGCTTCCTCAATAGAAGACAGTTCTTCCCGCTGCAAGTTTTCAATTAACGCCACAGAAGCGGTTTCCGTGTCGGAAAAATCCTTAATAATAGCCGGAATCTTTTCCCACTCGAGCGATTGCACCGCTCTCCAGCGTCTTTCACCTGCAATGAGTTCGTATTGGCCTTCTTCTTCTGTATGCCTGACAACAATCGGCTGAATAATGCCGTGTGTATGAATGGTCATTGCTAACTCTTTGATTTTTTCATCTGAGAAAATGGTGCGTGGCTGAAAACGGTTGGGAACGATAGCATTTACCGGTATTTCCAGAATCTCTTCTTTGTTTGTTTCATGTTCAGCAATCTCCGGTTCCTGTTCCTTCTCACCAAGCCCGAAGAAACGAGAGAATGAATGCTTCATGTACCTACACCACCTTTAAAAACTGCCATTTTTATAATTCTATTTTCTCATGGTTTTTCCTGCTGTACATCCATCAATTTTGATGAAAATATGATGGTATTGTCATATCAGGCTGTCTAAATTACCCTTCAATTGGCGATTTATTAGGAGTTCCCGGTTTTCTTGGATACTTCTTAGGTGTATTTTTTGTCTTGCGTATCACCATAATATTACGATCGCTTTCTTCAATAGGCAGCTTAAAGGAATGGATATTCTCAAGTTCTCCCCCAAGCGTCGTGATCGCTTTTTTGCCTGCATTCAGTTCTTCTTCAGCTGATGCGGCTTTTAAAGCAACAAATAAACCGTTTTTCTTTACCAGAGGCAGGCAAAGTTCACTTAAAACAGATAGTCTTGCAACTGCTCGCGCCGTCACAATATCATAGCTTTCCCGTACGTCTTTCCGCTGTCCGAATGTTTCAGCTCTGTCATGGCAGAATGTCGTATTCTCCAATTGCAAAGCTTCAGACAACTTTTCTAAAAACGTAATCCGTTTGTTTAGTGAATCCACGATTGTGACATGGAGGTGCGGAAAGCATATTTTAATCGGAAGACTCGGAAAACCCGCTCCCGCTCCGACATCACAAATCGTGTTCACTTGATTGAAGTCGACATAAAAAGCGGCTGTGATGGAATCATAAAAATGCTTAAGATACACTTCTTTTTTCTCTGTAATTGAAGTCAGATTGATTTTTTCATTCCATTCAACCAGCATGTCGTAATACAGCTCAAATTGTTCCAGCTGACGGGGAGAAAGGGAGATCCCTTTTTCCGCCAAACCAGAAGTGAATTCTTCAATATTCATGCCGTCATCCTTTCTATTCGGCTATCTTCGCAATGCGTCCCTGCTCTAAATACACCAATAGAATTGAAATGTCCGCCGGGTTTACACCGGAAATGCGGGAAGCTTGGGCAACAGACAAAGGACGCACATTTTTCAGCTTTTGACGCGCCTCAGTCGCTATCCCTTTAATTGCGTCATAATCAATTCGATCCGGAATTTTTTTATTTTCCATCTTCTTCAGTTTTTCCACTTGTTGAAGAGATTTTTCAATATATCCTTCATATTTCACTTGGATTTCTACTTGTTCTGCCACGTCTTGCGGAACCGGCACTTCTGGTGGCGCCAGTTTAGTGACTGTTTCATAGTTCATTTCAGGACGTTTCATCAAGTCTGTGCCGCGAACGCCATCTTTCAATTCGCTTCCGCCAAGAGAACGGATATACTCTTGATTTTCCGGAGACGGCTTGATAATCACAGAATGCAGACGTTTTTTCTCCGCTTCAATTGCCGCTTTTTTCTTCTCAAAAGCTGCATAGCGCTCATCAGAAATCAATCCAATGCTGTGTCCGATTTCTGTCAGACGCAAATCAGCATTGTCATGACGAAGAAGCAGTCTGTATTCAGCACGAGATGTCAATAGACGGTATGGTTCATTGGTTCCTTTTGTCACAAGGTCATCAATCAGAACACCAATATAGGCGTCAGAACGGCTCAGAATCACTTCTTCTTTTCCAAGCGCTTTTCGACCTGCATTGATTCCTGCCATAATTCCTTGTCCCGCGGCTTCTTCATAACCGGATGTTCCGTTAATTTGGCCTGCAGTAAACAGGTTTGTGATTTTTTTCGTTTCAAGTGTCGGCCATAGCTGTGTCGGTACAATCGCATCGTACTCGATCGCATAGCCGGCTCTCATCATTTGCACGTTTTCAAGACCCGGAATCGTTGCAAGCATTCTTTGCTGTACATCTTCTGGAAGACTTGTAGATAAACCTTGGACATAGACTTCCTGCGTATTTCTGCCTTCCGGCTCAAGGAAGATTTGGTGACGCGGTTTATCATTAAAACGGACAACTTTATCTTCAATGGACGGGCAGTATCTTGGGCCCGTACCTTTGATCATACCGGAATACATCGGTGAACGGTGCAGGTTGCTGTCAATAATCTCATGCGTCTCAGGGCTTGTATATGTCAGCCAGCAAGGAAGCTGATCTGTAATATATTCCACTGTTTCATATGAGAAAGCGCGAGGCACATCGTCACCAGGCTGGATTTCCGTTTTGCTGTAATCAATCGTGTCGCTTTTGACGCGAGGCGGCGTACCTGTTTTAAAACGAACAAGGTCAAAGCCCAGTTCTTCCAAATGCTCAGAAAGCTTAATAGAAGGCTGCTGGTTGTTCGGACCGCTTGAGTAAGACAGATCACCAAGAATGATTCGCCCTCTTAAATATGTCCCAGTCGTCATGACAACGGCTTTCGCACGATAATGCGCGCCGGTTTGTGTAATCACACCGCGGCATTCGCCGTCTTCAACGATCAGCCTCTCCACAATTCCTTGCAGCAATGTTAAGTTTGGTTCTTTTTCAAGCGTATTTTTCATTTCGTGCTGATATTGGAATTTGTCTGCTTGGGCACGCAATGCACGGACCGCAGGACCTTTTCCAGTATTCAGCATTCTCATTTGAATATGCGTTTTATCGATGTTTCTGCCCATTTCTCCGCCGAGCGCGTCAATTTCGCGGACGACAATCCCTTTTGCGGGGCCGCCGACAGACGGATTACATGGCATAAATGCAACCATATCTAAGTTGATGGTCAAGACAAGCGTTTTGGCGCCTTGGCGTGCAGATGCGAGGGCAGCCTCAACACCGGCATGCCCGGCGCCAATCACAATCACATCGTATTGGCCTGCTTCATACCCCATGATTCTAGTTCCTCCTTTTATTATTTTCCTAAACAGAATTGCGAAAAGAGCTGGTCAATTAAGCTTTCGTGGACAGAATCTCCGATAATTTCGCCCAAAAGCTCCCAGCATCTTGTAAGGTCGATTTGCACCATGTCGATCGGGACATCCTGTTCAATGCCGCTAAGCGCATCTTCAATGGCACGTTTGGCCTGCTGTAAAATAGAGATATGACGTGTGTTGCTGACATAAGTCAGATCCCCGCTTTCAATGGCACCCGTGTAGAACAGCGATTGAATCGCTTCTTCCAAATCATTGATGCCTTCCTCTTTTAGTAGAGATGTCGTAACAACAGGACGTCCATTGGCAAGCTCACGGACACGTTCACTGTCAATCTTCGCCTCAAGGTCAGTCTTATTCATAATCACGATAACGTCCATGCCCTCAACGGCTTCAAAAAGCTTCACGTCTTCTTCAGAAAGCTCTTCACTATAATTAAGCACAAGTAAAATCAGGTCCGCTTCCTTTAGAACCTGGCGAGAACGTTCAACACCGATTCGTTCTACAATATCCTCTGTTTCACGAATACCTGCTGTATCAACCAGACGGAGCGGAACGCCCCTTACATTAACGTATTCCTCAATCACATCCCGAGTCGTTCCGGGAATATCGGTCACAATGGCTTTCGCCTCATGAACAAGGCTGTTCAGAAGAGATGATTTTCCCACATTCGGCCGGCCGATAATGACAGTAGAAAGACCTTCACGCAAAATTTTCCCTTGCTCAGAAGTCCTCAGCAGCGCCTCAATTTCTTTTTTCACGGCGGTTGCCTTTTCAACCAAAAGCTGATGCGTCATTTCCTCTACATCATCGTACTCCGGATAATCTATATTCACCTCAACATGAGCAAGCGTTTCTAAAATCTCACTGCGCAAACGGCGCACCAAAGCAGAAAGACGCCCTTCCATTTGGTTCATAGCGACGTTCATTGCCCGGTCCGTTTTCGCTCTGATTAAGTCCATAACCGCTTCCGCCTGTGAAAGATCGATTCGGCCGTTTAAAAATGCGCGTTTTGTAAATTCACCCGGCTCTGCAAGTCTCGCTCCCTCTCTCAATGCGAGCTGAAGCACTTGGTTCACAGTCACAATTCCCCCGTGACAGTTAATTTCGATGACATCTTCACGTGTAAAAGTTCTCGGTGCTTTTAACACTGATACCATTACTTCCTCAACGACACGATCCGAAGGTCTGTCTACGATATGACCATAATGAATCGTATGTGATTCGACCGAGCTGAGTGTTTTTCCCTTCGGTCCTTTATAAATTTTATCTGCGATTTGAATTGCTTCTGGTCCGCTCAACCGTACAATCGCAATCGCGCCTTCACCCATCGGTGTGGAAATTGCTGCAATTGTATCCATGCTGTTCACCTCTCTTTACTTATACTTTCATCTATATAAAAAAATTTTTATTATGCCAAAACTAAAAGATAACATAGTTTGGTTCGAAGTGGAAGATGTGTTATCCACAGAATTAGGAATTCGCCTCCTATTACTTTAACTTATCCACATGTGAATAACAATTAATTTTATTTCCTGAACTTCCTTTTTATCAACAGGATACACCTAAAAAGAAAAAACTTAAACGGCAAAAGCTTGATATTACTAGGAAAAATAGACTTTTCTCATACAAAAAAACCGAAATCCGATTTTTACCGGACTTCGGTTTTATGCTATCTTTTATGGGAAATAACGAGATGGCGATTTTCACCTTCACCCATTGAATACGTTTTGATCTGGTGATTTGCATATCCAGAAAGAGTATCATGAATGATTTTTCTTTCACTGGACGGCATAGGTTCCAGATGTACTGCTTTTTTCGTTTTCAAAACCTGGTCTGCAAGCCTGATGGCCAGCTGGCTCAGTGTATCTTTTCTTTTTAAACGATAGTTTTCTGCATCTACCGTCACATTTTTATATTGGCCTGGATTACGGTTAAGGACAAGCTGTGTCAAAGTTTCAAGGGCATTTAAGGTTTGTCCTCTTTTCCCAATCAACAATGCCGCTTTTTCACCTGTTATATGGAAACGTACTGTCTTTTTGCTTTCTTGAACAGTCACATCAGACTTCCCTGCAATGGCTTCGGCAATCGTCTGAAGATAAGACTTCGCTTGCTGAATCGGATCAATCCTTTCAACCAGCTTTACGACCGCCGGCTTTTTACCGAAAATACCGAGAAACCCTTTGTTTCCCTCTTCAATAACGGTAATTTCAACCTTATCCTTCGTTAATTCCAGCTCTCGCAACCCGGATTGTACTGCTTCATCGACATTTCGCCCTGCAGCAGTCACATTCCTCACTTTTTCTTTCCTCCAGCTTTTTGCGGTTCAGGATCTTTTTTAATATCAGGTCCTTTAATGAGGAAAGTTTGCGCAATCATAAACAAGTTACCGACTACCCAATAAAGAGAAAGTGCCGCCGGGAAGTTGATCGCAAATACGATAATCATAATCGGCATAATCCAAAGCATCATCGCCATTTGCGGATTTTGCTGCGCATTGCCCGCCATCATCAGCTTTTGCTGAACAAATGTAGCGACACCGGCAACGATAGGAAGAATATAGAAAGGATCTTTTTCTCCTAAGTCAAACCACAAGAAACTATGCTCTGAAATCGCCTGCGTTCTCATGATCGCATGATAGAATCCAATTAAAATCGGCATCTGGATTAAAATCGGGAAACATCCCGCCAACGGATTGACCCCATGCTTTTGGAATAAAGCCATTGTTTCCTGCTGAAGCTTTTGCTGTGTTTTTTGATCCTTTGAGCTGTACTTTTCTTTAAGCTTTTGCATTTCCGGCTGTAAAGCCTGCATCGCTTTCGAACTTCTCAGCTGCTTAATCATCAGCGGTAAAATTAATAAACGAATTAAAATGGTAACAAGAATAATTGAAAGTCCATAGTTATCTCCCGTCAATTTCGCTACATACGTAATGAGCTCAGACAATGGATATACTACGTACTTGTCCCAAAAATGCGGACTATCTGCAGTGATCGGCTCTTTCACACTCGAGCATCCAGCCAAAAGCATGAATACGCCAACCATACTTAATAGCAACCCTATTCTCCTTTTCAACAACATTTCCTCCTATAATTAATCTCTACACTCTTTTATTGCAAAGCATACTTGTATGTATTTTAGCATCTTTCAGTTTTAAATGGTGTCTTTTTCTGATCAACCAGAAAGGAAGCGCTTTTAAAAGTTGTAAGAAAGCAGTGGCAATGCCTACTTTGACGAGGATTTCTTATATAAAGAAGACTTCCTGAATAGATGCTGCAGACTTTTTTTCGTTTCCTCATATGTCAGCTGGCTCGCCGGTTTTCTGGCAATAATGATGTAATCCTTTTCCTTCAGTCTCTCTTTCTCTTCAAGAAAGGCCTGCCGAATCAAACGTTTGATCCGATTTCGCATCACAGCATTGCCAATTTTTTTGCTGACGGAAAGCCCGACACGCAGCTCATCGTTTTCAGGCTGATCTAGCGTATATAAGACAAACTGGCGGTTCGCAACGGATGTCCCCTGCTTAAACACTTTTTGAAAGTCTTCATTTTTCTTTAAACGATTTCGCTTCTTCAATTGACTCACTCCGATACTGGCTGGCAGAAACTTTTAAAAATGTATGATGACAATGAGATGCATCAGAACCAGGAAGCATGCCCCGGTTCCTTATGCATCACATCTATCTTTTCCCATAACGTGAAAAAAGACCACTGACATTATTCAGTGGCCTAAGCTGATAATACTTTTCTGCCTTTGCGGCGACGGCGTGCTAAAACTAGACGACCGTTTTTTGAACTCATACGGCTTCTGAAGCCATGAACTTTACTGCGTTTACGGTTATTCGGTTGGAATGTTCTTTTCATTTATGACACCTCCCTCGAGGAATAGCTGTTAAAGACAGTCTTACTTATTATATTTGCGTTACCTATTCATTGTCAACTTCACTAGTGCTTTTATTTCTTGCAACCATAATAGGATACCATACCTTTTCAACTTTCGAAACCTTATTTTTCAGATTCCTTAATTTAACGAAAAAAAGTCAAATCCAAACAATTTCCCCCTAAAATCACGAATGTGGATATCTTTTTCGCCTTTTTTCAATATCCACAGAGGTTATCGACAACATTTTCACATTACCAACCCCTGTGGACAAGATTTTTTCAACAGGTTGTCCGCTTTGTGGATAAGATTGTGACAACCATTGCAAGCTCTCGTTTATTCTGGTATTATATTTGTGTTTTAACTCTTGATTACTAATCTCACCTTTCCTCTTTATCCACAAAGTGTGGATAAGTTGTGGATTGTTTTCACACAGCTTGTGTAGAAGGTTGTCCACAAGTTGTGAAATTTGTCGAAAAGCTATTTATCTACTATATTATATGTTTTCAACATTTAATGTGTACGAATGGCAAGCGCCATTTGCTCTTTTTTTGTGTTCTATAACAGAGAAAGACACCATTTTCTATGAAAAGGAGGGACGTGCCGGAAGATGGAAAATATATTAGACCTATGGAATCAAGCCCTTGCTCAAATCGAAAAAAAGTTGAGCAAACCGAGTTTCGAGACTTGGATGAAATCAACTAAAGCCCACTCACTGCAGGGAGATACATTGACGATCACTGCTCCTAATGAATTTGCCAGAGACTGGCTGGAGTCCAGATACTTGCATCTTATTGCAGATACTATATATGAGTTAACCGGGGAAGAATTGAGCATTAAGTTTGTCATTCCTCAAAATCAAGATGTTGAAGACTTCATGCCGAAACCGCAAGTCAAAAAAGCGGTTAAAGAAGAAACATCTGATTTTCCCCAAAATATGCTCAATCCAAAATATACTTTTGATACTTTTGTCATCGGATCTGGAAACCGATTTGCACACGCAGCTTCTCTTGCGGTAGCGGAAGCACCCGCGAAAGCATACAACCCTTTATTTATCTATGGGGGCGTCGGCTTAGGGAAAACACACTTAATGCATGCAATCGGCCATTATGTAATAGATCATAATCCTTCTGCCAAAGTGGTTTATCTGTCTTCTGAGAAATTTACAAACGAATTCATCAACTCTATCCGAGATAATAAAGCCGTCGATTTCCGCAATCGCTATCGAAATGTTGATGTGCTTTTGATAGATGATATTCAATTTTTAGCGGGGAAAGAACAGACCCAGGAAGAATTTTTCCATACATTTAACACATTGCACGAAGAAAGCAAACAAATCGTCATTTCAAGTGACAGACCGCCAAAAGAAATTCCGACACTTGAAGACAGATTGCGTTCACGTTTTGAATGGGGCCTGATTACAGATATCACGCCGCCTGATTTGGAGACGAGAATTGCAATTTTAAGAAAAAAAGCCAAAGCGGAAGGGCTCGATATTCCGAACGAGGTTATGCTTTACATCGCAAATCAAATCGACAGCAATATTCGGGAACTTGAAGGAGCATTAATCAGAGTTGTTGCTTACTCATCTTTAATTAATAAAGATATTAATGCTGATCTGGCCGCTGAGGCGTTGAAAGATATTATTCCTTCTTCAAAACCGAAAGTCATTACCATAAAAGAAATTCAGAGGGTAGTAGGCCAGCAATTTAATATTAAACTCGAGGATTTCAAAGCAAAAAAACGGACGAAATCAGTAGCTTTCCCGCGTCAAATCGCCATGTACTTATCAAGGGAAATGACTGATTCCTCTCTTCCTAAAATCGGTGAAGAGTTTGGAGGCCGTGACCATACGACCGTTATTCATGCGCACGAAAAAATTTCAAAACTGCTGGCAGACGATGAACAGCTTCAGCAGCATGTAAAAGAAATTAAAGAACAGCTTAAATAGCAGGTCCGGGGATTATTCGGGGAAAGTGTGAATAACTTTTCAGAAGTCATGCACAGTCTGTCCACATGTGGATAGGCTGTGTTTCCTGTCTTCTTCACAACTTATCCACAAATCCACAAGCCCTACTATTACTTCTACTATTTTTTAAAAATATATATATTAATACATTATCCGTTAGGAGGATAAAAATGAAATTCACGATTCAAAAAGATCGTCTTGTTGAAAGTGTCCAAGATGTATTAAAAGCAGTTTCATCCAGAACTACGATTCCCATTTTGACTGGTATTAAAATTGTTGCATCAGATGATGGCGTATCCTTTACAGGAAGCGATTCAGATATTTCTATTGAATCCTTCATTCCTAAAGAAGAAGGAGATAAGGAAATCGTCACAATAGAACAGCCCGGAAGCATCGTTTTACAAGCCCGCTTCTTTAGTGAAATTGTAAAAAAACTGCCGATGGCAACTGTAGAAATCGAAGTGCAAAATCAGTATTTGACGATTATCCGTTCTGGCAAAGCTGAATTTAATCTAAACGGGCTTGATGCTGATGAGTATCCGCACTTGCCGCAGATCGAAGAGCATCATGCGATTCAAATTCCAACTGATTTGTTAAAAAATCTAATCAGACAAACAGTCTTCGCGGTGTCCACCTCGGAAACACGCCCCATCTTGACAGGTGTAAACTGGAAAGTGGAGCAAAGTGAATTATTATGCACTGCGACGGATAGTCACCGTCTCGCATTAAGAAAAGCGAAACTTGATATTCCAGAAGACAGATCTTATAACGTCGTGATTCCGGGAAAAAGCTTAACTGAACTCAGCAAGATTTTGGATGATAACCAAGAACTTGTAGATATCGTCATCACAGAAACCCAAGTTCTGTTTAAAGCGAAAAACGTCTTGTTCTTCTCACGGCTTCTGGACGGAAATTATCCAGATACAACCAGCCTGATTCCGCAAGACAGCAAAACCGAAATCATCGTGAACACAAAAGAATTCCTTCAGGCGATTGATCGTGCATCTCTTTTAGCCAGAGAGGGACGCAACAACGTGGTGAAGCTTTCTGCAAAACCTGCTGAATCCATTGAGATTTCGTCTAACTCACCAGAAATCGGTAAAGTTGTGGAAGCAATTCTTGCAGATCAAATTGAGGGTGAGGAATTAAATATCTCATTTAGTCCAAAATATATGCTGGATGCACTAAAGGTGCTTGAAGGAGCAGAAATACGCGTAAGCTTTACAGGGGCAATGAGACCTTTCTTAATTCGCACGCCGAATGATGAAACGATTGTACAGCTTATCCTTCCTGTCAGAACCTATTAATCCGATACACTGCTGCCGACCCGCTCGGCAGCTTTTCTATTCGGTATCTGCTCCGACAAGTTTTCCCTTTCCCTAATTCGTTTTTTTTTAGTACAATTAGATATTAGTGATATTTGAAAGAGGTCGATATAATGGCAAATCCGATTTCAATTGATACAGAGATGATTACACTCGGACAATTCTTGAAATTAGCCGATGTGATTCAGTCAGGCGGTATGGCAAAGTGGTTTTTAAGCGAGCATGAAGTGCTTGTGAACAGCGAGCCGGACAACCGCCGCGGCAGAAAGCTGTATGTTGGAGATGTGGTAGAGATTGAAGGATTTGGTTCATTTCAAGTCGTCAATTAAAGCGGGTGATACTGATTGTATATCCAGAACTTAGAGCTGACATCTTACCGCAACTACGACCATGCCGAACTGCAATTTGAAAATAAAGTAAATGTGATCATCGGAGAAAACGCCCAGGGGAAAACAAACCTCATGGAGGCGATCTATGTCTTGTCCATGGCGAAATCGCACCGGACATCAAATGACAAAGAACTTATACGGTGGGACAAAGACTATGCTAAAATAGAGGGAAGAGTGATGAAGCAAAACGGGGCGATCCCGATGCAGCTCGTCATCTCCAAAAAGGGTAAAAAGGGCAAGGTCAATCATATTGAACAGCAAAAGCTCAGCCAGTATGTCGGGGCCCTCAACACCATCATGTTTGCGCCGGAAGATTTAAATCTTGTAAAGGGAAGCCCTCAAGTGAGAAGGCGGTTTCTTGACATGGAAATCGGACAGGTTTCTCCTGTTTACCTGTATGACCTTTCTCTTTACCAGAAAATCCTTTCTCAGCGAAATCATTTTTTGAAGCAGCTGCAAACAAGAAAACAAACTGACAGAACGATGCTCGATGTTTTGACCGATCAGCTTGTGGAAGTTGCGGCAAAAGTCGTCGTAAAACGCCTGCAGTTTACAGCACAGCTCGAAAAATGGGCGCAGCCAATTCATGCGGGCATCTCAAGAGGGTTAGAAGAGCTGACCCTAAAGTACCATACGGCTCTTGAGGTATCAGATCCTGAAGACTTGTCGAAAATAGGAGATAGCTATCAAGAAGCGTTTTCTAAATTAAGAGAAAAAGAAATCGAGCGCGGTGTTACGCTGTCAGGGCCTCATCGTGACGATGTTCTTTTCTATGTGAACGGACGCGATGTGCAGACGTATGGTTCTCAAGGACAGCAGCGAACGACGGCATTGTCCCTTAAGCTGGCGGAAATTGACCTGATCCATGAAGAAATCGGAGAATATCCCATTTTACTATTGGATGATGTACTGAGTGAGCTGGATGATTATCGCCAGTCACACTTGCTTCATACGATCCAAGGCCGTGTACAAACGTTTGTCACAACGACGAGCGTTGATGGCATTGATCACGAAACCTTACGTCAAGCAGGAATGTTCCGTGTGCAAAACGGTGCGTTAGTGAAGTGAAGAAATGAGGTGGGCAATTGTATATTCATTTAGGTGATGACTTTGTGGTTTCAACACGAGATATTGTCGGCATTTTTGACTTTAAAGCCAACATGTCGCCTATTGTTGAAGAATTTCTGAAAAAACAGAAACACAAGGTGGTGCCTTCCGTAAACGGCACGCCCAAATCTATCGTAGTCACGGTTCAGAATATATATTACTCTCCCTTATCTTCCAGCACATTAAAAAAACGTGCGCAATTTATGTTTGAAATAGATTCTTAGAAATTTTTTATCAGAATATATCGTTAAGAAAAGTGTAGGTGAATGACGTGGCTATGGAACAGCAGCAAAACAGTTATGATGAAAATCAGATACAGGTTCTAGAGGGATTGGAAGCTGTTCGTAAAAGACCGGGGATGTATATCGGTTCAACAAACAGCAAAGGCCTCCACCACCTGGTATGGGAAATTGTCGACAATAGTATTGACGAAGCCCTCGCCGGTTATTGTACGGATATCAACATTCAAATTGAAAAAGACAACAGCATCACGGTGACAGATAATGGCCGCGGTATTCCAGTCGGTATTCAAGAAAAAATGGGCCGTCCTGCGGTAGAAGTCATTATGACAGTGCTTCACGCCGGAGGAAAATTTGACGGAAGCGGTTATAAAGTGTCCGGAGGATTACACGGTGTAGGTGCGTCAGTTGTAAACGCGCTTTCAACGGAGCTTGATGTGACGGTACACCGTGACGGTAAAATCCACCGCCAAACCTATAAACGCGGAGTTCCGGTTGCAGACCTTGAAATCATTGGCGAAACGGATCATACAGGAACGACGACACATTTTATCCCGGATCCTGAGATTTTCACAGAAACAACTGTGTATGATTATGATCTGCTTGCTAACCGCGTGCGCGAATTAGCCTTTTTGACAAAAGGCGTCAACATCACGATTGAAGATAAACGTGAAGGACAAGAGCGCAAAAATGAGTACCATTACGAAGGCGGAATTAAAAGTTATGTAGAGTATTTAAACCGTTCTAAAGAAGTAGTCCATGAAGAGCCGATTTACATTGAAGGCGAAAAGGACGGCATTACGGTTGAAGTGGCTTTGCAATACAATGACAGCTACACAAGCAACATTTACTCGTTTACAAACAACATTAACACGTATGAAGGCGGTACCCACGAAGCTGGTTTCAAAACGGGTCTGACTCGTGTTATCAACGATTATGCCAGAAAAAAAGGGCTTATTAAGGAAAATGATCCAAACTTAAGCGGAGATGACGTAAGAGAAGGGTTGACCGCGATTATTTCAATCAAACACCCTGATCCGCAGTTTGAGGGCCAAACGAAAACAAAACTAGGCAACTCAGAAGCACGGACAATCACCGATACGTTATTTTCTGCGGCAATGGAAACATTTATGCTGGAAAATCCAGATGCGGCAAAAAAAATTGTCGATAAAGGTTTAATGGCAGCGAGAGCACGAATGGCTGCAAAAAAAGCGCGTGAATTAACACGCCGCAAGAGTGCTTTGGAAATTTCAAACCTTCCAGGTAAGTTAGCGGACTGCTCTTCAAAAGACCCGAGCATCTCCGAGTTATATATCGTAGAGGGTGACTCTGCCGGAGGATCTGCTAAACAAGGCCGCGACAGACATTTCCAAGCCATTTTGCCGCTTAGAGGTAAAATCCTGAACGTTGAAAAAGCCAGATTGGATAAAATCCTATCTAACAACGAAGTGCGCTCTATGATCACAGCACTCGGCACGGGTATCGGGGAGGATTTCAACCTGGAGAAAGCCCGTTACCACAAAGTTGTCATTATGACAGATGCCGACGTTGACGGCGCGCACATCAGAACACTGCTGTTAACGTTCTTTTACAGATATATGCGCCAAATTATTGAAAATGGCTATGTGTACATTGCGCAGCCGCCGCTCTACAAGGTTCAACAGGGAAAACGTGTTGAATATGCATACAATGACAAGGAGCTTGAAGAACTGTTAAAAACTCTTCCTCAAACGCCTAAGCCTGGATTGCAGCGCTATAAAGGTCTTGGTGAAATGAATGCCACCCAGCTATGGGAGACAACCATGGATCCAAGCTCTAGAACGCTCCTTCAGGTAACTCTTGAAGATGCAATGGATGCGGATGAGACATTTGAAATGCTGATGGGCGACAAAGTAGAACCGCGCCGGAACTTCATAGAAGCGAATGCGAGATACGTTAAAAATCTTGACATCTAATATAAAAAGCCTTATTTCCAATAAGAAATAAGGCTTTTTTCTGAACGAGACCAGACTCAGTAAAGCTTGTAATACCTATATATTCTAGCAATTTAATGTGTATAATCATAAGTTTATTGATATAATGGAGAATAGTGAAATCGTATTGAAGATCATAATGGACAATCTACTCCCACATATTTCATGTGATACTTCAGGGAGGTTTTTTAATGAGTGAACAAAACACACCACAAGTTCGTGAAATAAATATCAGTCAGGAAATGCGTACGTCCTTCTTGGATTACGCAATGAGCGTTATTGTGT
The DNA here is from genome assembly GCF_021282335.1 of Bacillus sp. G16. Taxonomy (NCBI): domain Bacteria; kingdom Bacillati; phylum Bacillota; class Bacilli; order Caryophanales; family Bacillaceae; genus Bacillus; species Bacillus sp. G16. The sequence continues at coordinate 2,721 of NZ_JAJSOZ010000019.1, read as the reverse complement.
CCCGTGCTCTTCCAGATGTTCGTGACGGTTTAAAACCGGTTCACAGACGGATTTTATATGCAATGAATGATTTGGGCATGACGAGTGACAAGCCTTATAAAAAATCTGCGCGTATCGTCGGAGAAGTTATCGGGAAATACCACCCGCACGGTGATTCAGCGGTATATGAATCCATGGTCAGAATGGCGCAGGATTTCAACTATCGTTATATGCTCGTTGACGGTCACGGAAACTTCGGTTCTGTTGACGGAGACTCAGCGGCTGCCATGCGTTATACAGAAGCAAGAATGTCTAAAATCTCGATGGAAATTCTTCGAGATATCACAAAAGACACAATCGATTATCAGGACAACTATGACGGGTCAGAAAGAGAACCGGTTGTTATGCCTTCAAGGTTCCCGAATCTGCTCGTGAACGGTGCTGCCGGGATTGCGGTAGGTATGGCAACAAACATTCCTCCGCACCAGCTTGGGGAAATCATTGACGGCGTACTTGCGGTCAGTGAGAACCCGGACATTACAATCCAGGAGCTGATGGAAGTCATTCCGGGTCCTGATTTCCCGACTGCGGGTCAAATCTTGGGACGCAGCGGTATCCGGAAAGCATACGAATCTGGCCGAGGCTCTATCACGATCCGGGCAAAAGCTGAGATCGAACAAACATCTTCAGGTAAAGAAAGAATTATCGTTACAGAGTTACCTTACCAAGTAAATAAGGCGAAATTAATCGAGAAAATTGCTGATCTCGTTAGGGACAAGAAGATAGAGGGCATCACAGATCTGCGTGATGAGTCAGATCGTACAGGTATGAGAATTGTCATTGAAATCAGACGCGATGCCAATGGTAATGTTATTCTAAACAATCTGTACAAACAAACTGCTCTACAAACATCTTTTGGTATCAACCTGCTTGCACTTGTTGACGGTCAGCCAAAAGTTTTAAATCTAAAGCAATGTCTGGAGCATTACCTTGACCATCAAAAAGTCGTGATCAGACGCCGTACTGCTTATGAATTGCGTAAAGCGGAAGCGAGAGCTCACATCTTGGAAGGTTTGAGAGTAGCTCTGGATCATCTCGATGCAGTTATTTCTCTTATCCGTAATTCCCAAACGGCTGAGATCGCGAGAACAGGTTTAATTGAACAATTCTCACTGACAGAGAAGCAAGCACAAGCGATCCTCGACATGAGGCTGCAGCGTTTAACAGGACTGGAACGTGAAAAGATCGAAGAAGAATACCAATCTCTAGTTAAACTAATTGCAGAGCTAAAAGACATCTTGGCAAACGAATATAAAGTGCTTGAGATCATCCGTGAAGAACTCACGGAAATCAAAGAGCGATTTAACGATGAAAGACGTACCGAGATCGTCACTTCTGGATTAGAGACAATTGAAGATGAAGATCTCATTGAGAGAGAAAATATCGTAGTGACTCTGACACACAACGGATATATTAAACGTCTCCCTGCATCAACTTACCGCAGTCAAAAACGGGGCGGAAAAGGCGTACAGGGAATGGGAACAAACGAAGATGATTTCGTTGAACATTTGATCTCTACTTCAACTCATGACACGATTCTCTTCTTCTCGAACAAGGGGAAAGTGTATCGTGCAAAAGGGTATGAAATCCCTGAGTATGGCAGAACAGCAAAAGGAATCCCGATTATTAACCTGCTGGAGGTAGAAAAGGGTGAATGGATTAACGCGATTATTCCAGTCACTGAATTCAATGCGGATCTTTACCTTTTCTTCACAACAAAGCACGGGGTTTCAAAACGAACTTCGCTGTCTCAGTTCGCTAATATTCGCAACAATGGCCTGATCGCTCTGAGTCTTCGTGAGGATGATGAATTGATGGGTGTACGTCTGACTGACGGTACAAAACAAATTATCATCGGAACGAAAAATGGATTGCTGATCCGTTTCCCTGAAACAGATGTCCGGGAAATGGGAAGAACTGCGGCAGGCGTAAAAGGCATCACCCTGACCGATGACGATGTTGTTGTCGGCATGGAGATATTAGAGGAAGAATCACATGTCCTTATCGTAACTGAAAAAGGTTACGGAAAACGAACTCCTGCTGAAGAGTATAGAACCCAAAGCCGGGGCGGAAAAGGACTCAAAACAGCGAAAATCACTGAGAACAACGGCCAATTAGTAGCAGTGAAAGCTACTAAAGGTGAAGAGGATCTAATGATTATTACAGCCAGCGGTGTACTCATTAGAATGGACATCGATGACATCTCAACTACCGGACGTGTCACTCAAGGTGTACGCCTCATTAGAATGGCAGAAGAAGAGCATGTTGCTACAGTAGCACTAGTAGAGAAAAACGAAGAAGATGAGCAAGAAGAAACACAAGAAGAAGTGTGAGGAAAAGCGCAGCTGAAACAGCTGCGCTTTTTTATGTCCATACCTCTTTACAGTCATAAAAATTATGGTATAATCATCTCTGTTGTCTTTTAAAAGACACAAACATGACTAGTAAAACTTTTTTAAAAAAGTGTTGACCTAGTTAACTAAAAATGTTACTATTAAGTAGTCGCTTCGAGAGAAGTGCACAAAGTTCTTTGAAAACTAAACAAGACAAAACGCACCTGTTAATTCATTTTTAAATAAATCGCACAGCGATGTGCGTAGTCAGTCAAACTACTTTATCGGAGAGTTTGATCCTGGCTCAGGACGAACGCTGGCGGCGTGCCTAATACATGCAAGTCGAGCG